>JAOPXU010000316.1 GCA_025964985.1 Nocardioides sp.
CGGTCATGCCCCACTCGACCCGGGTGCTCGCCGCGGCCGGCGAGCTCGGCGTGCCCCGCATCCACTTCGGCGTCGGCACCTCCAACCTGCTCGGCCTGATGGGCGAGGCCGGGGCCGACGTCGTCGGCGTCGACTGGCGCACCCCGCTCGCCTCCGCGATCCCGCTCGTCGGCGACCGGGCGGTCCAGGGCAACCTCGACCCGACGCTCGTCTTCGCGCCGACGGAGGTCATGACCGCCCGCGCGGCCGAGATCCTCGAGGCCGGGCGCGCCGCCCAGGGCCACGTCTTCAACCTCGGCCACGGCGTCATCCCCTCGACCGACCCCGACCAGCTCGCGCGCCTGACCGAGTTCGTCCAGACCTACGAGCCGCGTGACTGACGCCGCCGCCCCGCGCTTCGTCTGCGACGCCGGCACGGTCGTCGGCTGGCGGGACCGCGGGGTCGTCCGCGCCACCGGCATCCGCTACGCCCGCGCCGAGCGGTACGCCGCCCCGGTGGCCGAGCCACCCGCGACCGGCGTCGTCGACGCGACGTCGTGGGCCCCGGCGTGCCCGCAGGCCGGCTCGCCGCTGCTCGAGCGGATGTTCCCCGACGGGTTCGGCGACCTCGACCAGGACGAGCACTGCCAGCGGCTCTCGGTCACGGTGCCCGAGGACGCCCGCCCCGACGACCGGCTGCCGGTCATGGTGTTCATCCACGGCGGCTCCTACGTCAGCGGCGCGGGCGACGTACCGATCCACGACCCCGCGGTCCTCGTGCGCGAGGAGCGGGTCGTCGTGGTCTCGGTGACCTACCGGCTCGGGCTGTTCGGCTACCTCGGCAGCCCCGACGGCCGCCCGGCCAACCTCGGCCTGCTCGACCAGGTCGAGGCGCTGCGCTGGGTCCGGCGCAACATCGCCGGGTTCGGCGGCGACCCCACCAACGTGACGGCGTTCGGCGAGTCCGCAGGCGCCGACGCGGTCGCGCACCTGATGGTGGCCGACGGCGCGCGCGGGCTCTTCCAGCGCGCGATCGTGCAGAGCGCACCGCTCGGCATCACCCGCGGCCGCGACGCGATGACTGCGGCGATGGCGGCCGAGGCCAGCACCGTCCCGGCCGACGCCCCCGCCGAGGAGGTCGTCACCCACTACGACCGCCTCAACCAGCGCGCCCGGTCCTTCGGCCTGATCGGTGCGATGCCGTTCGGCCTGCAGTACGGCCATGCCCCGCTGCCGCAGGAGGACGACCTCGAGGCCGCCTGGGACGCCGTCGCCCCCGACGTCGAGGTGCTGATCGGCACCAACAGTCGCGAGAGCAGCTTCTTCGTGACCGAGGTGCCGGCCCTCGAGCGCGTGCAGCGGGCGCCGCTGCTCGGGCGCCCGGCGGTCGAGGCCGTCGTCCGCGCGACCACGCGGCGCATCTACACCCGCGACGCCCGGCGCTTCGTGCGTCGCCACCGCCGTGCCGGCGGGCGGGCGCGCCGATACACGATCTCGTGGGGCCCGCACCAGGGCGACCTCGCCGGTGCCCACACGATCGAGCTGGTCCTCCTCTTCCCGCACCGCACGGGCTGGGAGACCTCACCCCTGGTGGCCGGGACCCCGTGGGCCGAGGTCGAGGCGGCCGGTCGTCCCGTGCGCCGCACCTGGGCCGAGTTCGCCCGCAGCGGCCGGGTGCTCGACGAGCGCTCCCCGCACCTGCGCATCCACCGCTGACCCTCAGGCGGAGTCGGGGGTGCGCGACGAGCGCAGGTCGATGGCGGGCTGACGGCGCCGCAGGAGGATCCGCGCGGGCACCGCGAGCACGAGCAGGACGATCGCGAAGGGCAGCAGCGCGCCGGTGGCGGTGAGCAGCCCGGTGGTGACGCTCTTGAAGGCGTCCCACCCGTTGCTGAGACCGGCGCCGAAGCCGTCGTCGTCCTTCTCCTTCTCGCGCTGTGCGGCCTTGATCTCCGGCCGCTCGACCGAGATCGTGATCGTCGAGCGCGACGTCTGGTCAGCGAGGAACGTCTGGCGCTTCTGCAGCGAGCCGAGGTCGGCCTCGCGACGGGCCAGCTCGCGCTCGATGCTGACGATGTCGCGGATGCTGCTGGCCCGCTCGAGCAGGATGCTGATCCGGTCGATGCTGCGGCGCTGCAGGGCCACGCGGACGTCGACGTCGATGACCTCGGTGCTGACGTCGCTGGTGTTCTGGCTGCTGGTGATCAGGTCGACGCCCTCGGACTCGGTGCCGAGCGACTCCAGCGCGGTGATCGCGGTGGTGAACTCCTCGACCGGGACCCGGACGGTGAGCAGCGCCTGCTCGGGCTCGCCCTCGTCGTCGGCCTGCGTGTCGTTCTGGGCGACCTCGCCGTTGGTGCGCTGCAGGACCTTGCCGATCTCGAACAAGGTGTCCTCGACGTCCTCCGAGCGCAGGGCGACGTTGCCCTTCTTGATCAGCGAGCGCGGGTCCGGGTCGACCTCGAGCCGGTCCGGGGGTGCGGCCTGACCGCCGCTCTCGGCAGCGGTGACGCTGTCGGCGGCGGCGAAGGCGCTCAGGCTCGAGTCCCCGCCGGCGCCTGCGCGATCCTGGTCGGCCGCCGCAGCAGGGACCTCGGCCGCGGCCTGCTCCTCCATCGGCAGCGACCCCTCGGCGCTGCCGGCGTCGGCAGAGCTGCTGCCGCCGGACTCGTCGTCGCTGTTCGCCGAGCAGGCGGTCACCGCGAGGCCCAGCAGGACGGTGGACGCGGTGGCCGCGACGAGGCGGCGGGCTCGAGAGGTCATGTGGGAGGAGACGCGACGGCCGGGCCGCCCGTTCCGTCCGCGGGCGACTGGTCTAGACCGACGTGCGACATACGACGGCCGGGCGGCGCGCGGGCCCCGCGTGTTGCGCCACGGGTTGAACTAGATAAAGTCACTGTAGTTAGTTGCCGAGACGGCCCGGCCCCACGGGCGCCGGGCCACGGAAGGACGCACGATGGCCAGCACGCTGAAGTTCCACTGGTTCCTGCCCACCAACGGCGGTGACGGACGTCAGGTCGTCGGCGGTGGCCACGGGGTCGAGGCCGGCGTCGCCGGTCGTCCCGCCTCGGTGCCCTACCTCGGCCAGATCGCCCGCAGCGCTGAGCAGCTCGGCTTCGAGGCCGCGCTCACCCCGACCGGCGCCTGGTGCGAGGACGCCTGGCTGTCGACCGCGATGCTCAGCCAGGTCTCGGAGCGGCTGAAGTTCCTGGTGGCGTTCCGCCCGGGCCTCACCGCGCCGTTCCTGTCCGCGCAGATGGCCGGCACCTTCCAGAACCTCACGGGCGGCCGGTTGCTCCTCAACGTCGTCACCGGCGGCGAGAGCCACGAGCAGCGGATGTTCGGCGACTTCCTCGACAAGGAGGGCCGCTACGCGCGCTGCGACGAGTTCCTCGAGGTCGTGCGCCGGCTGTGGACCGGCGAGACCGTCGACTTCGCCGGCGAGCACTACACCGTCGAGGACGCCGTCCTCGCCCAGATCCCCGATCCGCTGCCCGAGATCTACTTCGGCGGGTCCTCCCCGGCCGCGGGCAAGGTCGCGGCCAAGCACGCCGACGTCTACCTGACCTGGGGCGAGCCGCCGGCCGCCGTGCAGGACAAGGTCGACTGGATCCGCAAGCTGGCCGCCGACGAGGGCCGCGAGATGCGCTTCGGCATCCGGCTCCACACCATCGCCCGCGACACCAGCGAGGAGGCGTGGGCCGAGACCGACCGCCTGCTCGCCGGCATCTCCCAGGAGGAGATCCAGCGCGTGCAGTCCGGGCTCAGGCGCAGCGAGTCCGAGGGCCAGCACCGGATGCTCGAGCTCAATGCCGGCAGCAAGGACGGCCTCGAGATCCACCCCCACCTGTGGGCCGGCGTCGGGCTGGTCCGCGGCGGCGCCGGCACCGCCATGGTCGGCAGCCACAGCGAGGTCGCCGACCTCGTCGAGCAGTACGCCGCCGTCGGCATCGAGGAGTTCGTCCTCTCCGGCTACCCGCACCTCGAGGAGTCCTACCGCTTCGGCGAGGGCGTCCTGCCCGAGCTGGCCCGGCGCGGGCTGTGGGAGCACCCGGCCCCGGCCGCGGTGCGCGCGCCGGCCGTCCCCTTCGGCGGCCGGAAGGCCGGCGCATGAGCATCACGAGCGTCGCCGTCGTCGTCGGCAACCCCAAGCCCGGCTCGCGCACCCTCGCGTCGGCCACCCACCTCGCGCGCGAGCTGACGGGCGCCGAGCCCGACCTGGTCCTCGACCTCGCCACCGTGGGCGCCGGCCTGCTCGACCCGCGCGACGCCGCGGTGGGCGAGCTCGTCTCGCAGGTCGCCGCGGCCGACCTGGTCGTCGTCGCCTGCCCGACGTACAAGGCGACCTACACGGGGCTGCTCAAGCTGTTCCTCGACCGGTTCGCGCCGGCGCACGGCACCGGGCTGAGCGGGATCGCGGTGCCCCTCATGCTCGGCGCCGCCCCCGACCACGCGCTCGCGCCGGAGCTGACGCTGCGCCCGGTCCTGACCGAGATCGGCGCGGTCGTGCCGGTGCGCGGCCTCTACGTGCTCGACGCCGCCCACGACGACCCCGCGTCGTACGCCGACTGGCTGGCCTCGGCCCGCCCCGTCGTCTCCGCGCTGCTCGCCGCCCGGACAGGAGTCCCCGCATGAGCACGGTCCCGGCCCTGCACCTGCCCACCAACCAGGACCTCGACCCCGAGCGGCTGCGCGAGGCCTTCGGGGTGTTCCCCAGCGGCGTCGTCGCGGTCGCCGCCGAGGTCGACGGCCGACCCGTGGGCCTGGCCGCCTCGTCGTTCACCTCGGTGAGCCTGGACCCGCCGCTGGTGTCGTTCTCGATCGCCAACACGTCGAAGACCTGGCCCGACCTGCGCCGTGCCGCCCACCTCGGCGTGACGATCCTGGCCGACCACCACGGCGCGGTGTGCCGCCAGCTCGCCGGGCCGGTAGAGCACCGCTTCGACGACGTGCCGACCACCGCGACCGCCGACGGCGCGGTCACCCTCGACGACGGGCTGGCCCGCTTCGTCTGCTCGATCCACCGCGAGGTCGAGGCCGGCGACCACACGATCGTGCTGCTCCTCCTGCACGCCGTCGACGCCGGCGTCGACGCCGCCGACGCGGCCTCGCCGCTGGTCTTCCACCGCAGCGGCTTCGGCTCCATGGCGGTCTGAGAAACTGGGGGCATGCGGGTCGTCGTCGTCGGAGCCGGGGTCGCGGGACTGACCGCCGCCCACGAGCTCGACCGGGCCGGCGCCGAGGTCGTGGTCCTCGAGGCCACCGACCGGGCCGGCGGCAAGATCCGTCGCGAGACGGTCGGCGGGGCCGCCGTCGACGTCGGGGCCGAGGCCATGGTCAACCGGCGCCCCGAGGGCATCGGCCTGGCGCGCGACCTCGGGCTCGAGGTCGTGCACCCCGCGCTCACCGCCTCGCGCATCTGGACCCGCGGCGACCTGCGCCCGCTGCCGCGCTCGATGCTCGGCGCGCCGCTCGACCTCGACCAGCTCGCGGCCTCCGGCATCCTCTCGCCCGAGGGCCTGGCCCGTGCCCGGCACCAGGTCGAGGACACCGGGCCCGACGACGCCGACGTGTCCGTGGGCGACCTGGTCGCCCGGCGCTGGGGCGACGAGGTCGTCGACCGCCTCGTCGAGCCGCTGCTGGGCGGCGTCTACGCCGGCCGTGCCCGCGCCATCTCCACGCTCGCCGCCGCGCCGGTGCTGATGCGCTACCGCAGCGGCCCGGTCACGCCGCCGCCCGACCCCGGCACCCCCGTCTTCGCCGGCCTGCGCGGCGGCATGGGCACGCTCGTCGACCGCCTCGCCGAGGATCTCGACGTCCGCACCGGGGTCGTCGTGCGCGAGCTCACCCGCTCCGACACCGGCTGGTCGGTGGCGGGCGACACCTATGACGCCGTCGTCGTCGCCACCCCGGCCGTCCCGACCGCCCGCCTGCTCGCCGACGTCGCCCCGCTCGCCGCGGCCGAGCTCGCCGCCTACGAGCACGCCTCGGTCGTCGTGGTCACCCTCGCCTTCGACCCTGCCGACGTGCCGCCGGTCGTCGCCGAGGCGTCCGGCTTCCTGGTGCCGCCGGTCGACGGCCGCGCTATCAAGGCCTCGACGTTCTCCTCCAGCAAGTGGGGCTTCGACCACGACGTCGTGCTCCTGCGCACCTCGCTCGGCCGCGTCGGCGACGAGCGCACGCTGCAGCGCACCGACGCCGAGCTCGTGGCCGCCTCGCTGGCCGACCTGCAGGCCGCCGTCGGCCTGCGCGCGACGCCGGTCGCCACCCACGTGCAGCGCTGGGGCGCGGGCCTGCCGCAGTACGCCGTCGGCCACCTCGACCGCGTCGCGCGCATCCGCGCCGACGTCGCCCGGGTGCCAGGGCTCGCGGTCTGCGGGGCGGCGTACGACGGGGTCGGCGTGGCGGCCTGCATCGGGTCGGGCCGGGCCGCGGCGGCTGCGGTGCTGCCCGGCACAATGGAGCCATGAGCGACACCGGTACCCCTTCCAGCGACACGGCCCAGACCAACGCCGCCCGGCTCAAGGAGCTCAACGCCACCATCCGCTACACGATGTGGTCGGTGTTCCGCCTCGAGGACCTGCTCGGTGACGGACCCGGCAGCGCCGACCGCGAGGCCGAGGGCGCCGAGGTCGAGAAGCTCTACGCCGAGCTGGCCGAGGACGACGTCGTCGTGCGCGGCACCTACGACGTGAGCGGCCTGCGCGCCGACGCCGACGTGATGATCTGGTGGCACGCCGCCGACTCCGAGCAGCTGCAGGCGGCCTACCACCGCTTCCGCCGCACCGCCTTCGGCCGCCGGCTCGACCCGGTGTGGTCGCAGATGGCGCTGCACCGCCCGGCGGAGTTCAACAAGAGCCACGTGCCGGCGTTCCTCGACGACGAGGAGCCGCGCGGCCACGTCTGCGTCTACCCGTTCGTGCGCTCCTACGAGTGGTACCTCCTGCCCGACGAGGAGCGGCGCGACATGCTCAAGGAGCACGGCATGCAGGCGCGCCCCTACCCCGACGTGCGCGCCAACACCGTCGCGTCGTTCGGGCTCGGCGACTACGAGTGGATGCTCGCCTTCGAGGCCGACGACCTCTACCGGATCGTCGACCTGATGCGCGACCTGCGCGCCAGCCGCGCCCGGCGCCACGTGCGCGAGGAGATCCCATTCTACACCGGCGCGCTGACCCCGGTCGCCGAGCTCGTCGCCCGCCTGCCCTGACCGTGCCCTGACCTGGTCCAGACCTCGGCGGCGCACGGGAACCGGAGCCGGCCGTACGTCGTCGGAGCCAGCATGAAGACCTCGCTGGCCGCCGCAGTCCTCCTCGTCGTCCTGGCCCCGGGCCTCGCCGCGTGCGGCGGGGACGACGGACCGACGACCGCGCAGGACCCGGCGGGCTCGCAGCCGTCGGCAGCGGTGCCGACCGCGGTGCCCGCCGCACCCGGTGCCGTCCGCGCGCGCTCGCTGCCCACCGTGATGGACACCGGCGACGGCCCCGAGCTGTGCCTCGGGGCGATCGCCGAGTCCTACCCGCCGCAGTGCGGCGGCCCGGCGGTCGTCGGCTGGGACTGGAGGGACCAGGCGCCGGACTTCGAGCAGCAGGGCGACGTCCGCTGGGGCACCTTCGCGGTGACCGGCACCTGGGACGGCACGACGTTCACCGTCACCGAGGCCGTGCCCGGCGCCCTCTACGACCCGGCCCCCGAGGAGCCGGTCGAGCTGCCGACGCCCGGCCGCGCGTACTCACCCGCCGAGCTCGAGGAGATCGCCACCGAGGTCGGTGAGGTGCTCCCCGGCGCCCAGGGCGCGTACGCCGACCAGGAGGGGCACGTGCTCGTCGACGTCACCTACGACGACGGCAGCCTGCAGGGCTACGCCGACGCCCGCTGGGGCGCCGGCGTGGTCGTGGTCGGCGGAGCGCTGGTCGACGCCTGAGCGCCGACCGGACGGCTACGTCGGGTCGACGGGCTCGAGCGTCAGGCTGATCGAGTTGATGCAGTAGCGGTCACCGGTGGGGGTGCCGTAGCCGTCGGGGAAGACGTGGCCGAGGTGCGAGCCGCAGCTGGCGCAGCGGACCTCGGTGCGCTTCATGCCCATCGTGCTGTCGTCGATGTACTCGATCGTGTCGGAGATCGGCTGGTAGAAGCTCGGCCAGCCGCACCCGGAGTGGAACTTGGTGTCGGACTCGAAGAGCTTGGCCTGGCACGCCTTGCAGCGGTAGATGCCGGTCGTCTCGGTGTCGGTGTACTCGCCGACGAACGCACGCTCGGTGCCGGCCTGGCGCAGCACCTGGTACTCCTGCGGCGAGAGCTCGGCCCGCCACTCCTCGTCGGTCTTCTCCACGTCGTAGGCCATGCCCTCCAGCCTACGGGTGGCCGCCCACTCCTGAGGTCGACGGTGGCGGCCGAACGGCCAGCGCAGCTTCATGCCACCGACGCTAGTCGGCGGCCGGTCAACCGGTCAGCCGGTCGGACGGCCGGTCAGCCCGCGAAGGAGCCGTCGGCGTTGCGGTAGCCGAGGCCGTTGAGGAGGTAGACCTCGCGGGTGCCGCGGCGCACATGCACGGTGACGGCCTGGCCGACGAGTCCGTCGAGCTCGGCCTGGTTGGTCTCGACGGTGCCGTCGGCGTCGAAGTCCGCGGCCGCGCGCAGGGCGTAGCGGGAGGTCGGGCCGAGGTCGAGGGGGACCGTGGTCAGGCACCAGGTCGGGGCGCACGCCGTCCACGGGCCGGTGGCCGAGGCGAGCCGCGGGGCCTCCTGGGTGGGCTCCTGGGTGGGCTCCTGCGTCGGCTCCTGCTCGGGCTGGCGGGTCGGCTCCTGGTCGGGCTGCCGCGTCGGCTGCTGGTCCGGCTGCCGGGTGGGCTGCTGCTCGGGCTGGCGGGTCGGCTGGTCGGCGGGCGAGCGCGTGGGGCGGGTCTGTCCGGGCCGGGTCGACGGGGGCGCCGTCGGGTCGGCGGTCGGCTCGGGCTCGACCGGCGGGGCCGGGATGTCGAAGACGCCGGTGTGGTAACCGATGGCGAAGGCGATCACGAGGTCGACGTAGTAGTCGGAGTGGTTGTAGGCGAACACCTGCCCGCGCATCACCGCCTCGTCGAGGATCGTGCCGGACGCCGGGCAGAGGTAGCCGGCCGTGGCCAGGGACGCGTCGTCGAGGTCGTCGGGGTCGCGGCGCCCGTCGCCGTCGCCGTCGCGGCCGGAGGAGGCCCAGGTGGTCGGGATGAACTGCATCGGCCCGACGGCCCGGTCCCACACCTCGTCGCCGTCGAGCCGGCCGCCGTCGGAGTCGGGGATCGCCGCGACCGGGCCGACGCCGTCGAGGGCGATGCCGCGGATGAGCGGGCGCGAGACGCCGTCGACACCGAGCCGGGAGCCGCCGTAGCGGCCGTGGTCGGTCTCGACGCGGCCGATGCCGGCGAGGAGCTCCCAGGGCAGGTCGCAGTCGGGGCGCTCGCCGGCGATCGTGCGAGCAGCGGCGCGGTAGGCCTTGCGGGCCGCCTGCGGCAGGTCGTGGTCGGTCTCCGCGCTGATCTGGAACAGGTCGGCGCCGTTGGGCGCGACCAGGTCGGTGGCCACCGGCACGCTCGGCCCGAGCGCCGCCGGGGGAGTCGCTGTCGGCCCGACCACGACGCCGACGACTGAGCCGGTCGAGGAGTCCACGTCGTCAGCGGCGGTGCCGGTGGGGTCGACGCCGGTGCCGGCCGCGAGGGCGGCCGAGGCGAACAGTGCGGCGGCCGCGGCCGTCGTACCGACGGCGGCTGCGGCGTGGGACCAGCGCGAGGGCAAGCGTGCTCCTGGGAGTGGTGGGGGTGCGCCGACCGTATCGACGGATGCGCCCCGCGGCCCCATCCGCAGGGACCCCCGCCCGGCCCGACCGGGCTAGGGTCGGCGCATGCCGACGACCCCCGCCGCCGAGGTCCAGGCGGGCGGGCGTGCCGTGCGCGTGTCGAGCCCGGACCGTGTCATCTACGAGGCCACCGAGCGCACGCCCGAGGTCACCAAGCTGATGGTGGCCGAGTACTTCGCCAGCGTCGAGGACGGCCTGATGCGCGCGCTGCGCGACCGGCCGACGGCGCTGGAGCGCTGGACCTCAGGCGTGCGCCCGGGCATGAAGCTGGCCACCGGCCCCCAGGACCGCGACGCCGACGCGTTCTACCAGAAGCGCGTGCCCAAGGGCGCTCCCGACTACCTCGAGTCGGTCCAGATCACCTTCCCCAGCGGCCGCACCGCCGAGGAGATCTGCCCGACCGAGATCGCCGTGCCCGTCTGGTGCGCCCACATGGGCACCCTGACCTTCCACCCGTGGCCGGTGCGCCGCAGCGACGTCGACCGCCCCGACGAGCTGCGCATCGACCTCGACCCGCAGCCCGGTACGTCGTTCGCCGACGCCGTCCGCGTCGCCGGGCTGGCCGACGAGCTGCTCCGCGAGCTCGGGCTGGTCGGCTACCCCAAGACGAGCGGCAACCGGGGGATCCACGTCTACGTACGCATCCGTCCGGACTGGGAGTTCACCGACCTGCGCCACGCGGCCATCGGGTTCGGCCGCGAGCTGGCCCGCCGCGACGACGGCGTGACGGTCGAGTGGTGGAAGGAGGAGCGCGGTGAGCGGATCTTCGTCGACTACAACCAGAACAACCGCGACCGGACCATCGCCTCGGCGTACTCCTTGCGCCCGATCCCCGGCGCGCCGGTCTCGACCCCGGTGACCTGGGCCGAGCTCGCCGGCCTGACCGGGCCGGAGGACCTCAACCTCTTCACCGTCCCCGACCGCGTCGCCGACGGCGACCCGTGGGCGACGATCGACGACACGGCGTACTCGATCCAGCCGCTGCTGGACCTGTGGGAGGAGCAGGGCGCGGTCGAGCTCAGCTTCCCACCCGACTACCCCAAGATGCCGGGCGAGCCACCGCGCGTGCAGCCGAGCAAGAAGGTGGCCGAGCACTGGGACGCCGACGGCAACCGCGTGCCGGACTGACCGGTCGGCCCGTCCAGAAGCCGCCCTTACGGGTGACTTCCGTCCCGTTCCCCGCCCAGGACGGGTGCGGATTCGGCAAGAACCGTTGACGCGATCGAGTCAACACCTGTTCACTGAACCGGTGACGAGCGACACCAAACCGCCGCAGAGCCGGGTCAGCTGGGAGCGCGTCCGCAAGAGCGCCGACAAGCTCACGACCCCGCTGCTGCCCGACGACTACCTGACCCTGCTCAACCCGCTGTGGAGCTCACGTGAGCTGCGCGGCCGGGTCGAGGAGGTGATCCGCGAGACCGACGACGCGGCCACCCTCGTCATCCGGCCCGGCTGGGGCTGGCGCTACGAGCACCGCCCCGGCCAGTACGTCGGCATCGGCGTCGAGGTCGACGGCAAGTACCACTGGCGCTCCTACTCGGTCAGCTCCCCGCCCAAGAAGTCCGGGCGCAACCTCGCGATCACCGTGCGCGCCATGCCCGAGGGCTTCCTGTCCACCCACCTCGTCAACGGCCTCGAGCCCGGCACGATCGTGCGGCTGGCCACGCCCAACGGCGACTTCGTGCTGCCCGACCCGCCTCCGGCCAAGTCGCTCTTCCTCGTCGGCGGCAGCGGCATCACCCCGGTGATGTCGATGCTGCGCACCCTCGACCGCCGCGGGACGATGGGCGACGTGGTCCTCCACTACGCCTCGACGACGCCCGAGCGGATGATCTTCCGCAGCGAGCTGCAGGACCTGCACGCCAAGCACCCCACGCTCACCGTCCACGAGTGGTTCTCCGACGACCAGGGCATCTTCGACCTCGCCTCGCTCGGCGACGTCGCCCCCGACTGGCGCGAGCGAGAGACCTGGGCCTGCGGCCCGGCCCCGATGCTCGACGCCGTCGAGCAGCACTGGGACGAGGCCGACCTCGAGGACCAGCTCCACATCGAGCGGTTCTCGCTCAACCTCGACAGCGGCGACGGTGAAGGCGGCCTGATCACCTTCCAGAACACCGGCAAGGAGTACGACGCCGACGGCGCCACCACCGTGCTCGAGGCCGGCGAGAAGGCCGGCGTGGGCATGCCCTACGGCTGCCGCGTCGGCATCTGCCACACCTGCACCGTCACCAAGATCTCCGGGACCATGAAGGACCTGCGCAACGGCGACGAGTACGACCAGCCCAACGAGCAGGTGCAGACGTGCGTGACCGTCGCGGTCGGCCCCTGCACCCTCAACATCTGACCTGCACCACCGCACCTGCACCCCACCGACACCCCTGCACGACCAACGAAGGGACACCCCGTGGCCATCGCGGACGTCAAGGAGTACACCCACCTCACCACCGAGGACGTCGAGGCGCTCGGACGCGAGTTCGACGCCATCCGCCAGCGGGTCGAGGAGGCCCGCGGCGCCGCGGACGCGGCCTACATCCGCCGGGTGATCCGCACCCAGCGCTGGATGGCGGCCACCGCCCGCATCGGCATGATCGTGAGCTCCCCGCTCGAGGCGAAGTACCGCCGCCCGGTCCTCGTCGCCAGCACCATCTCGCTCGGCCTGGCCAAGATCCTCGAGAACATGGAGATCGGTCACAACGTCATGCACGGCCAGTGGGACTGGATGAACGACCCGGAGATCCACTCCTCGTCGTGGGAGTGGGACACCGCCCAGCCGGCCGAGCAGTGGAAGCACAGCCACAACTACATCCACCACCAGTTCACCAACGTGCTGGGCTACGACAACGACATCGGCTACGGCATCCTGCGGATGGCGCGCGAGCAGAAGTGGCACCCCCACTACCTCGGCCAGCCGATCGCCAACGCCCTGCTCGCCGGGCTCTTCCAGTGGGGAGTGGCCCTGCACGACCTCGACCTCGAGGCGATCCGCAAGGGCAAGAAGGACCCGGTCGAGATGAAGCGCCAGCTCAAGCAGATCGCCAAGAAGGGCCGCAACCAGGCCCTCAAGGACTACGTGCTCTACCCGGCACTGTCGGGCAAGCAGTGGAAGTCGACGATGAAGGCCAACGTCGCGTCCAACCTGATGCGCAACGTGTGGTCCTACATGATCATCTTCTGCGGGCACTTCCCCGACGGTGCGCTGCACTTCACCGAGGAGGAGCTCGAGGACGAGACCCGCGCCGAGTGGTACCTGCGCCAGATCCTCGGCACCGCCAACTTCGAGGGCGGCAAGCTGCTCCACATCATGAGCGGCAACCT
>JAOPXU010000367.1 GCA_025964985.1 Nocardioides sp.
CCGTCCGGCCCGGCCGCCGCTGTCCTCGCTCGCTCCGCCGCCGGCCAGGGCCGCACCTCCGACGCCGCCCAGCAGCACCGAGGCCAGGGCCACCGCCACTACCGCCCGCAGCGACCAGGCGCGCTCGCGCACGCGCTGCCAGCGGCCGGCGGGCTGGGTGGTCGGGGCTGCCTGGGCTCCGGCCGCGGCGTACGAGGTGGGGTGGGGCTCGACGGGCAGGGACCGGGTGGGAGGTACGTCGTCCATGGGGCCACCGTGCCCGACGTACCTGTGGCGGACCTGTGCCCGACCTGGCTCACAGGAACCCCACAGGCTTCTCATGGACGGGGCAGGGGGACGACCGTGAGAGTGGTGCCCATGAGGAACTCCGGCCCCGAGCTCACCCGCCCCGACGGCACTCCCCTGCGCGTCCTGGTCGTCGACGACGAGGAGAACATCGCCGAGCTGCTGCGGATGGCGCTGCGCTACGAGGGCTGGGACGTCGAGGTCGCCCTCACCGGCACCAAGGCGGTCAGCACGGCCAAGCGTCAGCGCCCCGACGCCGTGGTCCTGGACATGATGCTGCCCGACTGGGACGGCATGGAGGTGCTGCGTCGGATGCGCACCGACGCCCCCGACGTCCCGGTCCTGTTCCTGACCGCCCGCGACTCGGTCGAGGACCGCGTCGCGGGGCTGACCGCGGGCGGGGACGACTACGTCACCAAGCCGTTCAGCCTGGAGGAGGTGGTGGCCCGGCTGCGTGCGCTGATGCGCCGGTCGGGCGCCCAGCAGGCCGACGCCGAGTCGGTGCTGGTGGTGGGTGACCTGGTGGTCGACGAGGACAGCCACGAGGTGCGCCGCGGCGGGGACGACATCTCCCTGACCGCCACCGAGTTCGAGCTGCTGCGCTTCTTGATGCGCAACCCGCGTCGGGTGCTGAGCAAGGCCCAGATCCTCGACCGGGTGTGGAACTACGACTTCGGCGGGCAGGCCAACGTGGTCGAGCTCTACATCTCCTACCTGCGCAAGAAGGTCGACGCCGGTCGCGAGCCGATGATCCACACCATGCGCGGCGCCGGCTACGTGCTGAAGCCGGCCGCGTGAGGCTCCGCCCCGCGTCCCTGACCGCCCGCCTGGTCGTCACGGCTGTCTCGCTGGTGGTGGTCGTCTCGGTGCTGATCGGCGTCTTCGCGACGCTGGCCATCCACGACAGGCTCACCGACCAGGTCGACGACCAGCTGCGCGACGCGACGCGCAGCATCGCCGGCGGGCCCGGTCCGGGCCCGGGCGGCGACGGCAACCGCCGGCCCGACACCGTCACCGCCTTCTTCCCCGACGACGAGTCGGTCGACGCCGACGGCGAGCTGGCCGGCCTGGGCCGCGACGAGGACGACGCCCTGGAGGCCGACGTCCTCGACCGGCTGGCGGGCGTGGCGGCCGACGACGACATCAGCACCGTCGACCTCCCGGGGCTGGGCGACTACCGGGTGACCGCCATCGAGGCCAGCCGCATCGACGGCGGCGAGCCGGAGCCGGGCACGCTCGTGGTCGGCCTGCCGACCCGCGAGGTCGACGACGCCGTCGCGTCCCTGGTCGGCTACGAGGCAGTCCTGGTCCTGGCCGGTGGCGTGCTGGCCGCCGGCGCCGCGCTCGTCGTCGTACGACGCCAGCTCCGGCCGCTTCGCGAGGTGGCCGGCACCGCCCACCTCGTCTCCGAGCTGCCGCTGTCGCAGGGCGAGATCCAGCTCTCCGAGCGCGTGCCCGCGCACCTGACCGACGAGGCCACCGAGGTCGGCCGGGTGGGCGCCGCGCTCAACCGGCTGCTCGCCCACGTGGAGACCTCGCTCGACGCCCGGCACGCCAGCGAGCAGCGAGTGCGCCAGTTCGTCGCCGACGCCTCGCACGAGCTGCGCACGCCACTGACGACGATCGCCGGCTACACCGAGCTGGCGCGGCGGCGTCCCGACGACCCCGAGACCGCGGCGACCGCGCTGACCAAGGTGGCCGACGAGTCCAAGCGGATGACCGCGCTGGTCGAGGACCTGCTGCTGCTGGCCCGCCTCGACTCCGGGCGCCCGCTCGAGCGCACCCCCGTCGACCTGACCCGGCTGCTGCTCGAGGCGGTGTCCGACGCCCGGGTCGTCGCGCCCGACCACCAGTGGCGCCTCGTCCTGCCCGACGAGGCGGTCGAGGTGGCCGGCGACGAGCAGCGGCTGCACCAGGTGGTGACCAACCTGCTGACCAACGCCCGCAAGTACACGCCACCCGGCACGACCGTCACGGTCACGGCCCGCGCCGACGGGTTCACCGTCCACGACGACGGTCCCGGGTTCGAGCCCGAGCTGGTGCCGCACGCGTTCGAGCGGTTCGCCCGGGCCGACGCCGCCCGTCAGCGCGAGGGCGGCGTCGGGCTCGGGCTGGCCCTGGTCGAGGCGATCATCACCGCGCACGGCGGCACGGTGGCGCTGGCCAGCGAGCCGGGCGACACGCGGGTCGACGTACGGATCAGCTGACGTAGGTGCGCCCGCGCACGTCCACCACGGTGCCGTCGGAGGTCTCGAGGTCGAGCGGGGCGGCCTGGAGCGGGTCCCACTCCTCGCGCCACGGACCGGTGTCGTAGAAGACGGTGAAGCCGGGCAGCACCTCGGTGCTCGACCGGGTCGGCGGTCGCAGGCTCTCGCGCACCCCGAGGTCGAGGTCCACGTCGCCGGGCACCGACCCGACGAGCAGGTAGGTGCCGTCGTCGTCGCGGTAGCCGCCCCAGAGGTCGACGCCGTCGGGCTCCTCGACGTCGAGGGGGCTCAACGCTGCGACGACCCGCAGGAGCCGCCCGCGGTAGCGGATCCCGACGACGACGTAGGTGCCGCCGGCGCTCTCGGCGGCGTAGACGACCTGCTCGTAGCCGTAGAAGTCGCCGGCCGCGACCACCTCGCCCAGCACCTCTCCGGTCTCGGGCAGCAGGTCCTGGCGCAGCCCACCGGGCAGCGGGACCGACACCTCGGCCGGCTGCGAGGGCTGCGCGGGCTGGGCGGACGACGGCGGGGCCGTCGGGGTCGGGGTCGCGGTGGCCACCAGGCCCCGGTCCGGAGCAGTGCTCTCGTCACCCGTGCCCACCACCGCCAGCGGTACGCCGACCGCGAGGGCCACCACGGCGGCTGCGGCACCGGCGGCGAGGCGGCGCCGGCGCACGAGGCGGCGTCCTCCGGCGCGCAGCGCGACCAGGTCGGGCGGTGGGGTGCTCGCGCGGTCGGCGGCGACGATCGCGGCCAGCTGCCGCTCCTCGGCCTGCTCGCTCATCAGGAGTTCCTCTCGTGGTCGGGGTGCTCGGCGCGCAGCCGGGCGAGGGCGCGCGAGGCGGTGCTGCGGACGGTGCCGGGACTGACGCCCAGCCGCTCGGCGACCTCGCGCTCCGGGGTGTCGAGGTAGTAGCGCCACACGACGATCGCGCGCTCGCGCGGCGTCAGCGGGGCGAGCAGGTCGACGAGCTCGCTGCGGTCCTCGACGGCGTCGTCGCGGGGCCCGGCGACCTCGCGCACGTGCTCGACGGGGACCGGGCGGCGGCGGCGGGTCGAGTCGATGTAGGCGTTGACCAGGGCGCGGTGGACGTAGGAGTAGGCGCCCTCGCGGCGTACGTGCGCCCACCGGGCGTAGCTGCGGGTCAGCGCCTGCTGCACCAGGTCCTCCGCCTCGTCGGAGTCGTGCGCGAGCAGGTACGCCGCCCGGCGCAGTCGGGGCCAGGCGCCGAGGACGAACGCCTCGAACTCCTGGTCGCGGGTGGATGCCATGTGCCCTCCGAGTCGGGTGCTCACTGTGTCACCCGTCCCTACGCAGCAGGCCCCGGTGAGGTTGAGCGCCGCCGGTTGGACGTCCGCCGGGATTGTCTGACAATCTCCCCGGGTCACCCCTACAGTGGAGGTGACCCGAGGGAGGGAACTCATGACCGCGTCGACCATCGACACGAGCGCTGCCCGCGAGTTCGACCGCGCCGAGGCACGCACCGCGCACAACTACCACCCGCTGCCCGTCGTGGTGGCCCACGCCGAGGGCGCGTGGATGACCGACGTCGACGGACGTCGCTACCTCGACCTGCTGGCCGGCTACAGCGCGCTCAACTTCGGCCACTCCCACCCGCGGCTGCTCGAGGTCGCGCACGCCCAGCTCGACAAGCTCACGCTGACCAGCCGCGCGTTCGTGCACGACCAGTTCGCCGACTTCACCGCCAAGCTCGGCGACCTGTGCGGCAAGGACCTCGTGCTGCCCATGAACACCGGCGCCGAGGCCGTCGAGACCGCGATCAAGGTCATGCGCAAGTGGGGCTACCAGGTCAAGGGCATCGCCACCGACCAGGCCGAGATCATCGTCGCCAGCGGCAACTTCCACGGCCGCACCACCACCATCGTCGGCTTCTCCGACGACCCCGACGCCCGCGACGACTTCGGTCCGTTCGCCCCCGGCTTCGTCACCGTCCCCTACGGCGACCTGGGCGCCCTCGAGGCCGCCATCACCCCGCGCACCGCGGGCGTGCTCATCGAGCCCATCCAGGGCGAGGGCGGCGTCGTCATCCCGCCGCCCGGCTACCTGGCCGGCGTCCGCGAGGTCACCCTCCGCGAGAACGTCCTGCTGGCCGCCGACGAGATCCAGGCCGGCCTGGGCCGCACCGGACGCACCTTCGCCTGCGACCACGAGGACGTCGTCCCCGACCTCTACGTGCTCGGCAAGGCCCTCGGCGGCGGCATCGTCCCGGTCTCGGCCGTCGTGGCCGACCGCGACGTGCTCGGCGTCCTCAAGCCCGGCCAGCACGGCTCGACGTTCGGCGGCAACGCCCTGGCCTGCGCCGTCGGCAGCGCCGTCGTCGACCTGCTCGCCCCCGGCGACTTCCAGCGCCGCGCCGACGACATGAGCGTCATGCTGCGCGAGCGCCTCGAGTCGCTCGTGGGCCGCGGCGTCGTCGGCGTCCGCGTGCGCGGGCTGTGGGCCGGCATCGACATCGACCCGGCGGTCGGCAGCGGCCGCCAGGTCTGCGAGGCGCTGATGGCGCGCGGGGTCCTGGCCAAGGACACCCACGGCTCCACCATCCGCCTCGCTCCCCCGCTCGTCATCTCCGAGGACGACCTCGGCTGGGGTCTCGACCAGCTCGCCGCCGTCGTCGGCTGACGCACCACCTCGCAGCACGCCAGGCTGGCCACCTCGGACCGTCCTCGACGACGGTCCGAGGTCGGGCCGCAGGCGCGGCTTCCCCCGCCGCTGCCTGGGTACCGGAGCCCGGAGGTAGCCGTGCTGACCTGGGACATCGACCGACGACCACGCCACCCGTGGACCCGCCTGTACGTGAAGGGCATGTGGCTCAGGCGCGACAAGGCGGCGTTCGAGGGCGCCGGCCACACCCTGCGCACCGCCCGTGACCTGCAACGCGACGGTGACGCGCCGCCGACCCGGCTGACCCGGCTGCTGACCCGGGTCGAGGAGGCCGAGCGGGAGGGGATGACGGTGTGGACGGTGCGACCGCGCCGCGGGGACCCGGTGGCGCGGGTCGTCTACCTGCACGGCGGCGGCTACGTGCACCCGCTCACCCCCGACTACTGGCGCCTGGTGCGCGTTCTGGCGTCGGCCCCCGCGCAGGTCGACGTGCCGGCGTACCCGCTCGCGCCCGACGCCACCGTTGACGACGCCCTGCCCCGGCTGCTCGAGGTCGTCGGCAGCGGGCCCGGCGACCTGCCGACGGTGCTGATGGGCGACTCCGCCGGGGGCGCGCTGGTGCTGACGCTGGCGCGGCACCTCGTCGACCGCGGCGACGCCCCGGCCGGCGTCGTGGCGCTGTCACCCTGGCTCGATGCCGAGCTCGACGAGGAGCAGGTCGCCGACCTCGAGGCGACCGACCCGATGCTGGCCGAGTCGGGGCTGCGGGCCGCCGGCCGCTGGTGGGCCGGCGCCCGCGACACCGCCGACCCCGACGTCAGCCCGGCGCACCTCGACCTCGACGGGCTGCCACCGGTCGACGTCCTCGTCGGCGACCGCGACATCCTCCGCCCGGCCGTCGACACGCTCGGCGAGCACGCCCGCGGGGCCGACGTACGGCTGCACGTGCGAGAGCACCCGAGCATGTTCCACGTCTGGATGACCCGGGCGATCCCGGAGGCCCGACGCACCCGCCGGCTGCTGGTCGAGATCGTGCGCGAGCGGGCCGCCGGGCGGTCTTGAGGCGGGCGCCGCTGGTGAAGATTTCCCCGGCTGACCGGCGCTCCTGCTGGATTCGTGGGTCGGTCGGCGGGGCGGGCATGGCGACACGTCGTTCTCTTCTTAGGTTCTGAGCTGTCTAGAAACAGTTCCAGCCGAGGAGAACGACGTGTCGTTGATCAGC
>JAOPXU010000378.1 GCA_025964985.1 Nocardioides sp.
CCGTCCGCTGCCCCGCCTCGTCCTCGACCCGTCGATCACCGACCTCGCCGCCTTCGACCTCGAGCACATCGCCGTCGAGGGCTACGACCCGCACCCCGGCATCAAGGCCCCGATCGCCGTCTGAGCCAGGGCCATCGACGCGGCGCTGCCCGTGCACGTGACTGCACTGGCCGCCTCGCGGCCTGGCCGCGTTCTCCTCGATGGGCCACCAACCAGCCGGTTGACGTGGTGCGGCCAATGGGGCCGCGAGGGGTGGACGCCGGGCCGGCCAACACGCACGAGGCGTTCGCTTGTGGCCCGCCAGCAGCCCCGCCGACGGCAGGGTGTGGGGCGGTCAGGTTCGTCGGCGTCGGTCGACGGTCGCGCTCGACCCGGTGGGGCTGGTCCAGTGGTAGACGCCCGGCTCTGGACTCTCGTAGCGCCAGGCGCTGTGGGTCTTGGCGCGGTGGTGCCTGCGGCAGAGCATCACGAGGTTGTCTGCTGACGTAGTGCCGCCTGCGTCGAACGGGACGATGTGGTCGAGGTCGACCTTGCGTCGTCGGCAGTCGGGGAAGACGCACGTCCGGTCCCGCAGGACGACGTGCTCCCGGATGGCGTCGGACGGTCGGTAGGCGTCAGTGGTCGGGTTGGCGACCAGGTCGATGACGGGCTTGATCGTCACCTTCGTGCCGGCCGTCTGGCACCACTGACGGATCTGCTCGACGAGGACGGGGGTCTGGATGTTGTCGAGCAGGGCGACGTCGGTGGCGTCGATGTGGGCGTAGATCGTGACACCCCGACCGAGGTCGAGGGCGGCCTGGCCGCGAGCCATCTCGCCGAGCGCCTGCGAGCGGCGGACGTCCGAGGTCTCGTCGGAGCCGAGGTCGGCGAGGGTCTGGGCTCCGTCTCGTAGGGCCTGCTCGAGGTCGAGGTCGAGGGCGTCGGCGGCGTCGAGGGTGGCGGTGACCTCGACGGTGCCGGTGGTCCTTGCTGCGTCGAGCCAGACCGTGGCGTGCCGGTGCTCGCCGGCTTGCAGGCGGAGACGTTCGGCATCAGCGGGGTCGAACGCGGCGCGGGCAGCGTCCACGGTCCGGTCGACCTGGGCCCAGGAGCAGGTGTGCAGGAACGGCGCGACCTTGGCGTCGACGAACAGCGCGCCGTCCATCGGGAGGACGTCGTCTGGTCGGCGACCCGGAACGCCTTCCACACCGGCACCTCGAGACGCACGACACGGGCGTACAGGCGCGGCAGACGGTGCCGCAGCTCGAGGGCCCGGCGCAGGTGAGCGAGGCCAGCATCGGTCGACATCCCCAACGAATGGGCGAGGTCCAACGCGGAGTACTCGCCGACCATCGGGGCGCCCGGGCCGGCCAGGTGGAGGGCCGGCTCCTCGGTGACGTCGAGGAGCTCGACCACGTCGGACTCCGACGCAGGGTGGGCGGCGGCCCAGTCGAGGACGGCGGTCAGGACTGCGACCTGGATGCGCGCCTCGTCATCACGCAGAGCATGGACGCTCGCGAGCAGCGGGTCGCTGCTGATGCGGGTCCGGATGGCCATGCCTCATCTTACACCGATTCGAACATGCGATCTAGTGGTTTGGTGCTCTTGTGGGTGGGCCCGCCACGCTCCTAGGAGTACTGATCACGGACGTCAGGACGGCGTGCCTGCTGAACGTTGAGGAGGACCTCCGTACGGCGTCACTCAGCCCGCTGTGCCGACAACGGCTCCTGCCAGCGATCCACGCTCTGGGCAGCACCCTGGCGCAGCCGACATCACGCACCGACGCGCCCGGTCCTAACCGGCCTCAGGCCAACGACAAGGTGGAACGGTGCTATGGCACCCTGCTCGAACAGTTCGCCTACGCCCGCGAACACCGCTCGGGAGCCGAACGCCGTGCCGCCTACCCCGACTGGCGCCACACCTTAAATCACCACCGAGGACCCACCGCTCAGGGCGAACCACCAGCCACGTCGTGACCGACCTGCGTGGACAGAAGAGCCAGCGAAAGCCCCGCGACCACCGGGTGGGCCGGATGCGTTGTCGCTGCGCCTCCGGATGACGGCACGACCGTCGAGACACACGGCCCCTCAGCGGCGCATGAACCCCACGCGCCGGTACCCGGTTCCCGGGAACACCGAGGACGTGTCGACCGCGGGGAAGCGCGACTGGAGGATCTCGGTGAGGACGTGCCGGTAGTCGGTGGTGACGGCGAGGTCGCCGTCGACCTGGCGGGCGGTGGCGAGGCCCGGCCAGCGTCCGTAGTAGCGCCCGCCGCGCACCCCGGCCCCCATCACCAGGACAGCGTTCCCGTAGCCGTGGTCGACCCCGGCGGCGCCGTTCTCGGCGAGGCGACGGCCGAACTCGCTGAGGGTGACCAGGGTGACCCGGCCGGCGTCGGGTCCGAGGTCGCGGAAGAAGGCGGCGAGCGCTGTGGCGAGGTCGGTGAGACCGCTGCTCATCTCGGAGGCGAGGCCGACGTGATGGTCCCAGCCGCCGGAGTCGACGGCGATGGCGCGCACGCCGAGGCCGCTCCTAACGAGGGAGGCGGCGTTCTCCATGGCCTTGCCGAACGACGTGGCGGGGTACTGCGCGCCGTTGCGCGGAGCGACGGCGGCCTCGGTGCCGAATCGGCGCCCGCCGCGAGCGAGGTCGAGGGCGGCCTGGCCGGCACGCGGCACCTCACCGTGCCCGGCGTAGAGGCGGCGCAGCCCGCGGGTGATGTCGGCGCCGACGGCGCTCCCGGCGTACGGCGTCTCCAACGACGCGGCGGAGGCGACGGCGAGTGAGTCGGAGGGGCCCACGAGCGAGGTGGGGACGACATTCGTGCCGATCGCGACGCCCTCGAAGACGCTCTCGCCGCGCAGGGCGCCGATCATCCGGTTCAGCCAGCCCACCCGCTCCCGGCTGCCGGGGTCAGCGTCCTCGATGACCTCCATCGCGGCGAAGTGGCTGCGGTCGGGGGCGGGCAGCCCGACGGCGTGGACGACGGCGAAGCGGTCGCGCCGCCACATCCCGGACAGCGGGGCGAACGACGGGTGCAGGCCGAAGGTGTCGTCGCGGTGCAGCAGCTGCGAGGCGGCCACGGCAGAGCGGGGACGAGCTGCGTAGTAGGCGGGCTCGGCGTGCGGAACGACCATCGACAAGCCGTCGACGCCCCCACGCTGGCTGACGACGACGAGCACGTTGCCGCCCGGCTGGGCGCCGTGCACGGAGGCCGTGAGGACGTCACCGACCATCGAGGTCACGACGCCGGCGGCACCGGCGTACGCCGATCCGCGCAGGAGGGAGCGACGCGAGAGCGCGGTGTAGTCGGAGCAGCCGCAGGGGTCCGGGTCGCCGGTCATCGTTGCAGTCCTGCCGGGGAGTTGAGCACGGTGCCGCGGAGCAGCTGGTAGTGGCGGTCGGGCAGCGCGTCGGCGTCGCGGTACCGGTGGCGCGGCCGGACGCCGAGGGCGCCTGCGACCGCGTCGACGAGGGCGTCGGAGGCGGGACGTCCGACGAGGCGCTCGGCCTGGTGGTCGACGAGCTGGGCGAGCGTGCGCGGCCAGGTGCGGGGGAGTTGCGACTCCTTGCTGGAGACCCGCACGTTGCGGAACAGGTCGCTCCTGGTGGCCGCGAGGTCGTAGTGGTGCCGCCAGGAGCGGAGCACGCGTGACGCCGACAGGTAGTCGCTCGACGTCTCCGGCCAGCCGTCGGGGCGCGGCCACAGCAGCGAGAGGTGTCCCATGTCGAGCGCGGTACGGGCCAGGGAGTGCACGAAGGAGTCGTCGGTGGGCGCGCCGGTCGGTGTCAGGCCCATGACCCGGGCGCTGCGAACGACGTCGTCGCTCGGGGTCCAGACCTTGGAGCGCTGCGCGGCTCGGAACTGGGGGTGCCGGACGAGCGCACGCAGCGTGGCCGGGATGTTCGTCCCGCTGCGGCGGTAGGCCGTGGCGACCGCCTCGACGACCGCCCGCGGCGGCTCGTCGTCGACGAAGCGGACGCAGAGGCGCTGCGCGACCCGGCGGGCGGTCGCGGGGTGCCCGGCCAGGTAGCTGAGCAGGGCGTCGAGGGCGGGTCGCCCGTCGGCTGCGCTGTTGGGGTGCGTGAAGCCGAGGACCTGCACCCGTCCGCGGTGGTGGCGTCCGGCGTCGTAGCGGGCGAGCCCGTTGCCCAGGGTGAAGCCGGTGAGCAGTCGCGACGTGTTGCGCACGTCGGACTCGGTGTATCGCCGGCCGACGGTGTGAAGCTCGAGGAGCTCGCGACCGAGGTTCTCGTTGAGGCCGTCTCGGCGGTTGAGGTCGTTGTCGAGGAAGGCCGTCATCGCCGGGTGCACGACGGTGGCCTGCAGGAGGCTGCGGTAGTCGGTGAGGGCGTGGCGGCGCACGACGTCGTCGTACGCCGGACGGTAGGAGAACCAGCGTCCCTCACCGGCCGGCACGTAGAGGAGATTGGACCAGAAGTCGACCATCGTCTCGTAGACCTGGTGCCGGCTGAGGACGCGGCGGGCCAGGGTCTGGGTGATCAGCTCGCCGGCGACGACGCGGCTGGGTCGGATGCCGGTGCGGTCGAGCAGGGCGTTGAGTGGCGCTGGGTTCTTGAGCGCGGGGAACCACAGCGGCACGAGCTCGGCTTGCAGCGTCTGGGGCTCCGACCGCCGCAGCTGCGCCTCGAACCACGCGGCACCGCCCTTGCGCAGGTCGGCGCGCAGCGCGTCGTTGACTCCGTAGGCGAAGCGGTCGGCGAGGTGGCGGGTGGCGGGTGGCAGGGCAGACGTGGGGGGCACGCTCACCTCTCGTCGTGGTGCCGACGCAGGGTCGGCGGGGGACAGCTCCCTCTCCCTGCCCGGGAGGCTACCGCGTGCGGCGGGCGAGGGTCTGGAGGCGAGGCCGACGTGGCGGAGCCCGTCGCTAGGATCTCAGCCGTGTCCGAGGTCTCCGTCGTCGCCTACTTCGCCGACGACCCGACCCGGACCTACCAGCTCATCCCGTGGTTGCCGGTGCTCGAGGTGCTCGACCAGCAGCACCCGGTGGCACTGGTGCTGCGCGACCCGGAGTCTGCCGACGGGGTGGGCGCGCGCACGCACCTGCCGGTGCTGCTGGCGCCGTCGTTCTCGGAGCTCACCGAGCTCTACGACGCCCTCGACGCGAAGGTCGTCCTCTACTGCAACAACTCGCCGGCCAACTTCCAGTCGCTGGTCGACGGGCGGATGCTGCACGCGCACGTCAACCACGGCGAGAGCGACAAGCAGAGCATGGCGAGCAACCACGCCAAGGCCTACGACCGCGTGTTCGTCGCGGGGGAGGCGGCGGTGCAGCGGCACACGGCGGCGCTGATGGAGTTCGACGCGTCGCGGCTGGTGCGCATCGGGCGCCCGCAGCTCGACCTGCGCTCCGACGAGGTGCTGCCGGCGACGGAGCGGCGCACGGTCCTCTACGCGCCCACGTGGGAGGGCGACGCGGTCTACAACGACTACACGTCGGTGGTGGTGCTGGGCCGCGCGATCGCCGAGGCGGTGCTGCAGGTGCCCGACGTGCGCCTGGTCTACAAGCCGCACCCCAAGGTGACGACCAGCCTGCGGCCCGACGTACGCGACGCGCACCGCGAGATCCTGTCGGTCGTCGCGCGGGCGCAGGAGGTCGAGCCCGACGCCGGTCACCTCGCCGTCGTCGGCGGGGACATCCTGGCCCTGGTGCCGGCGTGCGACGCGATGATCACCGACGTCTCGTCGGTCGGCCTCGACTGGCTCTACCTGCGCAACGAGAAGCCGATCTTCCTCACCGACCCGCACCTCGACAGCGACCGGCTGAGACTCGAGGTGCCGGTCAGCCGGTGCGCCGACGTCCTCGACGTCCATACCGTCGCCGACCTCGCCGAGCTGCTCGCGGACCGCCTCGAGGTCGACGAGCACCACCTGGCCCGCGTGGCGATGCGCCACCACTACTTCGACGACCTCCAGGTCGGCGAGAGCACTGTCCGCTTCGTCGACGCCGTCGACGAGCTCGTCGCCCTGCGCGACCGCCTCCTCGGCGTCGTGCCCGACCTGGAGGTCGAGACAGCGTGAAGCGCGTGCTGCTGGTCGCCGCCGTCGCCCGCAACCGGGTCATCGGCCACGGCCCCGACATCCCCTGGAAGCTCCCGGGGGAGCAGGCGGAGTTCAAGAAGCTCACGATGGGCCACGCCCTGGTCATGGGCCGCACGACCTACGAGTCGATAGGCCGCCCCCTGCCGGGCCGTACGACGATCGTGCTGACGCGCGACCGGTCCTGGTCGCCCGGCCACGACGAGGTCCGCGTCGCCCACAGCATGCTCGACGCGCTGGCCAAGGCGGCGACGCTGCCCGAGGGCGAGGTCATCGTCGCCGGGGGCGCGCAGGTCTACGCCGAGGCGTTGGGCCTGGCCAGCGAGCTGGTCATCAGCGAGATCCCGCTCGAGCCCGAGGGTGACGTGCACTTCCCGGTCATCGACCCGAGCCTGTGGGTCGAGGCCGACCGCGAGCACTTCGAGGGCTACGACCGCGTCTGGTACGAGCGCACCTAGAGAGCGCGCTGGTGCAGGGCGACGTCCTTGGCGTAGTGCTCCTCCAGCAGCCGCCGCGTCGACGGCGCGATGGGGGTGTCGACGCGCGGTGACGTGTTGACCTGCCCCACCGGCGGTACGTCGACCCCGAGGCGCCCGGCCATCCACGCGATCGCCTGGTCGAGGTGCTCGTAGCGGTAGACCCGGTCGACCGGCGGGCGCCCGGCGGCGGTGCGCACGAAGTTGGTGGCGGTGCCGAGCTTGATCTCGCCGGCGGCGATCTGCTCCGCGAACTCGTCAAAGGACAGCCCGCCGGTGTGCCGCTCGCTGCCGGCGGTCTGCGGACGGCTGCGGTAGCGCCACCAGGAGTGCGCCCAGTCGACCGGCTCCCGCACGACGCACACCAGCTCGTAGCTCTCGCGCGGGTGGCCGTAGTGCTCGAGCACCGGCACGAAGACCTTGTCAAAGGTGCGCGCGGTCGCGTGCTTCATCCGCGGCGGGCGCCGCACCACGAGCTCGGCGTGCGGGGCGAAGGCCCGCTCCACGGCGGTCGACCCGGTCTTGGTCATGGCCAGGAAGCAGAACCCCGCACGCGCCATCGCCATCACGGCCCGAACGCTAGTCGGTCCGATGGGGCATGCGTCGCGGTGGCAGGGTGGAGCCATGGACCTCCGCATCTTCACCGAGCCCCAGCAGGGGGCGACGTACGACGACCTGCTGGCGGTCGCGCTGCGCGCCGAGCAGCTCGGCTTCGGCGCGTTCTTCCGCTCCGACCACTACCTCGGCATGGGCACGCCGGGGTTGCCCGGGCCCAGCGACGCGTGGATCACGCTGGCCGGGCTCGCCCGCGACACCACGACGATCCGCCTCGGCACGCTGATGACCAGCGCCACCTTCCGCCACCCCGGCCCGCTGGCCATCAGCGTCGCGGGCGTCGACCAGATGAGTGGCGGCCGGGTCGAGCTCGGCATCGGCGCCGGCTGGTTCGGGGCCGAGCACGAGAAGTACGGCATCCCGTTCCCGGCCACGGGGGAGCGGTTCGACCGCCTCGAGGAGCAGCTCGCGATCATCACCGGGCTGTGGGCCGCCGACGACGACGGCTTCAGCCACGCCGGCCGGCACTACCAGGTCACCGACAGCCCCGGCCTGCCCAAGCCGGCGCAGACCAAGCCGCCGGTGATCATCGGCGGCGTCGGCAAGAAGCGCACGCCCGCCCTCGCCGCGGCGTACGCCGACGAGTTCAACCTGCCGTTCGTCGACACCGACACGACCCGCACCCTCGTCGAGCGGGTCTCGCAGGCCTGCGAGGACGTCGGGCGCGACCCGGCCACGATGCGCTGGTCCAACGCGCTCGTGGTGTGCGTGGGCCGCGACGAGGCGGAGTTCCGTCGCCGCGCCG
>JAOPXU010000385.1 GCA_025964985.1 Nocardioides sp.
CCGATGTAGCCCTTGACCAGCTCGGGGTGCGCGGCGAAGTCGGCCTCGCCGAAGGGGCGGAGCTCGGCGGGGTAGACGTGGGCCTCGAGGCGCTTCTCGTCGACCTCGCGGTCACCGGGCAGGCCGATGGCCAGAGGCTCGGTGGTGCCGTCGGGGTGCTCGAGGACGAGCAGGACGTTCTTGAGGGTGTCGGCGCCGCTCCAGGGCCGGTCCTCGCGGGGGAACGCCGCGTCGAGGTGGTCGACGAGCGTCTGGATCGTCGGGGTGTCGGGGGTGGCCTCGGCGTGGGCCGCGGGGGCGTCGTCGTAGGGCACGGGCGAGGGCACGGCGATGCGGACGGCCTCGACGTTGGCGGCGTAGTCGCACTCGGTGCACTGCACGAAGGTGTCCTCGCCGATGGCGGCGCGGGCGAGGAACTCCTCGGACTTCGAGCCGCCCATCGCGCCGGAGTGGGCCGAGACGATGACGTAGGAGAAGCCGAGCCGGTCGAAGATCCGGATGTAGGCGTCGCGGTGCTTCTGGTAGCTGACGTCGAGGCCGGCGTCGTCGACGTCGAAGGAGTAGGAGTCCTTCATCGTGAACTCGCGTCCGCGCAGCAGCCCGGCGCGGGGACGCGCCTCGTCGCGGTACTTGGTCTGGATCTGGTAGATCGAGAGCGGCAGGTCCTTGTAGGACGAGTAGAGGTCCTTGACGACGAGGGTGAACATCTCCTCGTGCGTGGGGCCGAGCAGGTAGTCGGCACCCTTGCGGTCCTTGAGCCGGAAGATGCCGTCGCCGTACTCGGTCCAGCGGTTGGTGGCCTCGTAGGGCTCGCGCGGCAGCAGCGCGGGGAAGCTCAGCTCCTGGGCCCCGATCGAGTCCATCTCCTCGCGGATGATGCTCTCGATGCGGCGCAGGACGCGCAGGCCCAGGGGCAGCCAGGTGTAGATGCCGGGCGCCGCGCGGCGGATGTAGCCGGCGCGGACCAGGAAGCGGTGGCTCTGGACCTCGGCGTCGGCGGGGTCGTCACGCAGGGTGCGCACGAACAGGGTCGACATCCGCAGGATCATGAGTGGCAGGCTACGGCTCGACCACGCGGGGCAACCAACCAGTTCCCCCGTGCGTCCACCTCGGGAGCCGGCAGTCGCCGGCCCGTCGCCTCGGGAGGAACCCCTGTGCTCAAGCCCCTGCGCGTCCTCGGCGCGCTCGTCGCCGCCGTCGCCGCCGCACCCCTGCTGGTCTCCCCTGCCGCCGCCGCGGGACCCGTGGAGATCGAGCCCGCTCGACTCAGCCGCGGCGCCGACCCGGCCACGCCGCGCATCGCCGGGGGTGCCGTCGTCGACGGCGACCGCCGCGTCGACGTGCCGGGCCGGTCGGCGTACCTGCTCGGGCGCTCGGACGGCGGCTACGTCGTCGTCTCGCTCGTGGACGGCACCTGGACCACGACGCGGGTCGGCGCCGGGCGCCCGGTCACCCTCGTCGAGGGCCCCACACCGGAGCAGGTGACGCTCGCCGACGACGGCGGCACCGTGGCGGTGACACGCTTCCTGCGCGGCCGTACGTCGGTCGAGGTGCTGCGGGCGAGCAACGCCGACCGCGTGCGCCGGGGCGTCTTCGCGGGCTACCCGCGCGTGCTCGACGTGCAGGGCTCCCGCGTCGTCGTCGGCGGTCCCGACGGCGGACGCCTGTGGAACGTGCGCACCGACCGCCGCACGCTGCTCGGCACCGGCCACGTCTACGCCGCCGACATCGGCAGCGACCGGCTGGCGTCGTTCGACGAGGACCCCTACGACGGCGGCTGCACGCAGGTCAGCCGGCTGTCCTCGCCGCGCGACCTGCTGTGGCGGTCGTGCCGCGAGGCCGTGCGGTCCTTCTCCCCCGACGGCCGGCGCGTCGTGACGCAGCCCAAGCTGACCGACGGCATCGGCGCCTCCCGGCTGTGGGAGCGCACCGTGCAGGGGCGCCTGCTGGCGTCGTACACGGCCGAGAGCCACTTCGGGCTGGTCACCTGGGAGGACAGCACGACCCTGCTGCTCGACGCCTACGCCGCGCAGCGCGGGGCGACCGTCCGGTGCTCGGAGGGTGACTGCGAGCGCGCGTCGGCGCTGGAGCCCAACCCGGTCTGAGGCCGGTCAGGCCGTGGGGCGCCGGGTGGCGGTCCACGCCGCCTTGAGCATCGGCCACTGGCCGGGCAGCCGGCCGAGGGCGGCGGCCTTGAGCGCGGTGTTGTCGGTGCCCATCGCGTCGACGGCCATCTTGATGTTGGCGGGGTAGACCCCGAGCAGCAGCCCGAGGCTGCCCCACCCGGCCAGGCGCCGGGTCGGGGCGGCCAGCAGGCCGGCGGCCAGCACGATCTCGGCGACGCCGCTGCCCAGGATGACCTCGCGGTGCGACGGCACCCAGGCCGGCATGATCGGCTCGTAGACCTCGGGCTTGAGGAGGTGGACGACGCCGCTGGCGAGGAAGCCGCCGGCGAGGAGCTTGGTGCTGCGCTGGAGGGTCACGGGCGAGATCCTCGCACCGGTCGGCAGGCGCGGCAGGGATGCGTCAGAACATGACCGTGGAGAAGCGCGTCGTCTCCCGGAACCCGACTCGGCGGTAGGCACGGCGGGCCGGCTGGTTCCACTCGTTGACGTAGAGCGAGACCGACGGGGCGATGTCGGCGCGCACCATGTTGACCACGGCGGCCATGCCGGAGACGGCGAGGCCCTCGCCGCGGCGCTCGGGCGGGACCCAGACGCCCTGGATCTGGGCGGCGTCGGCGGTGGCGCAGGCCACCTCGGCCTTGAAGATGAGCCGGCCGCCCTCGAAGCGGGCGAAGGACCAGCCGCGCGACATGAGCTGGGTGACCCGCGCACGGTAGAGGTCACCGGTGCCGCCGGCCTCGGGCGAGACGCCGACCTCCTCGGTGTACATCGCGACGCAGGCCGGGTAGAGCAGCGACAGGTCGCCGCGCTCCGTACGCCGCACGAACCGGTCGGGCTCGACCTCGGGCGGGCCGTCGATGACCATGTGCGGCTGCATCCAGCGGGTCTCGCGGGGTCGGCCCCAGCTGCCGGCGACGCCGTTCCAGAACGTCCGGACCGACTCGTGCGGGCCGACGATCGTGGTCGCCGTACGGCTGCGGGTCAGGGCGCGCTCGGCGAACGCGCGGGCGTCGTCGGGCGTCGCCTCGATCGGGACGAGGTTGGCGCCGACGTGGCAGGCGGCCACGAGCTCACCGTTGTCGAAGCGGCCCCACATCTCGCCGCCGAGCCAGCGCGGCTCGAGGCTGGTGGTGCGGGCGCGGTAGAGGGCGAAGACGTTGACGACCGGGTCACGGTTGGCCAGGCGCAGGAACGCCTCGAGATCGGGGGTCCCCAGGACCCGGACCCCGTGACGGCTGGCTGGCACGCGCCAACCCTAGTCACACGCTCCGGAGGTCTGGTCAGGAGACGGAGACCTGGGCGCCGCCGCCCTCGACGGACTCCATGCCCTCGGCGATGCGCATGGCCTCCTCGATCAGGGTCTCGACGATCTGCGACTCCGGGACGGTCTTGATGACCTCGCCCTTGACGAAGATCTGGCCCTTGCCGTTGCCGGAGGCGACGCCGAGGTCGGCCTCGCGGGCCTCCCCCGGGCCGTTGACGACGCAGCCCATGACGGC
>JAOPXU010000424.1 GCA_025964985.1 Nocardioides sp.
GCCGCGAGCGCAGCCGTGCTGGCCGGCTCCGTCCTCGCCGGAGCGCCCGCCAGCGCAGACCCCTCGCGGGTGACCACCTGGGCGCCTGCCGCCACCGCGACGATCACGCCGGGCACGCAGATGTACACCTCGGGCGCGCAGTGCACCTCCAACTTCGTGTTCACCGACGACGCCGGGAACGTGTACGTCGGCTACGCGGCCCACTGCGCCGGCGACGGCGGCGAGGCGACCGACACCGACGGCTGCCTGACCTCCTCGCTCCCGCTCGGCACGCCCGTCACCTTCAACCAGGGCGGCAGCCTCGTCGACGAGGGCACCACCGTGGGCACCGGCACGCTGGCCTACTCCTCGTGGCACACCGAGTCCGTGATCGGGACCACCGACCCGAGCACCTGCGCCTACAACGACCTGGCCCTGGTCAAGGTCGACCCGGCCGACGTCGCCGCCGTGAACCCGTCCGTCCCGTTCTGGGGCGGCCCGACCGGCATCGACACCGACGGCACCGCCGCCGGCGACCGCGTCTACTCCTACGGCAACTCCAGCCTGCGCTTCGGCATCACCGCCCTGTCGCCCAAGACCGGCATCAGCCTGGGAGACAGCGCCGCCGACGAGGGCTGGAGCCACCCGCTCTACACCGTCACCCCGGGCGTGCCCGGAGACTCCGGCTCGGCGTTCGTGAGCGCCGACGGCAAGGCCATCGGCACCCTGTCGACCCTCGGCCTCGCGCCGCTGCCGCTGTCCAACAACATCGGTGACCTCGCCAAGGAGCTCGCCTACGCCCAGGCCAACTCCGGCATCGCCGGCCTGCAGCTGGTCAACGGCACGGAGCCGTTCAACCCGCGCTTCTGAGGCACCGCACCACCCGCACGACCCCGGAGCCCCGTCCGCGCCTGTCGCGGACGGGGCTCCGTCGTGTCTCGGTACGGTGCCGCCATGGTGCGCGCCGACGAGGACTACGTCGAGCGGGTGCTGGCCCTGGTCGAGACGGTCCCGCGCGGCCGGGTGACGACCTACGGCGCCATCGCCGACCTCGTCGGCAGCGGACCGCGCCTGGTCGGCAACGTGATGGCCCGCCACGGCGCCGGCGTCCCGTGGTGGCGGGTCGTGCGCGCCGACGGCTCGCTGCCGGACAGCCACCTCGACGAGGCCCGCCAGTGCTACCTCGAGGAGGGCACGCCGCTGCGCCGCTCCGGCACCGCCGTCGACATCGTGGCGGCGTTCTTCCAGCCGGGCTGAGCACTCAGCGCATGCGGCCGACGTACTGCGCGGCGCGCTGCACCTCGACCACCCGGCGCTCCCACGTGGTCCCGGCGACGACCAGCGTCGTGCCGGCGATGCCGATGACGACCCACTGCGGCGTCTGGGCGGCGTACGGCGCGAGCTCGAGGAGCACGAGCAGGCCGCCGACCACCGAGCCGACCAGGAGTGGGGCGCTCCAGCGCAGCTGGGCGCCGCCGACGGCGAGCACCAGGCAGGCGACACCGAGGACCGCGGCGCGCGGCGACACCGGGTCGGTGACGAGCAGCTGCAGGTACGACGGCACGGTGGCCAGCAGCAGGCCCGGCAGGAGCGTCAGGGCCGTCGAGGACCCGTCGTCGCGGCGCATCCGGTGCAGCCCGACGGCCAGCAGCAGCACGGCGGTCGGCAGCGTGTAGGGCTCGGGCGCGGTGACGCCGAGGTCGGCCAGCCGTACCCAGGTCGCCAGGACCAGCAGGCCGGTGCCGAGCGCCGCCAGCGGGCGACGCGAGGGGTGGACGAGCGAGTGAGCCACGACGAGCGCACCGGCGAGCGTCAGGTGCAGCGCGAGGCTGACCGATTCGTCGGTGGCCAGGGGAACGGCGACGACCGCCGCCACCGCAGCGGCGACGCCGCTGACCGCCTCGAGCTCGACGCGGGGCCGCAGGACGACCAGCGCACCCAGGACGACCAGCACGGGGACGGCGCGGTAGGCGTCGAGGCCGGCGAGCACGCCGACCACCCAGGTCGAGCCGGCCAGGGCGGCGGGCAGCAGCAGCGCGCCGATCTCGGCCGAGCCGGCCGGACGGCCGACGAGGTGGGCGGCCGCGCCGGTCGCGGTGATCAGCAGCAGCGGGACCAGCGTCAGGGCGGTGCTCGGCGCGCTGGTGCCCAGGGCGACCAGCAGCAGGGCGGTCCCGAGCAGCACCTGCGCGATCGCGTCGGGGCGGCGCAGCCCGTCGGCGACGTACGCCGCCGCGACCAGGCCGAGGGAGGCGACCAGGGTCCACAGCGGGACCGGGTGCAGCGCGAGCGTCGCGATGGCGGCGAGGAGCAGCACGACCGGTGCGACGCGGGTCAGCGCGGCCTGGCGGGCCGTGGCCGGGAGGACGACGACCCCGAGGGCGACGACGGCGACGACGAGCGGGACGAGGAGCGCGGGGGCGGCGACCGGGTCGGCCGGATCCAGCCGCAGCGCGGACGTCGGCGTCAGCGCGGACTCCACGGCCTGCCCGACCAGCTGCAGCGCGACGACCGCGCCGGGCAGCAGCGACAGCGCCGCCGGGACGGCCGGGACGAGCAGCCGGCGGCGGTCGACCAGGTGGGCGAGCGACGTCCAGAGCACCCCTGCGACGAGCGAGGCGAGGGCGACGTCGGTGACGCCGTTGTCGGCCACCGGCAGCACGACCAGGCCGGTGGTCATCGAGAGCGCCGCGACGACCCAGGCCTGGGCGAACGGCTCGTCGCGCCTGACCGCGAGCGGGGCGAGCAGGAGCAGGGCCGCGGCGAGCAGGGCGATGCCGCTGCCGGAGGTCCACAGGCCACCGACGGTCACCTCGTCGAACCGGTCGAGCCGGCTCAGCGCGCCGACGGTCAGGTCGCACCAAGCGAGGGCGGCCGCGACGGCCGCCGTCCAGGCGGTGACCAGGAGGCCGCTGGCGGTGTGGGCGACGACGGCGAGGGCGGCGAGGACCACGGTCGAGACGGCGGCCAGCAGCAGGTCGTGGCCGAGATGCGACGGCAGCGAGGTGAGGGCGAGGAAGAGGCCGGAGACCCCGACGAGCTGGGGGGCGGCGAGTCGTTGGGGGGTCGCAGTGAGCGCGGCGCCGGCCAGGGCCAGTGCGAGGCCGACGGTCAGGACGAGGCCCGCGTCGCCGAGCCCGTCGGGGCCGCCGATCCAGCCGGCCCGCTCGGCGCCGAGCACGTCGAGGACGACGAGCCCCAGCGAGACGCTGACCAGCGACTCCGCCGTGACGCGCAGGCCGCGGGCGCCGAGCACGACGCCGCCGGCACCGGTCGCGA
>JAOPXU010000398.1 GCA_025964985.1 Nocardioides sp.
GGGCGCCGGTGCGGCGGACGGCTGGAGGAGGGGCAGCGCGGTGGTCGGCTCGCGGCGCTCGAGCGGCTGCCACTGGGGTACGGCGTCGGCGAGGTCGGGCAGGACCGTGGTGTCCTCGCGCGGCGCCAGGTGGGGCAGCAGGTCCTGGGTCAGCTCGGGGTCGTCCCGCACGCCGTCGCGCAGTGCCTGGCTGACGCGGTGCACCTGGTGCAGCAGCACGGCCGCGTCGGCGGGCCGGCGGGTGCGGTCGCGGGCGGTCGCGCGGGCGACCAGCGCGTCGACGTACGGCGGCAGGCCGGGGACGCGCTCGGAGGGCGGCGGCACGTCGTGGTGGACGTGCTTGTAGGCGACGGCGATCGGGGTCTCGCCCTCGTGGGGCTTCACGCCGGTGAGCAGCTCGTAGAGCAGGACGCCCACGGCGTAGACGTCGGCGCGCTCGTCGGCGCGGCCGTCGACGACCAGCTCGGGGGCGAGGTAGGAGACGGTGCCGATCAGGACGCCCTGCGTCGCGGTGTGCTGGGTGTCGGCGCTGACGGCCTTGGCCAGCCCGAAGTCGGCGACCTTGACGCGGCCGTCGTCGGCGATGAGGACGTTCTCGGGCTTCACGTCGCGGTGGATGAGCCCGGCGCGGTGGGCCGCGGCCAGCGCCGAGATCACCGGCTCGATCAGCGCCAGCGCCCGCGCCGCCGGCATCGGGCTCTCCTTGACGATGGTGTCGCGCAGGGTGTGGCCGGTGACCAGCTCCATGACGAGGTAGACGGTGCCGTCCTCGTCACCCTGGTCGTGGACCGCGACGACGTGGGGGTGCGAGAGCCGCGCGGCGGCCCGGGCCTCGCGCACGAACCGCTCGGCGAAGTCGCGGTCGCTGTCGGAGTCGGACAGGCCCGCGTGCATGATCTTGACCGCGACCGTCCGGTCCAGCCGCACGTCGAGCGCCTCGTGGACGCTGGCCATCCCGCCGCGGGCGATGCGGGGGCCGACGAGGTAGCGGCCGTCGAGGAGGCGGCCCTGCACGGGGTGGGCGGCCGGGGCGGCAGGGTCGGCCGAGGGCGCGTCGCCTGCGCCGGGGCGTGTCTGCACGTCGACCCTCCATCCCGGCGGGGGAAGTCGCCGGAGGGCCCCATGGTAGAGGCGGCACCACCGCCGGGCGGCGGTGCCGCACCCGGCGTGGCGTGCAAAACTGCTGCCATGTCCGACGCCACGCCCGCAGGACCCACCGGGTCGAGCACCCCCTCCCCGGCGGACCAGCCCCTGGCCGACGTCGACCTCGACGCCCTGGTCACGGACTGGATCGACTGGAAGGAAGCCGCCCGCCGCCTCGAGGTGACGGTCGCCAAGGTGCGCACGATGATCCGCGACCACGAGCTCGCGGCCGCCGTGCCGCGTCCGGGCGCGGGCCAGCAGCTGCCCGCCGACCTGATCCAGGAAGCCGCGCCGGTCAAGGGCCTGCCCGGCCTGCTGACCGTCATGCACGACAACGGCTACGACGACCGCGAGTGCATCGCCTGGCTCTTCCTCGACCAGGACTTCCCGGGCCGCGCCATCGACGCGCTGCGCGAGAACCGCGGCGCCGAGGTCAAGCGCCGTGCCCAGGCCATGGCCTTCTAGGTCCCCGGGTCGACTGCGTGGTCATCTCCCGGCTGCCCGCCCCCGAGGACGGGTCCCAGCCGAAGACGTCGAGCGCGGTCGCGATCCTGCTCGTCCTGGCCGTCGTCCTCGGCATCTGGCTGCTCAACGGCCGCGACCCCGGCACCGGCACCAACGGGGGGATGGCGACCGAGATCGCCCCCAGCGCCGGCGCCTCCTCCGCCGACCTGCCGGACGAGGACCCCTCGCGGTCCACCGGCACCGACCCGGAGAGCGGCCTGCCCTACGTCGAGCTGGGCGACCTGCCCGAGGAGGCGTCCGACACGGTCGCGCTGATCGACCGCGGGCCGCCGTACCCCTACGAGCAGGACGGGTCGACGTTCGGCAACTTCGAGGGCTTCCTGCCCGAGCGCGAGCGCGGCTACTACGAGGAGTACACCGTCGAGACGCCCGGCTCGCGCGACCGCGGCGCGCGCCGCATCGTGGCCGGCGACGAGGGCGAGCTGTACTGGACCGAGGACCACTACGACTCCTTCGAGCAGATCCTCCGGTGAGCGGGTTGGCCGCCCTGGTCGCCCGGCTCGACGGGCCGGGCGTCCTGAGGTGGGAGTCCGACCACGAGGTCGGCGACGTCCGCCACGTCGTTGAGGTCGCCGGCGGCCGGCTCGCCCACCTCGACGGCGCCCGGATCGACTCGGCGCCGGCGCTGCACGCCGCGCTGGCGGCCGCGCTCCGCTTCCCCGACTGGTACGGCGCCAACCTCGACGCCCTGGCCGACTGCCTGCGCGAGGTGCCCCAGCGCGTGGTGCTGCTCTGGGACGACTGGGCCACCCTCGCCGAGGCCGAGCCGCGGGTTTTCGACGTCGCGCTCGGGCTGCTGGGGGAGCGGGTGCTGGTGCTGCTGCGCGGGCTCGGACCAGTCTCTGAAGGGCCCGCGGCCGGCTGAGCCCGCGCCGGGGTCGCGCCTCGCCTACTGGGCCGATGAAACCTGTGCTTGGCCGATGAAGTTTCGTCGGCCAAGCAGGGGTTTCACCGGCCGGCCGGTGAATCCGGAGGCCGGCAGGCCGCCAGCGCCGGGTCAGACCGCGCGCTGCGTGACCGTGTCGGCGAGACCGCGCAGGACGGCGGTGGCGTGCGGGTCGAGGCCGGCGTCGTCGAGGGCTGCGACGGCGACCTCGGAGATCTCGGTGATGAGCGACTCGACCCGGTCGCGGGCGCCGCTGGCGTCGATGACCTCGCGCAGCCGCTCGACGGCGGCGTCGTCGAGAGGGGTGCCGAGGGAGCGGTCGAGCAGGGCGGCGTCGGCGGCCGAGGCGCCCTCGAGGGCCAGGGCGACCAGGACGGTGCGCTTGCCCTCGACGAGGTCGTCGCCGGCGGGCTTGCCGGTGGTGGCGGGGTCGCCGAAGACCCCGAGGAGGTCGTCGCGCAGCTGGAAGGCCTCGCCGAGCGGCAGGCCGAAGCCGGTCAGCGCGGTCAGGACCTCGGGGCCGGCGCCGGCCAGTGCTGCGCCGACGTGCAGGGGGCGCTCGATCGAGTACTTGGCCGACTTGTAGCGCAGCACCGTCATCGCCGCGGCGACGTCGGCGTGTCCGCGCGCCTGCACCGACACGTCGAGGAACTGGCCCGCGATCACCTCGGTGCGGCACGCGTCGAACAGCTCGAGCGCGGGAACGACGCGCTCGGCGGGCAGCCCGCAGCGGCGCAGCAGCTCCTCGGACCAGCTGAGCAGCAGGTC
>JAOPXU010000135.1 GCA_025964985.1 Nocardioides sp.
CGCGACGACGGTGGCGGCGGCCGCGGTCGTCGTCGCCGCGGTGGCCTTCGGCGTCGCGCTGCTGGCCGGCCGGGGCGAGCAGCAGGGTCGCTCCCTGACGCCCGAGACCGCACAGGCCGGTCAGTGCGTCGACGTCGCGACCCAGGGCGGTCGGGTCGACATCACCGAGGCCGACTGCTCCCAGGCCCACGACGCCGAGATCGTGCACACCGCGGTGTTCGGCGACGCCATCGGGCTCCCGACGCAGCTCGACGACGCCCGGGCCGTCTGCACCAGCCTGATGGACGCCGCCGACGTCGCCCGGCTGCACGACCACGACGGCGCGCTGGCCTGGGGCCTGCTCATCGACGACCCCAGCAACATCGACCCCACCGACCGGCTCGTCTGCTACGTCCGCGCGGCCGACGGCCGGCTGCGCGACAAGCTGCTCGGCTGACCCGAGCCGGCTCAGACGACGGCGAGCGGCAGGAGCCGCTGCCCCGTGGGGCCGATCTGGATCTCGGTGCCCATCTCGGGGCAGACCCCGCAGTCGTAGCAGGGGGTCCAGCGGCAGTCCTCGACCTCCACCTCGGAGGTGCCGTCGGCGACGGCGAGGGCGTCCTCCCAGTCGGCCCACAGCCAGTCCTTGTCGAGGCCGGAGTCGAGGTGGTCCCAGGGCAGCGTCTCGTCGTAGCCGCGCTCGCGGGTGGTGAACCAGTCGAGGTCGACGCCGGTGCCGGCGAGGCCGGCCTCGGTGGCGGCCATCCAGCGGTCGTAGGAGAAGTGCTCGCTCCAGCCGTCGAAGCGGCCGCCGTCGCGCCAGACGGCCTCGATGATGCGGCCGACGCGGCGGTCACCGCGCGAGAGGAGTCCCTCGACGATGCCGGGCTTGCCGTCGTGGTAGCGGAAGCCGATGGCGCGGCCGTAGCGCTTGTCGTCGCGTACGACGTCGCGCAGCTTCTTGAGCCGCGAGTCGGTGGTCTCGACGTCGAGCTGGGAGGCCCACTGGAACGGCGTGTGCGGCTTGGGCACGAAGCCACCGATGGAGACGGTGCAGCGGATGTCGTTCTTGCCGGTGACCTCGCGACCCTTGGCGATGACCGCCTTGGCGAGCTCGGCGACCTGCATGACGTCCTCGTCGGTCTCGGTCGGCAGGCCGACCATGAAGTAGAGCTTGACCTGGCGCCAGCCGTGCGAGTACGCCGCGGCGACGGTCCGGATCAGGTCCTCCTCGGTGACCATCTTGTTGATGACCTTGCGCATCCGCTCGCTGCCGCCCTCGGGGGCGAAGGTGAGCCCCGAGCGCCGGCCGTTGCGGGAGAACTCGTTGGCGAGGGTGATGTTGAAGGCGTCGACGCGGGTGCTGGGCAGCGACAGCGAGACGTTGGTGCCCTCGTAGCGGTCGGCGAGGTCCTCGGCGACCTGGGCGATCTCGGTGTGGTCGGCGCTGCTGAGCGACAGCAGGCCGACCTCCTCGAAGCCGGTCTTCTTGATGCCGTTGTCGACCATCGCGCCGATCGTCTTGATGCTGCGCTCGCGCACCGGGCGGGTGATCATCCCGGCCTGGCAGAAGCGGCAGCCGCGCGTGCAGCCGCGGAAGATCTCGACGCTGAAGCGCTCGTGGACGGTCTCGGCGAGCGGGACCAGCGGCTTGGCGGGGTAGGGCCAGGCGTCGAGGTCCATCAGCGTGTGCTTGGTGACGCGGTGGGGCACGCCGGGCCGGTTGGGCGTGACCGACACGATCGCGCCGGTGCCAGCAGGCGACTCGTCGTAGGCGACGTCGTAGAAGCGCGGGACGTAGATGTTGCCGGTGACGGCGAGGCGGCGCAGCACCTCGTCGCGCCCGCCGGGCTCGCCCTGGCCCTTCCACTCGCGGATGACGTCGGAGATCGCGAGCACGACCTCCTCGCCGTCACCGAGGACGGCGGCGTCGATGAAGTCGGCGATCGGCTCGGGGTTGAACGCCGCGTGGCCGCCGGCGAGCACGATCGGGTCGGCCTCGGTGCGGTCGGCGGCGTGGAGCGGGATGCCGGCCAGGTCGAGGGCGTTGAGCATGTTGGTGTAGCCGAGCTCGGTGGAGAAGCTCAGGCCGAAGACGTCGAAGTCGCGCACGGGACGGTGGGCGTCGACGGTGAACTGCGGGATGGGTCCCTGGGCGTCGCCGCCGCGCAGGACGGCCTCCATGTCGGGCCACACGGCGTAGGTGCGCTCGGCGACGATCCAGTCGCGCTCGTTGAGCACCTCGTAGAGGATCTGGACGCCCTGGTTGGGCAGGCCGACCTCGTAGGCGTCGGGGTACATCAGCGCCCAGCGGACCGTCGGGCCGTCGGGCGCGCAGTCCCACTCCTTGACCGTGGAGTTGAGCTCGCCGCCGACGTACTGGATCGGCTTGGAGACCGAGGGCAGGAAGGGCTCGAGGCGGGAGAAGACGCTCACTCCGGGCAGGCTGGACATGGGGCGGAGTCTACGAGCGGCACGGGCACCGCTCCGATTCGTCGCGGGTCAGGTCTCCTGCGGCGCCTGGGCCGCGCGCACGGCCGCGGCGGCGGAGGTCGCCCGCAGCTCGACGGCCGGCATCATCAGCAGGATCAGGAAGGCGAGCAGCCCGGCGCCGGCCGAGAGCAGGAAGACGGTGTCCATCGACTCGGCGAAGCCGACCTGGATCGGGTGGGCGAGGGCCGGCTCGAGCGTCTCGATGACGGAGGAGTCGTCCTGGACGCCGGCCACCGTCTCCTGGAACGCCGGGTCGGCCAGCGCCTCGGCCACCACCGGGTCGTCGCTGGCGTCGGCGAAGGCGGTCTGGATGTTGCCGCCGACGGTGCCGAAGAGCACCGACAGGAGCACCGCGACGCCGAGGGTGCCGCCCATCTGGCGGAAGAACGTCGCCGAGGAGGTCGCGACGCCGATGTCGGTCGGGGGCACCGCGCTCTGCAGGGTCAGCAGCAGTGGCTGCATGCACTGCCCGAGACCCAGGCCCAGCAGGAACATCGCGGCCATCACCAGCGGCAGCGCAGTGTCGGCGGTGGTCAAGGAGAGCAGGAGCAGCGAGACGGTGATCATCGCCGAGCCGATGATCGGCCAGACGCGCACCTTGCCGGTGCGGCTGATGATGCGGCCGGAGCCGATCGAGGCGACCATCATGCCGCCGACCATCGGCAGCATCAGCAGCCCGGACTCGGTCGGCGAGGCGCCGTGGACGATCTGCATGTAGAGAGGCAGCAGCATGATGCCGCCGAACATCGCGACCCCGACGACCACGCTGGCCGCGACGGTCACGACGGCGGCGCGGATCCGGAAGAGCTTGGGCGGGATCAGCGCGGCGTCGCCCATCCGGCGCTCGGCGAGGATGAACGCGACCAGGCCCAGCGCGCCCACGACGTACGCCGTGATCGAGCGGCCCGACGTCCAGCCCCAGTCGCGTCCCTGCTCGGCCACGGTCAGCACCGGGACGAGCGCGACCACCAGCGCGGCGGCGCCCCACCAGTCGATGCGCACCTTGCCGCGCCCGACGGTGGACGGCTTCTGCAGGTGCAGGGTACGGGTGACGACGACCAGGGCGGCCAGGCCGATGGGCACGTTGACGAGGAAGACCCAGCGCCAGCCGGTGACGCCGAGGATCGAGTCCTGGCCGGCGAAGAACCCGCCGACGAGCGGCCCGAGCACGCTGGAGGTCCCGAACACCGCCATGAAGTAGCCGGTGTAGCGGGCTCGCTCGCGAGGGCTGACCAGGTCACCGATGATCGCGAGGACCAGGGTGAACAGGCCGCCGGCGCCCAGCCCCTGGAAGGCGCGGAAGACCGCCAGCTGGGTCATCGAGCCGGCGAAGGAGCACAGCGCCGAGCCGATGATGAAGACGGTGATGGCGAACAGGAACAGCTTCTTGCGGCCGTAGAGGTCGCCGAGCTTGCCGTAGATCGGCGTCGTGATCGTCGCGGTGATGAGGTACGACGTGGTGGCCCAGGCCTGGATCGAGAGGCCCTGCAGGTCGTCGGCGATCGTGCGGATCGAGGTGCTGACGATGGTCTGGTCGAGGGCGCCGAGGAACATGCCCATCATCAGGCCGGCCAGGATCGCCAGGATCTGGGCGTGCGAGTAGTCGCCGGTCTCGCCCGGCCCGGTCGCGCCCGTGCCGGTGCTCGTGGAGTCGTCGGTGGTTGCCATCGACAACCACTCTAGGACAACCCGGCGACCGGTGGCCCACCTGAGCGGACCCACCGCGACGCATAGGTTGGAGCCATGAGCGATACGACGACCGGCCGCTTCACGTGGACGACGACCGTGCCCGTGCTGGCGCTCCTCGTGCTGGTGCCGACCTGGGGCCGCTACCTGCCCGTCGCGCTGTCGGTGGTCGTCGGCGTCGTCCTGGTCGGCGCCGTGCTGGCCGCGGTCCACCACGCGGAGGTCGTGGCCCACAAGGTCGGCGAGCCGTTCGGCTCGCTGGTCCTCGCCGTCGCGGTCACCGTGATCGAGGTCGCGCTCATCGTCACCCTCATGATCAGCGGCGGGGAGGGCACGTCCTCGCTGGCCCGCGACACGGTCTTCGCCGCGGTCATGATCACGCTCAACGGCATCGTCGGGCTCGCCCTGGTCGTCGGGGCGCTCAAGCACCACCTCGCGGTCTTCAACGCCGAGGGCACCGGCTCGGCGCTGGCGACGGTCATCGCGCTGGCCGGCGTCACGCTCGTGCTGCCCCGCTTCACCGAGGACTCCGGCCCGACGTTCACCGGCTCCCAGCTGGCCTTCGCGGCGGTGGCCTCGCTGGTGCTCTACGGCATGTTCGTCTTCACCCAGACCGTGCGGCACCGCGACTTCTTCCTGCCCGTGCCGACCGACCCGCGCGGGCCCCGCGACGACGACGGCGACGGGCACGCCGACCCGCCCACCGACCGCGAGGCGTGGACGAGCCTGGCGCTGCTGCTCGTGGCGCTGGTCGCCGTGGTCGGCCTGGCCAAGGTCTGCTCCCCCGCGATCGAGGACGGCGTCGCGGCCGTCGGCTTCCCGCACGCGTTCGTCGGTGTGGTCATCGCGCTCACCGTGCTGCTGCCCGAGTCGATCGCCGCCTCCCGGGCCGCGGCTCGCGACAAGGTGCAGACCAGCCTCAACCTGGCCTACGGCTCGGCCATGGCGTCGATCGGTCTGACCATCCCGGCCATCGCCATCGCCTCGATCTGGCTCGACGGGCCGCTCGACCTGGGCCTGGAGCCGATGCAGATCGTGCTGCTGGCGCTCACCGTCGTCGTCTCCGTGCTCACCGTCGTCCCCGGTCGGGCCAAGCCGCTCAACGGCGGCGTGCACCTCGTCCTGCTGGCGTCGTACCTCTTCCTCGCCGCCAACCCCTGAGCAGACGGACCGTCTGCGGACGCCGTACGTCCGCGAACCGGCCTACGGTGCTGCGCATGACCACCTCTCCTCCCTGGGAGCCCCCGTTCGCCGGCACCGAGGCCGAGCACCTGGTCGGCGCCCTCGACCGGATGCGCTGGACCTTCCGGTGGAAGGCCGACGGCCTCGACGCGGCCGGGCTGGGCGCGACCATCGGTACCTCGCACCTGACGCTCGGCGGGCTGCTCAAGCACCTGGCGCTCGTCGAGGACTTCCACCGGGTCGTCAAGATCGCCGGGGGCCAGATGTCCGACGACGCCGCCAGCCCCTACCGCGCCCACGACGGCACCGACGACTGGGAGTTCCGCACGGCCGTCGACGACTCCCCCGCCGACCTCTACGCGCTCTACGACGCCGCGGTCGAGCGCTCGCGGACCGACCTGGCCGCCCGGATCGCCGACGGCGGGCTCGACCAGCCCGTTGCCGTCTCCGACGGCGAGGGCAACCACGCGTCGCTGCGCCGGATCCTGTGCGACCAGCTCGAGGAGTACGGGCGGCACACCGGGCACGCCGACCTGCTGCGCGAGGCGGTCGACGGGCGCGTCGGCGAGGACCCGCCGTCCGACTGGCGGCCGGTCACCCACTGAGGCTCGTGGTGGCGCCGCCGGTGCGCGATGCTGGGGCCATGACGGAGCGCAACGTGCTGGGCGGCGAGCTCGAGGTCTGCGGGACCGAGCCGATGACCGGGTTCTTCCGTGACGGCTGCTGCCGTCCCTCGGAGGAGGACCCCGGCAGCCACACCATCTGCGCGGTCGTCACCGCCGAGTTCCTCGAGCACCAGCGCTCGATCGGCAACGACCTGGTGACGCCGCTGCCGATGTACGGGTTCACGGGCCTCGTGCCCGGCGACCGGTGGTGCGTGACGGCCCGCAACTGGGCTCGCGCCCACCAGGACGGGGCCGCGGCCCACGTCGTCCTGGCCGCCACCAGCGAGGCCGTGCTCGGCCTCGTGCCGCTCGCGGCCCTGCGCGAGCACGCCGTGGACGTGCCGCCGGACCTGAGCGGCATCGAGGCCTGAGCAGGTGGTACCCCTCGGGGACCGGGCGGACCTGTTCTAGCGGACCTTCTGCGTCCGCCGGTTGCGCATCTTGGCGGTGGCCTGCTTGATCTTGGCCTGGTTCTGGGGCTTGCGCGCCTCGATGAACGCGCGACGGCCGAGGCCGATCAGGGCGGCGGAGCGGAGGAGCTTCATGGGTGGAGCCTTCCAGTCAGTCAGTCAGTCGGTGGGTGGGCCCGGTCGCGTCAGCGGCGGGCGTGGGTCTTGCTGCGGCCGGTGATCGTCGAGGCGAGCACGACCAGCACGGCGGCGACGGCGATGGCGACGATCCAGCGGACCCAGTCGATGCCGTTGGAGCCGTTGCCCCCGAAGGCCTCGTAGATGACGTGTCCGATGAGGACGCCGCCGATGCCGCACAGCAGCGTGAGCCACAGCGGGATGTTGTCCTTGTCGCCGGGTGCGGCGAGCTTGCCGAGCAGGCCGATGATGGCGCCGGCGATCAGCAGTCCGATGAGCTCCACGGGTGTCTCCTTGGTGTGGGGTGGGGTGTCGCGGTGGTGCAGTGCCTTCTCCGGTACCCGCCCCGCGGAAGACCCCCTCCCCCCGCCCGGGTGACCGGAGCGCGACCACCGGGTCGGCACGATGGAGCGATGACGTCACGGATCGCGGTGCTCGGCGACTCCATCGGCTGGGGACAGGGCGCCACCCGGGCCGACGACCGCCTCGCGCCGCGCCTGGTGGCCGCCCTGGCCCAGCGCGGGCACGACGCGACCACCTGGGTCGCCGCGGTGCCCGGCGCGCGCAGCCGCGGTCTGGCCGCCCAGGTCGACGCGGTCCTCGACTGGCGCCCCCACGTCGCGGTCGTGGTCATCGGGGCCAACGACCTCACCCACCTCGAGCCGCTCGACGCCGCGGTCGACGCCCTGCGCCACGCCGTGCGCCGGCTGCGGGCCGTCGGCGTCGAGGTCGTCGTCGCCCCGGCTCCCGACCTGAGCGCGGTGCCGCACGTGCCGGTCTTCCTGCGCGACGTCGTACGCGCGGCCGGTGAGCGGCTGCGCCTCGAGCAGGCGCGCGCCGTCGTCGCCGAGGGCGGCCTCGTCGCCGACCGCGACCAGGTGGCGTCGCGGGCCTTCGCGGCCGACGCGACGCTGTTCTCGGCCGACCGCTTCCACCCCTCCAGCCGGGGCTACGCCGTCATCGCCGACGCCCTGCTGCCGACGGTCCTCGACGCCGTCCGAGCGGTCGAGAACGCGTCGTGATCGGGTGCTGGGAGCGGAAGCCGTAGGCCCTCCGCGGTGTTGAGACGACGATGACCTCCGCACCCGCACCCGCGCCCGCCCCCGTCACCCGCCCCCGACTCTGGCTGCCCCGCCACGTCCAGGTCACCGCTGCCGCCGCCGAGCAGCCGCACACCGCCGAGATCCTGCGCCGCCTCGAGGCCGCCGGCGTCGACGACGTGCAGGTGCTGACGTCCAACCGGCTGGCCGGCCTCAGCAGCGGCTCCGAGCGCGAGGTCTACGCCCGCGCCAAGGCCACGATGGCCGTCGTCGTCGCCCCGCCGAGCGCGATCAAGCCGCAGCCCATCCCGCCCAGCGCCGACTGGCGCATCGACCTGGCCAAGGGCTGCCCGGCGCACTGCCAGTACTGCTACCTCGCCGGCTCGCTGACCGGTCCGCCCGTCACCCGGGTCTACGCCAACCTCGACGATGTGCTCGCCGGGATCGGCACGCACGCCGGGCTCGGGTCGGTCACCAGCGGCACGGCCGAGCGCGGCCACGAGGGCACCACCTTCGAGCTGTCCTGCTACACCGACCCGCTCGGCATCGAGCACGTGACGGGCTCGCTGTCGGCCGCGATCGCCCGGGTCGGGTCCGGTGAGCTCGGCGACGACGTCTCGCTGCGGTTCACCACGAAGTTCGCGGACGTCGAGCCCCTGCTCGACCTGCCGCACGGTCGTCGTACCCGGATGCGGGTGTCGGTCAACGCCGAGGAGGTCGCGCGCCGCTTCGACGGCGGCACCGCGCCGGTCGTCGCCCGCATCGAGGCGCTGCGCCGGGTGGCGCTCGCCGGCTACCGGGTCGGCCTGACCATCGCCCCGGTGATGCCGGTGCCCGACTGGCAGGAGGCGTACGGCGCCCTGCTCGACCACGTGTCGGCCGCGCTCGGCGACGTGCCCGACCTCGACCTGACCGTCGAGATCATCACCCACCGGTTCACGCCCGGCAGCAAGGACGTGCTGCTCGACTGGTACCCGAACACCAAGCTGGAGATGGACGAGGAGCAGCGCAGCGAGAAGCGCACCAAGTTCGGCGGGGTCAAGTACGTCTACCCCCGCGAGGTGATGCGGGAGATGCGCGGCTGGTTCACCGACGCGGTGGAGCACCGGCTGCCGGGCGCCCGGCTGCTCTACTGGACGTGAAACCGTCCGCGGCGGGGTAAGGGACGGGTCCGCACGCTCCGCACGGGTCGTGCTCGACGAGGAGGACCCATGAGCGAGTCGGCCCGCATCCCCAGCCGCGACCTGCCCCCCGGCGCCGTACGGCGGGCCGGTCGCTGGGCCGTCGGCAACGACGACGGCGAGCTGTTCGCGGTCTCGCCGCGCTGCCGCCACCAGCTGGCCGACATGTCGACGGGGACCATCGACGCCGACGGGTGCCTGGTGTGCCCGTGGCACCAGAGCCGGTACGACGTCCGGACCGGCGCCATGGTCAGCGGGCCGCGAGGGTTCCTGGGCTACCACGGCCCGACGCCCGGCTACACCCAGCTGGTTCTGGGCTACGGGAGGTACCTCAAGCTGCGGGTCCGTCGCGTCCTGCGTCGCGGGGACGACGTCGTCGTCGAGTAGCAGGCGGGCCGTGCAGTGACATGATCTGCCAGGACCACTCGGACGAGGAGGCTTGGCGTGGGACTTCTGGACACCGTCGACTGGCAGGGCTGCATCTTCACGGCCGCGGGATGGGTCCCCGGTCGGGGCGGTGACCACGCCGTCGTGGAGCCCGCCACGGGCGCCGAGCTGGCCCGCTCGGGACTCGCGAACGCCGAGGACGTGGCCGAGGCGGCGACCTCCGCGGTCCGGGCGCAGCAGGAGTGGGCCGCCCTGCCGCACACCGCCCGCGCGGCCGTGCTCC
>JAOPXU010000019.1 GCA_025964985.1 Nocardioides sp.
CGAGGTGACCAGCTCCTCGCGGATCGCGTCGAGGGGCGGGTTGGTGACCTGCGCGAAGAGCTGGTTGAAGTAGTCGAACAGCAGCCGTGGGCGCTTCGACAGCGCCGCGATCGGGGTGTCGGTGCCCATCGAGCCGATCGGCTCGTAGCCGGTCTTCGCCATCGCGGAGAGCAGGATGCGCTTCTCCTCCTCGGTGTAGCCGAAGACCTGCTGGCGGCGGGTGACCGAGGCGTGGGTGTGCACGACGTGCTCGCGGTCGGCGAGGTCCTCGAGCTTGATCAGCCCGGCGTGCAGCCACTCGTCGTAGGGGTGCTGGGTGGCGAGCTTGTCCTTGATCTCCTCGTCCTCGATGATCCGGTGCTCTCCCGCGTCCACGAGGAACATCCGGCCCGGCTTCAGCCGCCCCTTGCGGACCACCGTGGCCGGGTCGATGTCGAGGACCCCGACCTCGGAGGCGAGCACGACGAGCCCGTCGTCGGTGACCCAGTAGCGGCTCGGGCGGAGCCCGTTGCGGTCGAGGACCGCGCCGATCTGGGAGCCGTCGGTGAACACCACGCACGCAGGGCCGTCCCACGGCTCCATGAGCGCGGAGTGGAACGAGTAGAACTCGCGCCGACGCTGGTCCATCTCGGTGTGGTTCTCCCAGGCCTCCGGGATCATCATCAGCACCGAGTGCGGCAGCGAGCGGCCGCCCATGTGCAGCAGCTCGAGGACCTCGTCGAACGACGCCGAGTCGGAGGCGCCGGTGGTCACGATCGGGAAGATCCGCTCGAGGTCACCGGGGATCACGTCGGAGGCGAGCAGCGCCTCGCGGGCGCGCATCCAGTTGCGGTTGCCCATGACGGTGTTGATCTCGCCGTTGTGGGCGATGAACCGGAACGGGTGCGACAGCGGCCAGCTCGGGAACGTGTTGGTCGAGAACCGCGAGTGCACGACGGCCAGCGCCGACGCCATCCGCTCGTCGCGCAGGTCGGGGAACACCTGGTCGAGCTGGTCGGTCGTCAGCATGCCCTTGTAGGCCAGGGTGCGCGACGACAGCGACGGGAAGTAGACGTCGGTCTCGCGCTCGGCGCGCTTGCGCAGGCAGAACGCCAGGCGCTCCAGCGCCATGCCGGTCAGCCGCGGACCGCTGGCGGCCACGAACAGCTGGCTGAAGGTCGGCATCACCGACAGCGCCATGCCACCCAGGCTCGACGGGTCGACCGGCACCTCGCGCCAGCCGAGGACGCTCAGGCCCTCCTCGCCAGCGATCTCCTCGATGCGGGCCTTGGTCTGGCCCACCGCCTCGTCGTCACCGGGCAGGAACGCCGTGCCGACGGCGTACGACGCCGCCGCAGGCAGCTCGAAGCCCGCCTCGGCCGTGACCGCACGCAGGAACGCGTCGGGCACCTGCAGCAGGATCCCGGCGCCGTCGCCGGAGTTGACCTCGGCGCCGGCGGCACCGCGGTGGTCGAGGTTGCGCAGGGCCGTGAGGGCCTTGGCGACGATGTCGTGACTGGCCACACCCGTCAGGGTCGCCACGAAGGCGACGCCACAGGCGTCGTGCTCGTTGGCGGGGTCGTACAGCCCCTGGGGCGGCGGGAACGCGTGCTGGTAGGGCACTGGAGTTCTCCCGTCGGCGGGACAGCGTCAGGAAAATACGCTGTCGTGGTGGAGTCGCAGGGACGACGTCGGCCCACGCGGCGGAGATGCCGAGATTACCAGCATGTTTCCGACCCGAGGGGTGATGGGACCAGCTGCTGGATGGTGCGGGCCCCGGGAGCGCTGTGGCCCTGGTTGTTCGTGGTCAGCGGGTGTCTGGCTCGGCGGGCGAGGATGCCTCGTCGACGGTCGTCGAGCCGGACCCGTCGGCCTCCGGCGCGAGGTCCTCGTCGTCGTCGGGGTCGAAGCCGCCGCGGTAGACGGACTCCTCGCGGCCGGGGTGGCGGCGGGAGGTGACCACGAAGTAGGCGAGGGCCGCGGCGAACAGGACGATCGAGGTCCAGACGTTGAAGCGCAGGCCGAGGACGTCGTCGAGCTGGACGGTGTCGATGCGGAGGTACTCGATCCAGCCGCGACCGAGCGTGTAGCCCATGACGTAGAGGGCGAAGACCCGGCCGTGGCCCAGGCGCCAGCGGCGCTCGGCGTAGATGAGCAGCCCGAAGATCGCGAGGTTCCACAGGCACTCGTAGAGGAACGTCGGGTGGAAGGTCGTGCCGGTGGCGAAGGTGAGGCCGTCGGGCCAGTAGGCCGGGTCGATCTCGAGGCCCCACGGCAGGTCGGTGGGCTCGCCGTAGAGCTCCTGGTTGAACCAGTTGCCCCAGCGGCCGAAGGCCTGCGCGACGATCACGCCGGGTGCGAGCGCGTCGAGCATCGGGAGCACCTTGACGCCCTTGCGGCGCGACCAGATCCAGACGCCGACCGCACCGAGGGCGACGGCACCCCAGATGCCGAGGCCGCCCTTCCAGATGTAGAGCGCCTGCCAGGGGTTGCCGCCCTCGCCGAAGTACTTCTCCCAGTCGGTGGCGACGTGGTAGAGCCGCGCGCCGACGACGCCGAACGGCACCGCCCAGATGGCGAGGTCCTGGACCTCGCCCGGCCGGCCGCCGCGCGCCTGCCAGCGGCGCTCGCCCAGCCAGATGGCGAAGATGATGCCGGCGATGATGCACAGGGCGTAGCCCCGCAGCGGGATCGGACCGATCTCCCAGACCCCGTCGGACGGACTCGGGATCGACAGGGGGCTGAGATCGGTCAGGGTCACGTCAGGAGTCCTCGAGGAGCGTGTGGATGTCGTCGGCGAACTGCGCCGGACTGGTGTCGGCGCCCCAGTAGACGGGAGACGTGTCGGCGCTGTCGACACCCATGACCTGGGTGGTGTGACCGCCGGGGTCCTTCTCGTCGATGCCGACCGCGAGCTCGCGGCCGATCTCGCGGATGGTGTCGAACTCGCCGTCGAGGCCGATGAACGACGAGTCGAAGCGGTCGAGGTAGGCCCGCAGCGACTCCGGGGTGTCGGTCTTCGGGTCGCTGGACACCAGGACGACGTCGACGTCCTCGCGGTCCTCGTCGTCGAGCCGGGTCATCGCCGAGGCCAGGTGGTTGAGCACCGCCGGGCACACGTCGACGCAGTTGACGTAGCCGAAGAAGACCATCGTCAACCGCTTGTCGGTGTCGGCGGCCAGCGAGAACGGCTCGCCGTCGGTGTCGGTCAGCGGGGTCTCGGGCACCGTGTAGGGATTGTCGAGCACCGTGCCGGAGAACGGGCGGTCGTCGTCGCCGCAGCCGGCCAGCGGCAGCACGAGCGCGGCTGCGGCCAGGACTGCGGCGGCCCGTCGGCTAGCGCCCACGGCGGCAGCCCTCCGCGAGGTCGGCGGTCAGGTCGCCGAGTGCGCGCAGTCCGCCGGCGCGGTCACCGGCGTGGTCGAGCAGCACCTTGACGAACGCGGAGCCGACGATGACGCCGTCGGCGTACGACGCCACCTCGGCGGCCTGGTCGCCGTTGCTGATGCCCAGCCCGACACCGACCGGCAGGTCGGTGGCGCGGCGGGTGCGCTCGACGAGCGGCCCGGCCAGGTCGCTGGTCGTCGTCCGGGCGCCGGTGACGCCCATGACGGCCGTCGCGTAGACGAAGCCGCGACAGGCCGCGGTCGTCATCTCGATGCGCTCGTCGGTCGACGACGGCGCGACGAGGAAGATCTTGTCGAGGTCGCGGGCGTCGGCGGCCTCGATCCACTCGGGCGCGAAGTCGGGGGTGATGTCGGGCGTGATCAGGCCCGATCCCCCGGCCGAGGCCAGGTCGCCCGCGAACCGGTCGACGCCGTAGCGCTCGACGGGGTTCCAGCTCGTCATCACGACCGTGGGCGTGCCGGTGGCGGCGACGGCCTCGACCGTGCGCAGCACGTCGGTGGTGCGGAAACCCAGCTCGAGGGCCTGCTGCACGGCAGCCTGGATGGTGGGCCCGTCCATCACCGGGTCGCTGTAGGGCAGCCCGATCTCGATGACGTCGCAGCCGGCGTCGACCATCGCGAGGATCGCGTCGATGCTGCCCTGCACGTCAGGGAACCCCGCGGGCAGGTAGCCGACCAGCGCCGCGCGGTCCTCGGCGCGGGCCTTCTCGAAGGCGGTGGAGACGCCCATCTACTGCTGCTCCGGGGTCGCCGCCTGCGGGTCGGCGACGGGTGCCGCCTTGCCCAGACCGAAGTAGTCGAGGGCGGTGCCCATGTCCTTGTCGCCACGACCCGACAGGTTGACCAGCAGCGTCTGGCCAGGCCGCTCGCGAGCGAGGTCGACGACGCCGGCGATCGCGTGGGCGGTCTCGATGGCCGGGATGATGCCCTCGGTGCGCGCCAGCAGGGCCATCGCCTCCATGGCGGCCTTGTCGGTGATCGGGCGGTACGTCGCCCGCCCGGTGTCCGAGAGGTGTGCGTGCTGCGGACCGACGCCGGGGTAGTCGAGTCCGGCGGAGATCGAGTGGGACTCGACGGTCTGGCCGTCCTCGTCCTGGAGCACGTAGGTGCGCGCGCCGTGCAGGACGCCGGTGGCGCCGGCGCTGATCGTGGCGGCGTGGCGGCCGGTCTCGACGCCGTCGCCGCCCGGCTCGAAGCCGTAGATCGCGACCTCGGGGTCCTCGAGGAATCCCGCGAACAGGCCGATGGCGTTGGAGCCGCCGCCCACGCACGCGGCGATCGCGTCGGGCAGCGCGCCGGTGAGGTCGAGGCACTGCTGGCGGGCCTCGTCGCCGATGCCGCGCACGAACGACAGCACGAGGCTCGGGAACGGGTGCGGGCCCGCGGCGGTGCCGAAGAGGTAGGCGGTGTGGTCGACGGAGGACACCCAGTCGCGCAGCGCCTCGTTGATGGCGTCCTTGAGGGTGCGCGAGCCGCTGAGCACCGGGATCACCTCGGCGCCGAGCAGCTGCATGCGCGCGACGTTGAGGGCCTGGCGCTCGGTGTCGACCTCGCCCATGTAGACGGTGCAGTCGAGACCGAGGTAGGCGGCGGCGGTGGCCGAGGCCACGCCGTGCTGGCCGGCGCCGGTCTCGGCGATGACCCGCTTCTTGCCCATGCGCTTGGTGAGCAGCGCCTGACCGAGCACGTTGCGGATCTTGTGGGCGCCGGTGTGGTTGAGGTCCTCGCGCTTGAGCAGGATGCGGGCGCCGGCGTGGTCGGAGAGGCGGTGGGCGTCGTAGAGCATGCTCGGGACGCCGGCGTAGTTGCGCAGCAGGTTGTCGAACTCGAGCCCGAAGGTCGGGTCGACCAGCGCCTCCTGCCAGGCGACCTCGAGCTCGTCGAGGGCGGCGATCAGCGCCTCGGGCATGAAGCGGCCACCGAAGTTGCCGAACCAGCCGTTGTCGTCGGCCACGTAGGACGTCGTCGGGGCAGTCGTCATGGCAGCACTCCTGTCATCCGGGCGACCGCCTCGCGCGGTGCACCGTCCTTGACCAGCGCCTCGCCGACGAGCACCGCTCGGGCGCCCTCGGCGACGTACCGCTCCACGTCGGTCTCGTCGCTGATGCCCGACTCGGCGACCAGCACCCGGTCGGACGGCACCAACGGTGCCAGGCGACCGAAGGCGTCGGGGTCGACGTCGAGGGTCTTGAGGTTACGGGCGTTGACGCCGACGAGCTCGGCGCCCAGCGCGACGGCGCGCTCGACCTCGGCCTCGTCGTGCACCTCGACCAGCACGGTGAGGCCCAGCTCGCGGGCCTCGTCGTGCAGGCGGCGCAGGGTGTCGTCGTCGAGCGCGGCGACGATGAGCAGGACCAGGTCGGCACCGGCGGCGCGGGCCTCGACGACCTGGTAGCTCTCGACCACGAAGTCCTTGCGCAGCAGCGGCGTCTCGACCGCGCGGCGCACGGCGCGCAGGTCGTCGAGGCTGCCGCCGAAGCGGCGCTCCTCGGTCAGCACGCTGATCGCCGCTGCCCCGCCGGCGGCGTAGGCCACGGCGAGCGACGCGGGGTCGGGGATGTCGGCGAGGTGGCCCTTGCTCGGGCTGCGGCGCTTGACCTCGGCGATGACGCTCGAGCCGGGCGCGCGCAGGGCCGGCATCGGGTCACGCACCGGGTCGACGTCGGCCAGGGCGGCACGCACTTCGGCCAGCGGCACCTGGGTCTCGCGGCGCTCGAGATCGAGGCGGACGCCCGCGACGATCTCGTCGAGCACGGACATCAGGAGATCCTTCTTCGGCGTCGCGGCAGGGGGCTCTGCCAGTGTGGCACGCCCTGGCATAGGGTCCTGCCACGACCCCGGCGCTCCGGAGCCGGCCGACACAGGGAGCCCCCATGAGCTACTCGAGTCCTCCGCCGCCGCCTGGGTACGGCGACCAGCAGCCCTACGGCTACGGCGGCCAGCAGCCCCAGTCGTTCTCGGTGATGGCCATCATCTCGCTCGTCCTGGGCATCATCGGGATCCCGGCGTGCGGGTGCTTCGTCTTCTCGATCGCCGCCATCGTCCTCGGCGTCCTCGGGCGCAAGGAGGTCGACAACTCGGGCGGCACCAAGAAGGGCAAGGGCCTGGCCACGGCCGGCCTGATCATCGGTGCGGTCAGCCTCGTCCTGGCGATCCTCGTCAACGTCCTGGTGTTCTCGGGCGCGATCGACCTCGACTACGGCTACTACGACAGCGGCAGCTGAGCCGACGCACGCACGACGCACGGCATGACGGTGGCTGGTCTCCTCAGGAGGCCAGCCACCCGAACGCCGGCACGTTGCGCAGGAGCGTGAAGGCCACCAGCGCGACGCCCGCGACGACGAGCAGCGGCGTGGTGAGCGCTGACGACGCCCGCTCGGTGCCTCGCCACGCGTCGAGGGCCCAGCGCCCGAGCAGGAGAGCGACCACCGGGATGGCGAGCACCAGGTAGAGGTTGCTCGAGGCCGCGTCGAGCAGGCGGCCCTGGGTGAGGTCGTTGACCGCGCGCAGCCCGCCACAGCCCGGGCAGTCGAAGCCCAGGGCGCGGCTCGGGCACAGTCCCCACGAGCCCTGCTCGTGCGGGTCGCGCAGCGCCAGTGCGAGGGTGGCGGCGCCGAGACCGGCCAGCGTCAGCGCCGGCCCGGAGACCCGCCTGGCCCGCGATGCGTCCCGCGCGGCGGGAGCCACGGGCGTCAGCGTCATCTCGGGCCGGTCTGACTCGTCGAGCGGGTCAGTGACCGGACTCGTGCAGGCCCATCTTGGCCATCACGACGAACAGGATGCCGGCGACCACGTTGAGCGCCACGCCGATCCAGAAGATCGGGAAGCTGATCGGGTCGAGCATCAGGCCTGCGCCACCGACGGCGAAGCCGACCAGGGCCACCGCCACGGCCGTCCAGGCAGCCGGGGTGTTGCCGTGGTTGTCGGACATGCGGGCTCCTCGGGAGACGGTGACAGGACGGTGACGCGAACGCTCGCAGTCTAGTGCGGACCCCCCTCCCCCCGGCGTACGGGGCGGCGGCGTCGGGACCGGCCGTCGGCGCCAGGCAGTTTGCGCGGGGCCGATCCGGGACACGTATCCCTGCAGCGAGCACTCGACGCCCGGTCGGCCAGCAGCCGGCACCCGTGGGCGTCCGCGACCGGCCGGCTCCTCTCGGGGCCTCGGCGGCGACCCAGCGAACCGAAGGAGCAGGCGTGAGCGGCGACATCCGGATCAGCGACCTGGACATGATGCGTGACCTCATCGACAGCATGCAGACGACGGGCGGCCAGGGCTACGACCTGGTCGGCTACGCCAAGACGTGGGTGACCCAGAAGGACGGCTTCGAGCCCAGCCCGGTGTGCGCGCTGCGGCCGTTCGCCGCGGCGATGGACCTCGTCGAGGAGGCCCTCGACGACGCGTTCTGGACCTTCCAGTCCCGCTGGAGCGCCCTGACCGAGGGGGTGGCCCACTCGGTGGTCGACTTCCAGAAGACCGAGGGCAACGTCGTCGACGACGTCGACGGCCTGCTCAACCGGCCGGTCACGGTCTACCTCAACGGCAAGCCGATGGCGCTGTGAGCGCGACGTTCGCCCTGCAGGACCCGAAGGCCTTCCTCGCCGAGCCCGCCATGGGCGGGGCGGCCCTGAAGCACAACGAGTCCTTCACCAAGTTCAACGACGTCTACAAGGACGTCGTCGGCGACATCAACAAGTTCATCCGGCTGCTGCGCGACGTCGGCGCCACCTTTCTGCACGAGATCCCCTGGGAGGACCTGTACGCCGAACTCGTCGTCCCGCTGGCCGGCGACTACGGCAAGATCGGCCAGAACGGCGACGCGTGCAGCCAGCTCGCCTCCGGCATGCACGCCTGGGCCGGCAACGTCGACCGGCTGCGCAGCGGCGCCGACGACGTGTGGGACGGCCGGGCGGCCGAGGCCTTCGGCTCGCAGATGGTGCAGTACACCCTCGTCATGGACGGCGTCGCCGAGGCCATGCGGCTCGGCAACCTGGTGTTCAAGGGCGTCGGCCGGATCTCCGAGAAGCTCGGTGTCCTCGTCGAGGACGTCATCGTCAAGGGCGCCGAGCTCATCTGGAAGGTCTCGAAGAAGGTCGCCGCCAAGGTGTCCGGGTGGTTCGGCTGGGCCAGCCTCGTCTACGACATGGCCACCGACGGCTTCGAGTACTTCCGCGACCTCTACGAGGACATCCAGACCTGCGTCAACCTCATCCAGAACTGCTTCAACCTCAAGGACAGCGTCGAGGCGTGGGCCGAGGCCGAGCGCGCACGCTTCGAGGCGTTCCTGCAGGTCCCCTCGATCATGCAGAAGCTGCCCACCGTCACCGCCCACGACGTGGTCACCGGCACCATCGACCCGTCGCTGAAGAAGGACCTCGACGACCTGCGCGAGGCGATCCGGGGCACCCAGGCGCAGGAGGCGCTCGACAAGGTCAGGGAGGACGTCGCCGCGCTGGCCGGCGACACCGGCAGCTCCGAGCCCGACATCCAGGACCCGATGGCCGAGGGCACCGACCCCGAGCCGGTCACCGTGCCGCCGAGGCCCGTCGGCGACGACCGGTCGAGCGGGTTCGGTCCGCGACGGTGAGCGCCGACGGACACGATCCCGACGCGATCGTCGAGACGCGCGAGCAGCGCCGGCTGCTCGAGACCATGGGCGTGGTCGAGTCGGCGCTGGCCGACCTCGAGGCGCAGGAGGCAGCCGACCCCGAGCAGGCGCAGCCCGACGCCGAGACGCGCGCCGCCATGACGGCCCTGTGCACCGCCGACGACGCGCCGCTGGAGTGGCGCTCGATCGCCGGCCGGGTCGAGCAGGGCACGCAGACGTGGGAGCGGGTCTGGCGCCGACCGCGGCCGGAGGAGGGCGAGGCCGGGGTGTCGCTCAAGACGCGGGTGCTGACGACGATGTCGCGCTCGGCGTTCGCGTCGCTGGCCGACGCCGAGGAGGCGCTGCTGCGGCAGGCCGACGAGATCAACCGGCGTCGGATGGGCGGCTAGGGCCGCTGTCCCCCGTGTCGGTCGGGTCGCGGCCCTCGTCGAGGGCCTTCCACAGGTCGATGCTGTTCTGCTCCTCCACCGGTACGCCGACCGGCAGGTCGCCGTCGCCGGCGGCCGGGGCGTCGTAGCGGCGGCCCATCTCGGGCCAGCCCCGCACCCCGCGCACGGCGACCAGCGACGCGGCCACGGCGACCAGACCGGCGAGGACGCCGAGGTGGGCCCACGCGGTGCGCCCGGTGGCGATGTCGAGGGTGCGCAGCTCGTCGGCGACCTCGCCGGGGCGCGCGAGCCACGCGGCGACCGCGAAGCCGGCCACCGCAAGGGCGGCGACCAGGCCCAGCCAGGTCACGGCGCGCCGTGGCAGGCCGCGGGTCACGAGCACCACGCCCCAGGTGGCGAGCAGGACCAGCGCGGTCGCGGTCACCGGCGGTGCGGTGAGGTCGCCGCTGGTCGAGAGCGTCGAGGCGAACGCGGCGTCGCCGCTGCCGCCGTCGTCGAGGGAGACCCAGGCCTGGTTGCCGGCGACCGCGGCCAGTCCGCCGGCGGCGAGGCCGCCGAGGACGGTCTGACCGAACCGGCTGCGCCGCTCGGGCGCCGGGGTCTCAGCCACTGATCAGCCCGGCGTCGAAGCAGGTGCGGTCGCCGGTGTGGCAGGCCGCGCCGGTCTGGTCGACCGTGACCAGGACGGTGTCGCCGTCGCAGTCGAGGCGGACCTCGACGACGCGCTGGACGTGGCCGGAGGTGTCGCCCTTGACCCAGTACTCCTGGCGCGAGCGCGACCAGTACGTCGCCCGGCCGGTGGTGAGCGTGCGGTGCAGGGCCTCGTCGTCCATCCAGCCGAGCATGAGCACCTCACCGGTGTCGTGCTGCTGAGCGATGGCCGCGACCAGGCCGCGACCCTCGGCGTCAGGGGTCCACTTGAGGCGGTCGGCGACGGCGGGGTCCAGCGGGCTCACGTCCCCATTCAACCGGTCTGTCACCTCAGGTGCCCTGCTGGGCGGCCCAGGACCGGTGCAGGCCGGCGTAGACACCGCCGGGCTCGGCGACGAGGACGGCGTGCGGGCCGCGCTGGACGACCCGACCCTGGTCGACGACGACGACCTCGTCGGCGTTCTCAGCGGTCGAGAGCCGGTGGGCGATCGTGACGCTGGTGCGACCCGACATCAGCCGCTCGAGCGCGCGGCTGATGCGCATCTCGAGCCGGGGGTCGACGGCGCTGGTGGCCTCGTCGAGGACCAGCAGGTCGGGGTCGGCGAGGTGGGCACGCAGCAGGGCGACCAGCTGCCGCTCCCCCGCCGAGAGCGACTCGCCGCGCTGCCCGACCTGGGTGTCCAGGCCCTCGGGCAGGCCCGCCAGCCAGTCGTCGAGGCCCAGCTCCTCGGCGCTGGCGCGGATCTCGTCCTCGGTGGCGCCGAGGCGGCCGTAGCGGACGTTGGCGGTGATGGTGTCGTCGAAGAGGAAGCCCTCCTGCGGCACCAGCACGACGCTGGAGCGCAGGGAGGTCTGGGTGATGTCGCGGACGTCGATGCCGTCGAGCAGCACCGCGCCCTCGCTGGGGTCCATCAGCCGGGTGAGCAGCTTGGCGAACGTCGACTTGCCCGAGCCGGTCTCGCCGACGATGGCGACCTTGCGGCCCGCGTCGATGCTGAGGTCGACGTCGCGCAGGACGGGCGGGCCGCCGGGGTAGGCGAACTGCACGCCCTCGAACCGGACGTCGATCGGGCCGCGCGGCAGGTCCTGGCCGTCGGGGCCGGGGTCGACGAGGTCGGCGGGGGTGTCGAGGATGCCGATGACGCGGCGCCAGCCGGCGATCGCGCTCTGGGCGTCGGTGAGGATCTGGGTGCCCATCTGGACCGGGCCGACGAACAGCGTCACCAGGAACGCGAAGGCGATCACCTCGCCGGCGGTGATGTCGCCGGCGAACCCGAGCCAGATGCCGACGATGAGGACGCCGGCGTTGGCCAGGCCGGCGGAGAGCCCGCCGAGGGAGAACGACACGGCGGTGAAGCCCTGGGCGCGGGTGCTGGCACGCTGGTGGATCGAGACGGCCTCGTCGATGCGGGCCTGGGTGCGCGCCTCGATGGCGTAGGAGCGCACGACCGCGGCGCCGACGACCGGCTCGGAGATCGCGGACAGCATCGAGCCGACCTGGCGGCGCACGACGCCGTAGGCGTCGGACAGCTTGCGCTGGAAGTAGCGCAGCGACATGAACAGCGGCGCGAAGCAGAGCCACACCACGATGGTCAGCTGCCACGAGTAGAAGAGCATCACGACGGTCGCGAGCAGGACCTGGCCGATGCTGACGACGAACAGGAGCCCGCCGAAGACGAGGAACTGGCTGACCTGGTCGACGTCGCTGGTCACGCGGGAGACCAGCGACCCGCGCCGCTCGGTGTTCTGGGTGAGCAGCGGAAGGTCGTGGACGTGGCGGAAGGCCTTGGTGCGCAGCGTGGCCAGGCCGCGCTCGGCGGTGCGGAACAGGCGGGTGGTCATCGCAAAGCTCGCCACGCTGGTCAGGACGACGGCCACAGCGGCCACCAGCCCCATCAGCACGGTGAACGACGTGTCGGGCCCGCCGGGCCCGTCGAGCCCGCGGTCGAGGGTCTGCTGGACGGCGATCGGTACGACGACCTGCCCGGCCGAGGCCAGGACCGCGAGCAGCAGGGTGACCCGGATGCCCTCGGTGAGCTCGGGTGAGTGGTGCAGGCCGCGGCGCAGCGTCTCGAGGGCCCGCAGGTCCTCGCCGGTGGTCATCTCGGTGCCGGAGGCGGACGCCGCGCGCTTGGCGTCGGTGACAGGGGTGGTTGGGGTGACGGGGGTGCTCATGCGGTCGGCACCTCCTGCTGCTCGTAGGCGTTGACCAGGCGGGCGTAGGAGTCGGAGCGGGCGAGCAGCTCGGCGTGGGTGCCGCGGTCGACGATGCGGCCGTCCTCGAGGTGGAGCACCTCGTCGGCCAGGCCGATGGTGGCCTTGCGGTAGGCCACGACGACCAGGGTCGTGTCCTGCCCGCCGGCGCGCAGGCCCTCGAGGATGCGGGCCTCGACCTCGGGGTCGACCGCGGAGGTGGCGTCGTCGAGGATCAGCAGCCGCGGGTGGCGGACCAGCGCGCGGGCCAGCGAGATGCGCTGGCGCTGCCCGCCCGACAGGGAGGTGCCGCGCTCGCCGAGGCGGCTCGAGAGCCCGTCGGGCAGCGCCGCGACGAAGCCGTCGGCCTGGGCGGTGCGCAGGGCGGCCCACACCTCGTCGTCGCCGACGTCGGCCCCGAGCGCGACGTTGCCGCGCACGGTGTCGTCGAAGAGGAACGGCGTCTGCGGGACCAGCGAGACCACGCGGGCCAGCTCGCCGTGGGCGAGGTCGCGGACGTCGACGCCGTCGACGCGCACGACGCCGCCGTCGGGGTCGACCAGGCGGGTCAGCAGGGTGGTCATCGTGCTCTTGCCGGAGGCCGTGGCCCCGACCAGGGCGACGGTGCGGCCCGGCTCGACGGTGAAGGACAGGTCGCTCAGGAGCGGCTGGTCGGGCACGTAGGCGAAGTCGAGCGACTCGACCTCGAGGCGACCGCCGCCGGGCGCCACCGGCACGGACGCGTCGCCGTAGGGCATCTCGCCCGTGCTGCGCAGCACCCGGTCGACCCGCTCGTAGCCGACGACGCTGCGCGGGAACTCCCCCAGCACCCAGCCGATCGAGCGGATGGGGAAGCTGACGATGGTCAGCAGGTAGGCGACGGTCACGACGTCGCCCGGCACGGCGGCCCCGCTGGTGACGCGGGAGACGCCGACGGCCAGGACGACGAGCACGCCGAGGCTGGGCAGCGCGGCGAGCGTGGGGTCGAAGGCGGCGCGGATGCGGCCGACGCGGATGTTGACGTCGCGCAGCTCCTCGGCCTTGGCCCTGAAGCGGGCGGCCTCCTCGGGCTCGCGGCCCAGGGTCTTGACGACCATGGCGCCGTCAAAGGACTCGTGGGCGATCTCGCTGACCTCGGCCCGCAGCTGCTGGGCGCGGGTGACCCAGCCCTGGGAGTAGTGCTGGTAGACGACGTTGGTCG
>JAOPXU010000132.1 GCA_025964985.1 Nocardioides sp.
GTCGGCTCGGCCCACCGCCGGCCTCCGGATGTCGTGGCGGCCGCCCTCGGCCCCGAGGCCGGGATCGTCGGCGCCGCGCTGCTGGCCCGCGCGGCGCGCTGGTCGGGCTCCGCGCGCGCCGCCATGACCGGTCGCAGCGTCGTACCCCCGCGGGCCGTGGTCGGCGAGCGCGGCGACTACCGCGCCGGGGTCAGAGGACCGCGCCGTCGTCGTCCGGGTCGCGGGGCTCGCGGGTCATGGTGACCACGAGGTAGACGAACCCGCCGACGAACGCCGCCACGAGCGCGTAGGCGATCAGCTGCGGCAGCGAGATCCCCAGGATCAGGAAGACCAGCAGGACGGCGGGAGAGCCGAACACCCCGATCCACGCGGCCTGCCGGTCGGGCGTCGTCGTGGGCAGCGGGGGCGGCGGCGGCGGGACGAAGCGGTCGGTCGTCCAGTCGGAGTCGGGCTCCTCCCAGGTGCGCTCCTCGGGGCGCTGGACCTCCGGGCGGCCGAGCAGCTCGTCAGCGCCGGAGGGCTCGGGGCTCACCACGGTGGCCGGGGGCTCCTCGAGCTCCGGGCGGTCCCCGTAGTTGTCGACGATCGCCCGCCAGACGTCGTCGTCGTCCTTCGCCACTCGGCCAGGCTAGTCCGCGGTCACACGCCCGACGAACTCTGCGGTCCGCGCGAAGATCGCGGGCGCGTCGTTGTCGAGCGTGGCCACGTGGAAGGACTCGTGGAGGGTGACGTCCTCGACGTCGCTCGAGGAGATCCCGTCGAGGATCAGGCGGCGCGAGCCCTCGTCGACGACGTGGTCGTCGGTGGAGCGGAAGAGCAGCACCGGGCAGGTCACCTTGGGCAGGTCCGCGCGCAGCGTCGGCCAGGCCTGCATGAAGGAGTGGATGGCCTTGAGCGGGGTGCGGGTGTAGCCGCCCTCGAGCACGCCGGGCTTCTTGATGTCGTTGGCGATGCCGGGGAACGACGGCACCACGTGCTTGAGCACCGGCAGCAGCTTGACGTCGAGCCGCTGGGTGGAGACGGCCGGGTTGACCAGCACCAGCCCGGAGACCCGGTCGGGGTGGTCCTCGGCCAGCTTGAGCGCCAGCGCGCCGCCCATCGAGAGCCCGCCGACCACGACCGCGTCGTGGTCGAGGCAGAGCCGGTCAAAGGTGCGGGCCACCTCGCCGTACCAGTCGTCGAAGCGGTGGGTGTTGAGGTCCTGCCAGGTCGTGCCGTGCCCGGGCAGGCGGGGCACGGCGACGCCGTGGCCGAGCGCGCCGAGGGCCTCGCCCCAGGGGCGGATCGAGACGGGCGAGCCGGTGAACCCGTGGCTGAGCAGGACGCCGATGCGTCGTCCGCCGGTGAGCTCGGGCCGGGCGTCGATCGTCAGCGCCGCGTGGTCGGGTCCGGGCTCCGGCACGGTGGTCATGCCGGTGATCATCGCGTACGCCGGTCGGTGAGGATGGGCGGGTGCGCGAGGTGGACGTCGACGGGCTCGTCAGCGACGAACGGGTGGGCGAGGACCTCGTGGTCCGCCACTTCCTCGACCGCCGCCGGGTGCGCCGGGCCTGGCTCGACGACGAGGTGGTCGTCGTGGAGCAGGAGGCCCGCGACGGCGGCGCGCCGCTCCTGGTCGCGCTGGGCGGGCCCGGCCCGCTCGGCACTGCCCTGGCTGGCCTCGCCGCCGCGGGGGTGCGGCCCGGCCGGGTGATCGTCGACGCGCCGTCCCTCGACGCGGTGCCCTGGCCCCTCGTCCGGCCGCGGCCGTGGTTCTGGATGACGACCCGGTCGCTGCCGCCCACGGCACCGGACCGCCACGAGGTCGTCGACCTGACCGACCACGCCGAGGTCGACGTCCTGCTCGACGCGGCGTTCCCCGAGTCGCACACCCGCCCGGCGACCGCCGGGGCCGAGTGCTGGCTCGGCGTCCACCTCGACGGCCGGCTCGTCTCGGCCGGGGCGCTGACCCGCCGCGGCAGCGGGTCCGGTCACCTGGGCGGCATCGCCACCCTGCCGTCGTACGCCGGTCGCGGGCTCGGCACGGCCGTCACCGCCGCCCTCACCGGGCGGGCCCTGGCGGGCGGCCCGGGCCTGGCCTCGCTCGGCGTCTACACCGACAACGCCGCCGCCGTCACGGTCTACCGGCGCCTCGGCTACCGGAGCGCGCGGACCTTCGTGTCGGGCCCGGTGGCGTGAGCGCCCGCAGGCACTACGCTGCGCATGTCCGTCGGCCGAAGGGGTTGCGTTGTTCTACTGGTTCCTTAAGCTGATCGCCCTCGGGCCGGTGCTCAAGCTGGTGTTCCGTCCGCAGACCGACGGCGGCGAGCACGTCCCCGAGGAGGGGCCCGCGATCCTCGCGTGCAACCACCTGTCCTACGCCGACTGGCTGTTCATGCCGTTGACCCTGCCGCGCCGGGTGACGTTCGTGGCCAAGGCGGAGTACTTCACCAGCCCGGGCGTCAAGGGCTGGCTGCAGAAGCAGTTCTTCTCCGGCGCCGGCCAGGTGCCGATCGACCGGTCCAGCGCCGACGCGGCCTCCGGCGCGCTGCTCTCGGCCAAGAAGGTGCTCGGCGAGGGCAGCCTGTTCGGCATCTACCCCGAGGGCACCCGCTCCCACGACGGCCGCCTCTACCGCGGCAAGACCGGCGTCGCCCGCCTGGCGCTCGAGACCGGCGTACCGGTGATCCCGTGCGCGGTCATCGGCACCGACATCGTGGCCCCGCCCGGCAAGACGTTCGGCTCGGTGACGCGACCGGTCGTGCGCTTCGGCAAGCCGCTGGACTTCTCGCGCTACGAGGGGCTCTCGGGTGACCGCTTCGTCGAGCGGTCCATCACCGACGAGATCATGTACGAGATCATGACGCTGTCGGGCCAGGAGTACGTCGACGTCTACGGCGCGACGGTGAAGAAGTCGATGGACGCCACCG
>JAOPXU010000134.1 GCA_025964985.1 Nocardioides sp.
GGTCGTACGACGCCGGGCGGGCCTCGGCCACCGCCACCGCGATGTCGGCGACGACCACCTTGACCCGCTGGTCAGCCAGCAGCGACGGGCCGTGCGGCACGGTGCCGTCGCGCATCCAGTCGACCAGTGCCTGCTCGACCTCGACGACCGCACACACCTCAACCCGCGAGTCGGCCAGCACCTCGTGCATCGTGTAGCCGAGCCCGAGGCCGCCGACCACCACGGCCCGCGGCTCGGCGACGGCCGCGAGGGCCGCCGTGGCCAGGGCCCGCTCGGTCGCTACCTCGACGGTGTCCATCACGAAGACCCCGTTGGCCCGCAGCTCGAGCGCGGTGCCGGCGCCGGAGGCGTCGTCCGGGTCGGGACGGCGCTCACGGAGCACCAGCTCGCCGCGGTCGCTCTCGGCGCGCGCGATCTCGACGTACTGCACAGCTGGCCTCCCGGGGGCGCGTTCTCAGGTCTCACCTGTCGCCTGGTCTAGAGGGGTCGGCCGACCGACCCCGGTCGGCGTAACCCACCTCACACGGTGTCGTTGAGACGGCACGATCCCCCGCTCGCAGGAGTCAAGCATGTCCGCTCGTCCCGCCCCCGTCGTCCCCTCCGTCGCCGCGGTCCTCAGCGCCGTCGCCATGGTCGTCTCGCTGCTCGCGCTCGCAGCGTCCATGCTGAGCGCCCCGGCCACTGCTGCCCCGGCTGCAGACCCCACCTCGAGCGCCCGAGCTGCAGGCCCGGCGTACGGGCCCTGGTCGGGTTACTATTTCGACGTGCGTGTCCGCATCTCGACGCCTACGAAGAAGCGCGCCAGGATGCACGTCCAGGTCGACCGCAACTCCGCTGACAGCGGAGCACGACAGTTCTACCTGACCTGGCGGCCCGCCGGTGGCGAGCAGCGCAGCACGCGCCGCAAGCTCGTCGCGCCCGACCAGACCATCACACTCGTGACGTCGGCACTGCCCTGCGGACGCTCGCGTGTCGCGCTGTTCGGCCGCGGGCGCGCGCCGGGCGGCACCTACGGCGACTGGAAGTCGTTCTCCGCCGACATCCGCCGCGCCTGCTGAGGCCGCCAGCGGCCGGTGGCAGGCTCAGTCGAACAGCTCGCTGAGCCAGCTCTCCTTGCGCTTCTTGGGGTAGCGCGGGTCCTGGTAGCGGGGCTGCTCGTAGCGCGGCCGCTCCTCGCGGCGCTCCTCACGGGGCCGGTCGTCACGCCGGTCGTCGCGCGCGTACGGCGCCGGGGCGGGTGCTGCGGCCGGGGGCGCCTGGTCCAGGGACCGCTCGATGATCTTGTCGAGCTCGCCGCGGTCCAGCCAGACGCCACGGCAGGTCGGGCAGTAGTCGATCTCGATGCCGCTGCGCTCGCTCATCACGAGGGTCGCGCCGTCGGTGGGGCACTGCATGGTGGGCCTCCTGGGGTGTCGACGGGACAACGGCTGGCCGCCGCCCGGGGTTCCGCGCCGGGCGCACCGGCCCGGCTCGACCGACCCTCCCACGCGGGCCGCCTCCCGGGGTCCTCCTGCGGGCGGACCCGCGGGGGTGGTGTCCCACCGTCGCGATCGCGGGCACCGTGGAGGCATGACGAACCCCGATGAAGGCGGCCAGGTCTCCGAGGTCCAGAAGATGGACCCGGCCGACGCCGACACCCCGATCGACGACAGCCAGGGCGTCGCCGGCAACCCTGAGGCGCCGGAGGACATCAAGGAAGCCGGGCCCAACTCCAACCCGCACCGCGACGAAGAGACGCACTGACGCACGCCGTGTGACGGCGTACGACGCGACACCGCAGGTGCGGACCGACCCGGTCCGCACCTGTTGTCGTGTTCGGTCAGCACCACACGTCGGTCGCGAGGGCGACTCCTCGACCGACGCCCGGTCGGCACTGCACGTCGGTCGAGGAGGTTCCGCTAGGAACCGTCACGAGATCAACGGACCGCAGCGACAGGCCGACTCGAGCACGGACCCTCCGGTCGAGTGGTCTCGTGACGGTCGCCAGGGCGACCTCCTCGACCGACGTCCGGTCAGCACTGCACATCGGTCGCGGGGCGACCTCCTCGACCGACGTGGAGGTGACTACTGCGCCGAGCGCACCCGGATCCCGCTGAGCGGCACGGTGACCGCGCCGCCGGGGTCGGTGAAGAAGTCGTTGCCCTTGTCGTCGACGACGATGAAGGCGGGGAAGTCCTCGACCTCGATCTTCCAGACGGCCTCCATGCCGAGCTCGGCGTACTCGAGGACCTCCTGGCTCTTGATGCAGTCCTGGGCCAGGCGGGCGGCGGGGCCGCCGATCGAGCCGAGGTAGAACCCGCCGTGGGTGTCGCAGGCCTCGGTGACGACCTTGGACCTGTTGCCCTTGGCGAGCATGACCATCGAGCCGCCCGCGGCCTGGAACGACTCGACGTAGGAGTCCATCCGCCCGGCGGTGGTCGGGCCGAAGGACCCGGAGGCCATGCCGGCGGGCGTCTTGGCCGGGCCGGCGTAGTAGACGGGGTGGTCCTTGAGGTAGTCGGGCATCGGCTCGCCGGCGTCGAGGCGCTCCTGGATCTTGGCGTGCGCGATGTCGCGCGCGACGACCAGCGGCCCGGTCAGTGACAGCCGCGTCTTGACCGGGTGACGTGACAGCTCGGCGAGGATGTCGGCCATCGGCTGGTTGAGGTCGATCTGCACGACCTCACCGCCGGCGATGTCCTCGGCGACGCCGGCGTCGGGCATGTACTGCGCCGGGTCGGTCTCGAGCTGCTCGAGGAACACGCCTTCGCTGGTGATCTTGCCGAGCGCCTGGCGGTCGGCCGAGCAGGAGACGGCGATTGCGACCGGGCAGGAGGCGCCGTGGCGGGGGAGCCGGACGACGCGCACGTCGTGGCAGAAGTACTTGCCGCCGAACTGCGCACCGATGCCGAACGACCGGGTCAGCTCGAGCACCTGCTGCTCCAGCTCGAGGTCGCGGAACCCGTGCGCGTCCATCGAGCCCTCGGTCGGCAGCTCGTCGAGGTAGTGGGCCGACGCGTACTTGGCCGTCTTGAGCGCGTACTCCGCCGACGTGCCGCCGATGACGATCGCCAGGTGGTACGGCGGGCACGCGGCCGTGCCGAGCGAGCGGATCTTCTCGTCGAGGAAGCTCAGCATCCGCGTCGGGTTGAGGATCGCCTTGGTCTCCTGGAACAGGAACGACTTGTTGGCCGACCCACCGCCCTTGGCCATGAACAGGAACTTGTACTCCGGCTTCTCGTCCTTGGTCGGCGTCGAGTAGAGCTCGATCTGCGCCGGCAGGTTGGTGCCGGTGTTCTTCTCCTCGTACGTCGTCAGCGGGGCCAGCTGCGAGTAGCGCAGGTTGAGCCGCGTGTAGGCGTCGTGGACACCGCGCGAGATCGCCTCGGCGTCGTCGGCTCCGGTGAGCACTCCCTCGGACTTCTTGCCCATGACGATCGCGGTGCCGGTGTCCTGGCACATCGGCAGCACGCCGCCGGCGGAGATGTTGACGTTCTTGAGCAGGTCGAGCGCCACGAAGCGGTCGTTGCCCGAGGCCTCGGGGTCGTCGATGATCCGGCGCAGCTGGGCCAGGTGGGCCGGGCGCAGGTAGTGGCTGATGTCGTGCATCGCCTCGGCGGTGAGCCGCTGCAGCGCCTCGGGCGCGACCTTGAGGAACGTCTGCCCCTCGACCTCGACGGTCGAGACGCCCTCGGCGGTCACGAGCCGGTACGGCGTCGGGTCCGGGCCGGTCGGCAGGAGGTCGGAGTAGCGGAACTCGGGGCCTGTGCTCACGAGCGATCAGGGTAGACGCTGGGTACCCTGGGCCCGTGACCGAGCCGGACCGCAGCCCCGACCTCCGGGTCTCCGACGCCGAGCGCCACGAGGTCGCCGAGGTCCTGCAGGCCGCCGCCGGCGACGGGCGCATCGACCTCGACGAGCTCGACGAGCGGCTCGGAGCGACCCACGCCGCCCGCACGTACGCCGACCTGGCCCGGCTCACGAGCGACCTGTCGACCGGTCCCTCGACGGCGCCGGCACGCGTGCCGTCGGGCGCGGTCGCGCCGACAGCCAAGCCGCAGCGCCACGTCGCGGTGATGGGTGGCCTGGAGCGCAAGGGCGCCTGGACCGTGCCGGCCGCGATGACGGTCACCTGCTGCATGGGCGGCGCCGACCTCGACCTGCGCGAGGCGCGGTGGACCGCCCGCGAGACCGTCCTGACCGTCCACGCCTTCATGGGCGGCGCCTCCATCGTGGTCGGCCCCGAGGTCGAGGTCGTCATGGAGGGCACCGGCATCATGGGCGGCTACGCCGGCCCGTCCGACACCATGGCGCGCGCCGAGCTCACCGACGACTCACCCGTCCTGCGGGTCCGCGGCGTCGCCGTCTGGGGCGGTGTCTCGGTCGAGCGCCGCCCGCGCGGCGACGACGGGACGAAGCGCAGCCCGCACCGCCTGCACTGACCTCGCCCGGGCCCGTGGCACGGTGGAGCCGTGACCGAGCAACCGCCCGCCGAGGGAGAGCCGACCCGGATCCGCCCGCCGGCCGGACCGCCGCCCCCGCCTCCGCCGCCGGGCTGGTCCCCGCCCGCCTATCCGTCGTACCCGCCGCCGTCGTACCCGCCGTCAGGCTGGCAGCAACCCGCGCCACGCAAGCGGCGCACTGGACTCGTCCTGGCGGTGGTGGCCGCGGTCCTGGTGCTCGCCGTGGCCGTGGTGGTCCCGGTCGTGCTGCTCGCCGACGACGACGAGGGGGAGCGGGCCCGCGACGCAGCGACGTCGCAGGCGCCGCCGGACCTCAGCGAGGTCGTGACCTACGACGACCTGCCGACGACCCACGTCACCGAGCCGGTCGACTACGAGCAGGTCCCGCCGGTGGGCGGACCGCACTACGGCGCGTGGCTCGACTGCGGCGCCTACGACGAGCCGGTGCCGAGCGAGAACGCCGTGCACGACCTCGAGCACGGCGCCGTGTGGATCACCTACGCCCCGGACCTCAGCGACGACGACGTCGCGGCGCTCGAGGCGGCGCTGCCGCAGAACGGCATCATGTCGCCGTACGACGGCCTGCCGTCGCCGGTCGTCGTCACCGTGTGGGGCGCCCAGCTGGCCCTGACCGGCGCCGACGACCCGCGGCTGCCGCTGTTCGTCGAGGAGTACGACGACGGGGTCACCGCGCCCGAACCGACGGCCTCGTGCGCCGGCGGCCTGACGCCCGGGCCGGAGGGCCAGCCCGCCTGAGACGACGGCACCCGCCGACCTGGTGGTCGACGGGTGCCGGGGTGCTGGGAGAGAAGACCGTTCAGCCGGCAGCTGCGGGCTGCTCGGCGGAGTCGGCCATGGCGTGTCCGAGGATGCGTCCGGCCCGCTCGCGGACGACGGTGAGGTTCTCGCCGGTCGAGGGGTCGAAGAGGTGCATCTTGGCGGTGTTGACCCAGATCTCGGCCTCGTCGCCCTCGCGGATCGCGCTGGTGCCGTCGAGCGAGACGACCAGCTGGGTGCGCAGGGTCTCGCCGTCGAGGTCGCGCTCGAGCTGCTGCAGCTGCTCGTGCACCTCGGGCGGCGCCTCGAACGGGATGTAGGCGTAGGCCTCGTTGCCGAGCCACTCCACGACGTCGATCTTGGTGTGGAACGTCGAGCCGCTGCCGCGGTTGTCGACGACGGAGGCGTCCTCGAAGTGCTCGGGACGGATGCCGGCGATGAGCAGCCCGCGGCCTGCGGCCTTCTCGGCCTTGTCGGCAGGGATCTCCACGGTGCCGAACGGCAGCGTGACGGTCGTGCCCTCGACGGTGGCGGGCACGAAGTTCATCGGCGGCGAGCCGATGAAGCCGGCGACGAACAGGTTGCCGGGGTTCTCGTAGAGCTCGCGCGGCGAGGCCAGCTGCTGCAGGACACCGCGCTTGAGCACCGCGACCCGGTCGCCGAGCGTCATGGCCTCGGTCTGGTCGTGGGTGACGTAGACGGTGGTGATGCCGAGGCGCTTCTGCAGCCGGGCGATCTCGGTGCGCATCTGACCACGGAGCTTGGCGTCGAGGTTGGACAGCGGCTCGTCGAAGAGGAACGCGTCGGCGTCGCGCACGATCGCGCGACCCATCGCGACCCGCTGGCGCTGGCCACCGGACAGGTTGCCGGGCTTGCGCTCGAGGTGCTCGTCGAGCTCGAGCGTCTTGGACGCCGCCCGCACCTTCTCGTCGACCTCGGAGTCGGGCCGCTTGGCCAGGCGCAGCGGGAAGGCGATGTTCTCGTAGACCGTCAGGTGGGGGTAGAGCGCGTAGTTCTGGAACACCATCGACAGGTTGCGGTCGCGCGGGGCCAGGTCGTTGACGCGCTTGTCGCCGATCATCATGTCGCCGGAGGTGATGTCCTCCAGGCCCACGATCATCCGCAGCAGCGTCGACTTCCCGCAGCCCGAGGGGCCGACGAGGATCATGAACTCGCCGTCCTGCACGTCGATGCTCACGTCGTTGACGGCGGGGAAGCCGTCGCCGTACTTCTTGACGATGTTCCTCATGTCGATACCGGCCATGTGCGGATCACCCCTTCACTGCGCCGGAGGTGAGGCCGGCGACGATCTTGCGCTGGAAAATCAGGACGATGATGACGATGGGGACCGTCGCGACGACGGCACCGGCGGCGAGCAGCGAGGCCGGCCGCAGGAACGGGTCGGCGCCGACGAAGAACGACAGGGCGGCCGGGATCGGCCGTGAGTCCTCGGTCGAGGTCAGCGAGATGCCGAAGACGAAGTCGTTCCAGGCGAAGAAGAACGTCAGGATCGCCGCGGTGAACACCCCGGGTGCCGCGAGCGGCACGATCACCTTGCGGAAGGCCTGCCACGACGTGGCGCCGTCGACCTGGGCCGCCTGCTCCATCTCCCACGGGATCTCGCGGAAGAAGGCCGAGAGGGTCCAGATCGCCAGCGGTAGCGTGAAGGACATGTAGGGGATGATCAGGCCGGGCCAGGTGTCGTAGATGCCGAAGGCCCGCCACATGTCGAACAGCGGGCCGACGAGCGAGACCACCGGGAACATGGCGATGACCAGGGCCGTGGTGAGCACGAACTTCTTGCCCTTGAACTCCAGCCGCGCGATGGCGTACGCCGCCAGAGTGGCCAGGATGACCGACAGCGCCGTGGCGATGAGGCAGATGCCGAGGGAGTTGAAGATCGCCCGGCGGAACTGCTCGTTCTCGAGCACGGCCTGGTAGTTGGACCAGCCGGCGCCGGTGCCGTCGGCGGGCAGGAAGCCGGGGTTGCCGACGGTGATGGACTCCTGCGACTTGAACGACAGCGAGATCACCCAGGCCACCGGCAGCAGGCACCAGACCAGGACGAGGACGACGCCGATGGCGGTGCCGATGCGGTTCTTCAGCATGTCACTGCTCCTGTCGGGCGGCGGCGAGGTCGACGCGGAAGAGCTTGACGATCAGGAACGCCACCACGAGGACCGACAGGAACAGCAGCACCGAGAGCGCGGAGCCGATGCCCAGCTGGAACTGCTCGATGACTTGTCGGTAGGTGAGGAACGAGATCGACTCGGTGTTGTTGGCGCCTGCGGTCATCACGAAGATGTTGTCGAAGATCCGGTAGGCGTCGAGGGCCCGGAAGAGCACCGCCACCATGATCGCGGCGCGCATGTTGGGCAGGATCACCTTCGTCAGCCGCTGCAGCCACGTGGCGCCGTCGACCTTGGCGGCCTCGATCATGTCCTCGGAGACCTGCGCCAGACCGGCGAGCAGGAGCAGCGACATGAACGGCGTCGTCTTCCAGATCTCCGAGATCATGATCGCGGCGATCGAGGAGTCGTAGGCGGCGAACCAGTTGAACTTGTCGTCGATGAACGGCATCCACTGGTTGACGAAGCCGTTGTTGGCGCTGAAGGCGAACTGCCACGCGAAGCCCGAGACGACGGTGATGATGCCGTAGGGGATGAGGATCGAGGTCCGGATGAGGCCGCGGGCGAAGATCACCCGGTGCATCACCATCGCGAAGGCGAAGCCGATGACGAGCTCGACGGCCACCGTCACGACCATGATGAAGACGGTGTTGAGGGTGTCGCGCCAGAACAGCCCGTCGCTGAGTGCGGTGACGTAGTTGCTCAGCCCGACGAACTCGCGGTCGTCGGGGGCGGTCAGCGAGTAGTCGAACAGCGAGAGGTAGAGGGCCCGGAGCATCGGGAACGCCGTCACCAGCAGCATCAGGATCAGCGCCGGGGCGACGAGCTTGCGGCCCAGGTTGTTCTCGGCCTTGGTGCGGTCGGTCGTCTCCGGGGCGTTCTTGCGACCCGGCGTGTCCTTGGTCCGCGGTGCGGTCACGGTGGTGCTCACAGCAGTGCCTTCCCGCTCAGGACGTCACGCAGGAACTTCGCCGACTCCTCGGGCGTCGACCCGGGGTCGACGGAGCCGGGGGAGTGCCAGCGCGACTGGATGGCGCTGGAGATCTGGCTGTAGAACGCGCTCTTGGGCCGGGGGCCACCGGAGTCGATGCTCTCGCGCCACAGGGTCAGGAGGTCCTCGGGGAAGGCCTCGACCAGCTCGGGGTCGTCGTAGACCGAGGCGCGCGAGGGCATCAGGCCCTCGTTGACCGCGAGGTCACGCTGGGCCTCAGGGTCAGAGACGCACTTGGCGGCCTCCTTGGCCCAGTCGACGTTGTCGCTGAAGGCGCCGACGCCGATGTCGATCCCGCCGATCGGCGGCTTGGACTCCTCGCCCTCGACGGTCTGGGGGTAGCGCGCCCAGCCGAGGTCCTCCAGCGCTGCGTCGTCGGCCGGCCCGCCGGGCTTGCCGAGCAGGTCGACGTAGTTCTTGTAGACGAAGGTCCAGCTGGTCATGAACTCGCCGGCCGCGCGGTCCGCACCCTCGGCGGGGTACATGGCGCCCAGGCTGGTGCCCTCGTTGGAGACGCTGAGGTCGGCCTGCGCGGCGTCGGAGGAGGCGAGCTTCTGGATGACCTCGGCCGCAGCGGCTCCGGCCTCGGAGTCGACGGTGACCTCGGCGTCCTTGCCGTCCTCGACGGTCTCGGGGTCGATGATGTTGCCGCCGGCGCCCTGGATCAGCGAGTTGATCCACACGACGTAGCCCTCGTAGCGGTTGGCCTGCACGCCGACGGTGCCGTCGTTATCGGCGGCGGCGTCGATGACCTGCTCCCACGTGACCGGCTGGCTCATGTCGAGCCCGGCCGCCTCGGCGAGGGACTTGCGGTACCAGAGGACCTGGGTGTTGGCCCACTGCGGGGCGGCGTAGACCTTGTCCTCCCACATCACGGTCTCGGCGGCGCCGCTGAGCACGTCGTCGTCGACGACCTCCTCGGCGTCGGGGCCCTCGAACTCCGAGAGCCAGCCCGCGTTGGCGAACTCGGCGACGAACACGGGGTCGAGGCTCATCAGGTCGGTCGTGGAGTCACCGGCCGCCAGGCGCCGGGCGAGCTGGGTGCGCTGGTCGGTGGCGCTGGCCGGCAGGAGCTGGATGGCGATGTCGTAGTCGCCGGTGCTGCACTGGTCGGCGAGCTTCTCGAGCGTCGCCTGGCCGTCGGGGTTGATGTACCAGTTGAGGACGGGCTTGCCCTCGCTGCCGCACGCCGACAGCAGCGTGCAGCCGAGCAGGGCGCTGACGGCGGCTGCACCCAGGCGCCGGTGTCCTCGGCCGCCGGGCGCGGAGCGCCTCGACCGGCCGGTCGTCGTCGAACTCATGCAGACCACCTCCCGTTGTGTGTCTGCTCACACCCTGGCCCGGTTGTCCAGGCTTGTCCAGACCGCTCAGGGGTGTGACAGGAGTGACGCGTGCGAGGTGGTTCCAGGGCCCTCAGGAGGTGCGGGCGCGACGGGCATTTGCCGCGATGGCCTGCACGAACGTCGGGAACAGCTGGGTGGGCAGGTCGTGCCCCATCCCGTCGATCAGCAGCAGCTCGGCACCGGGGATCGCCGCCGCGGTCGCCCGCCCGCCGGAGACGTGGACCATCTTGTCGGCGAGTCCGTGGACCACGACGGTGGGCACCCGGAGGCCGCGCAGGCGAGGGGTGCGGTCGACGGCGGTGACGATCGAGGCCATCTGACGGGTGAGGCCGGCCAGGGAGACGCCACGGTCGTAGGTCTCGGCCGCGCGCTGCTCGGTCTCCTCCTGCGTCTTGCGGTAGCCCGGTGAGCCGATGAGGCGCCAGGTCGCGACGCTGGAGCGGATGTAGCCCTCGCGGCCGTTGCTGGTGGCCAGCAGGGTGCGGAACAGCACGGGGTGCTGCCAGCCGACGGTGCGGCGTCCGGTCGTCGACATGATCGAGGCCATCGACCGCACGCGCGTCGGGGCCAGGGCCGCCATCGACTGCACGATCATCCCGCCCATCGACACCCCGGCCACGTGCGCCGACTCCAGGCCCAGGTGGTCCATCAGCCCGAGGGCGTCGCGCGCCATGTCGTCGAGCGTGTAGGGCGGGCGCACCGGCAGCCCGGCGAAGGCCCGGACCAGCATCCGGCGGGTCACTCGCCCCCTGCCGCGGCTGGAGCGGCCGGCGTCGCGGTTGTCGAAGCGGACGACGTAGAAGCCCTCGCGGGCGAGCATCTCGCACAGCTCGACGTCCCACCAGGTCATCGGTGCGCCGAGGCCCATCACCAGCAGGAGCGCCTCGTCGTCGGGGTCGCCGAAGGTCTGGTAGCAGAGCTCGACGTCGGCGGAGACGGGGGCGAAGAGCTCGTCCGAGGCCGTGACGGGCCGTTCCCTGGTCGGCATGCCACCAGTCAAGCACGGGTCTCAGACGACGGATTCTGCGGGTGCGGCCGGTCCGGACCAGTCGAAACCGTTGCACCCGGTTGGGTGGGATGTCCTGCGTGACGTGCCTCACGCGTCGTACGGTCGGGGGCATGACCGACAGTCCGCTGGGCTCGTTCCTGCTGCCGCCCGGCTTCGAGCGCCCCGGCCTGGGTGCGGTGCTGCGCGAGGGCAGCGTCGTGACCGAGGCCGGCCGCTACGCCGCCCGGGCCCGCGAGGACCGACGCCAGCGCCGCGCCGCGCCGTACGCCGAGCGCCACGCCCCGCGCGCCGTCGAGCCGGTCGTCCTGGTGCCCGGGTTCATGGCCGGCGACGGCACCCTGCGGCTCATGTCGCGCGCCCTGCGCGCCCGCGGCTTTCGCACCTACCGCTCCCACATGCACGCCAACGTCGGCTGCACCCTCAACGCCGCCACCCAGCTCGAGTCGCGCATCGAGGCGATCGCGCTGCGCCGCGGCACCCGCGTGCAGATCGTCGGGCACAGCCTGGGCGGCATGATCGCGCGCGGCGTCGCCGTACGTCGCCCCGACCTGGTCTCGGGCATCGTCACCCTCGGCAGCCCGATGCTCGCGCCCGGCGCCCACCACGTCGCCCTGTCGTGGGGCGTCGACACCCTCGTGCGGCTCAGCCGCGCCGGCGTGCCGGGGCTGATGTCGGAGGAGTGTGTCGCCGGCGCCTGCGCCCGGCAGAGCTTCGACGAGAGCCGCGAGGCGATCTCACCGAGCGTCGGGTTCACCGCCGTCTACTCCCAGCGCGACGGCATCGTCGACTGGCGCGCCTGCGTCGACCCGCTCGCCGTGCCCGTCGAGGTCACCGCCTCCCACTGCGGCATGGCCTTCGACCCCCGCGTCCTCGACCACGTCTCAGACGCCCTGCACCGGCAGATGGACTCCGGCGAGCAAGGGCTGCGGATCGCCTGATCCGGGACGGTCGCCGGTGAGTAGGAGTCCCCGGTCGACCGGGGACTCCTACACCTGTCGGGCAACGGTTCGCCTGACCAGTGGAGGTTTCGCCGGACAAGTGCGCCCCGCGGGGGCCTACGAGCCGCCGAAGTCGATCGCGGAGAAGGGGCGGAGCTTCTCGAGGCGGTGCTCGGAGGTGATCAATCGGATCGTGCCCGAGCGCGAGCGCATGACCAGCGAGTGGGTGGTGGCCCCGCCGGCGCGGTAGCGCACGCCCTTCATGAGCTCGCCGTCGGTGATGCCGGTGGCGACGAAGAAGCAGTCGTCGCCGGTGACCAGGTCGTCGGTCGAGAGGACGGCGTCGGGGCCGATCTCCAGGCCGGCGGCGGCGGCGCGCTCGTGCTCGGCGTCGTCCTGGGGGACCAGGCGGCCCTGGATGATGCCGCCGGTGCACTTCATCGCGCAGGCGGCGATGATGCCCTCGGGGGTGCCGCCGGTGCCCAGGAGCAGGTCGATGCCGGTCTCGGGGCGGGCGGCCATGATGGCGCCGGCGACGTCGCCGTCGGTGATGAACTTGATCATCGCGCCGGTCGCGCGGATCTCGTCGACGAGTCCGGTGTGGCGGGGCCGGTCGAGCAGGACCACGGTGACGTCGGAGGGCTTGGAGCCCTTGGCCTTGGCGACCTGGTGGATGTTCTCGGCGACGGGGTAGCGCAGGTCGACCACGTCGGCGGCCTCGGGACCGGCGACGAGCTTCTCCATGTAGAAGACGGCCGAGGGGTCGTACATCGAGCCGCGCGGGGCGACGGCGAGCACGGAGACGGCGTTGGTCATGCCCTTGGCGGTCAGGGTGGTGCCGTCGATCGGGTCGACGGCGACGTCGCACTCGGGTCCGGTGCCGTCGCCGACCTCCTCGCCGTTGTAGAGCATCGGAGCGTTGTCCTTCTCGCCCTCGCCGATCACGACGGTGCCGCGCATCCCGATGGTCGAGATCATCACCCGCATCGCGTTGACCGCGACGCCGTCGGCGCCGTTCTTGTCGCCGCGACCGACCCAGCGACCGGCGGCCATCGCGGCTGCCTCGGTCACCCGGACCAGCTCGAGGGCCAGGTTGCGGTCGGGGGAGCTGGGGGCGACTTCGAACTGCGGCGGCACGGCGGTCGGCATGTCGGGGATGCTATCGGCCGGGGTTGCGGCCCGCGCGTCACGCCACGGGGTGGAGCGCGGGCGCGCGTTCCTCGGGCCAGTGCTGCCCCGCAGCGACCACCCGGGGGTGCCCGGGTGGCCCGCCGCCTGGGACGATGACGACGTGAGCGAACAGCCCGGGCGCTACAACCGCTCCTTCGAGGGGCTGATCGGCGCGATGATCATCATCGTGCTGATGGTGCTGGCGTTCGTCGTCTACCGCGGGATCTTCCGCGACCCGCCCGAGACCGAGCTCGGCACCGTCGACTACCGCGACGAGGTCCTGGGCCTGCAGTCCAACGACGTCGACGTCGTCTACCCCGACAGCCTGCCGGAGGGCTGGCGCGCCACCGAGGTGCGTTACGTGCCCAGCGAGCAGCCGCGCTTCGAGCTCAACTTCTTCACCGATGACGACAACTTCGTCGGCCTGCGCCAGGTCGAGGAGGACGTCGAGGACCTGCTCGAGGCGGCCGGCATCGAGGAGCCCCGCGAGGAGGACCCGCTGACCGGTGACGCGGCGGGCGACGTCGTCACGCAGTGGGACGCCTGGAGCGATCCCGACGGCGACCACGCCTACAGCGCCGAGGTCGGCGGTCGCAGCGTCCTGGTCTACGGCTCGGTCTCGGCCGCGGACCTGGCCGACCTGGTCGGTCGGCTCACCGACGACGCGCTGCCTACTCCGGCTCCGAGCCCGACCCCTTCGTGACCACCGCGTCGAGGCGCTGACGCGCCCCGTCGAGCCAGTCCTGGCAGCGGGTGGCCAGCGCCTCGCCGCGCTCCCACAGCGCGAGGGACTCCTCGAGCGTGGTGCCGCCGGCCTCGAGGCGGCGTACGACGTCGATCAGCTCCTCACGGGCCTCCTCGTAGGACTGGGACTCATCGGTCGGCTCACTCATCGAGCTCCTCCTGGGTGCGGGTCGAGGTGACGTCGGCGTGGATGCGGCCGTCGGCGACGCGGACGCTCACGGCGGCGCCCGGACGGGTGTCGCCGACCGAGACGAGCACGTGGCCGTCGACGTCCTGGAGCACGGCGTAGCCGCGCTCGAGGGTGGCGAGGGGGGACAGGGCCCGGGCGCGGGCCCGCTGGTGGCCGATGTCGTCGGCGGCACGGTCGAGCTGGTGGACCAGGCAGCGCCGGGCGCGCTGGCGCAGGGCGTCGAGCTCGTCGGAGCGGGCGTCGACGAGCGTGCGGGGATCGGCCAGCGCGGGACGCGTGCGCAGCGCGTCGAGGCCGGCCTGCTCGCGGGCGACGGTGGCGAAGAGCAGCGCACGCATGCGCTCGCGCGCGGCACCGACCGCGTGGGCCTCGCCGGCGACGTCGGGGACGACGAGCTTGGCGGCGTCGGTCGGTGTCGAGGCGCGGACGTCGGCGACCAGGTCGAGCAGCGGCTGGTCCTGCTCGTGACCGATCGCGGAGACGACCGGCGTGCGCGCCTTGGCGACGGCGCGCAGCAGCCCCTCGTCGCTGAACGGCAGCAGGTCCTCGACCGAGCCGCCGCCTCGGGCGATGACGACCACGTCGACCTCGTCGTCGCGGTCGAGGCGGGCCAGTGCCTCCATCACCTCGCCGGCCGCGCGGGTGCCCTGCATGGTGGCGTGGGCGACGGTGAACTGGACCGCCGGCCAGCGGCGCCTGGCGTTGTCGAGCACGTCGCGCTCGGCCGCGCTCTTGGGCGCGGTGACCAGCCCGACGCGGCGCGGCAGGAACGGCAGCCGGCGCTTGAGCTGCGGGTCGAACAGGCCCTCGGCGGCCAGGAGCTGGCGGCGCCGCTCGACCTGGGCGAGCAGCTCGCCGAGCCCGACCATCCGGATGTCGCGGGCCTGCAGCGACAGGGTGCCGCGGTTGGCGTAGAAGGTCGGCTTGCCGTGGATGAGCACGCTCGCGCCCTCGACCAGCGGCGGGTTCATCGAGTCGACCAGGGTGCGCGAGGCGGTCACCGGGATCGAGATGTCGGCGACCGAGTCGCGCAGGGTGATGAAGACCGTCTGCAGCCCCGGTCGCTTGCTGAGCTGGGCGATCTGGCCCTCGACCCAGATGGCGCCCAGCCGGTCGATCCAGCCCGAGATCGCGTTGGCGACCTGCCGGACGGGAGCCGGCTGCTCGGGGGAGGTCTCGAGGGCCATGCGCGCGAGGCTACTGGTCGCCGCCGACAGCGCCGGCAGCCCAGGCCCGCTCCAGGACCCGGGTCGCCTCGGCCGCGGTCAGGCCCAGTCGCCGCGCGGTGGCGGCGTACTCGGCGGCGGCCTCGACGACGTCGGCCGGAGCCTCGGAGGCGGCGATCGACGTGCCGCGCCGGCCCTCGGTGACGACGACGCCGTCGGCCTCGAGCTCCTTGTAGGCGCGCGCCACCGTGCCCGGCGCCACCCCGAGCTGCTCGGCCAGCGTCCGCACGGGAGGGAGGCGGGTGCCGGCCTCGAGGTCGCCGGTCGCGGCCCGCGAGGCGACCTGCACCCGCAGCTGCTCGTACGGCGCCAGGGACGACGCGGGGTCGAGGGGCTGGATCGTCACGTCCCGACGGTAGAGGGTGGTCCGGTGGAGCCCTACGCACTCGTCATCGGTGAGTCCCTCGTCGACGTGGTGACCGACGCCAGCGGTGCCACCGTCGAGCGCCCGGGCGGCAGCGCGGCCAACGTCGCCGTCGCCCTGGCCCGGCTGGGCCGGCCGGTCCGCTTCGCGACGTCGTACGCCGACGACGGGCGAGGTGCAGCCCTGGCCGAGCACCTCGACGCGTCGGGCGTCGTGCTCGCGACCGACCCGCACGTGCTGGAGCGCACGTCATCGGCGGCCGCGACCATCGGGCCCGACGGCTCGGCGACCTACGTATTCGACCTCGACTGGCGCTTCGGACCGGTCGACCTCGCGGAGCCGGGCCCGCCGGCGTACGTCCACGTCTGCTCGATCGGCGCCGTCCTCGCGCCCGGCGCCGACGACGTCCTGGCCCTGCTCGACCGCCTGCGCGCGCAGCCCGACGCCCCGACGGTCACCTACGACGTCAACGCCCGCCCGGCGATCACCGGCACCGGGCCCGAGGTGGTCGGCCGGGTCGAGTCGGTCTGCCGCCGCGCCGACGTGGTCAAGGCCAGCGACGAGGACCTCGCCGTGCTCTACCCGGCGATCGGCCTCGACGAGGCCGCGACCCACCTGCTCGGCCTGGGCCCGCGGGCGGTCGTGGTGACCCGCGGCGGCGACGGTGCCACCTGGTACGCCGCCGGCGGCCGGGTCGAGGGCGCCGCCACGACGACCGACGTGGTCGACACGATCGGCGCCGGCGACACGTTCTCGGCCGCCGTCCTCGACGCGCTGTGGGAGGGGCTCGATCCCGCGGCCACGGTCGCGCACGCGGCCCGGGCGGCCGCGGTCACGGTGTCGCGGCCGGGTGCCGACCCGCCGACCCGCGCCGAGCTCGGCTGACCCGGCTGGCTCAGGGGGCAAGCCAGGTGTGCACGAGCGGCACCACGCTGGCGCCCTCGCCGGAGGCCGAGGCGACCCGCTTCATGGAGCCGGAGCGGATGTCGCCGACGGCGAAGACGCCGGGCAGGGTCGTGGCGAGGTTGGCCGGCGGCAGGCCGTCGGACCACTGGTCCGGCGGCACGTCGCGCCCGGTCAGCACGAAGCCGTGGGAGTCGCGGGCGACCCCGTCGGCGCCCGTGGGCAGCCAGTCGCAGTGCGGCTCGGCGCCGAGCAGCAGGAACAGGCCTTGCGCGGTGCGCCGGACGATCGCGCCGGACTCGACGTCGCGCACGTCGAGCCACTCCAGGCGGCCCTCGCCGCCGCCGTCGGCGATCTCGGCGCAGGTTTGGACGGTGATGCGCGGGTTGTAGGCGATCTCGTTGACCAGGTACGACGACATGGTCGACTCGAGCGAGGGCCGGCGCACCATGATCGTGACCGAGGCGGCGAAGCGCGCCAGGTGGATGGCTGCCTGCCCGGCGGAGTTGCCGCCACCGACGACGACCACGTCATAGCCCTCGGTCTCGCGGGCCGCGCTCATCGCGGAGCCGTAGCTGACGCCGAGGCCCACCAGGGCGTCGACGCTCTCGATGCCGAGCTTGCGGTAGGCGACGCCGGTGGCGATGACGACCGAGCGGGCCTCGACCACGCCGCCCTGGGTGCGCAGCAGGTGGTGGCCCGACGGCGCGCGCTCGAGGGAGTCGACGTCCCAGCCGGTGTAGAACTGCACGCCGAAGCGGATCGCCTGGTTGCGGGCGCGCTGGGCCAGCCGCATCCCGGAGATGCCGCGCGGGAAGCCGAGGTAGTTGCGGATCATCGACGACGTCCCGGCCTGCCCGCCGATGGCCTCGGCCTCGAGCACGACGGTCGACAGGCCCTCGCTGCCGCCGTAGACGGCCGCGGCCAGGCCCGCCGGTCCGGCGCCGACGATCGCGAGGTCGACGACCCCGTTGATCTCGAAGTCGCTCGGGGCGCCGTAGATCTGGTGGGCGACGTCGCGCACCGTCGCCGGGGCGTACGGCGTCCGCCCGATCGTGCGGATCACCGGCCAGGTCACGGTGCCGCCGGCGGCCTCGTGGGCCTCGACGAGCTCGCGGCCTTCGGCGGTGTCGGGGGTGTAGACGCGGGTCGGCATGCCCATCCGCTCGGTGTACTCGCGGATCTCGGTCGTCAGCCGGACGCCGGGCGGCGAGACGATGCGGACCGTCTCGACCTCGGGCGCCGCGACCGTCGAGCCCCAGTCGGAGAGCAGCTCGGTGATCGCGCCGTGGAACTCCTCGTCGCGCACGCCGCGCGGCATCAGCAGGTAGGCGTCGTACTTGCCCTTGGCCATGCCCGCGCGCAGCCCGGCGGCGTGGGTGAGGAACCGCTCCCAGGGTGCGGCGATGACCCGGCGGGCGGTCGGGACCTTGGTGCGCCAGTGGTGGAAGGCCTCGAGCGGCTCGGCGTCGGGGAGGTCGCCGTCCTGGACGTAGAGGGCGACGGTGCCGCCGGCGGCCTGCACCGCGAGGGTGACCTCGAGGGCCTCGGCGGACGAGCCAGCGGTGCGCAGGTCGTAGTCACGGGCGTAGCGCCCGAACTCGTCGAGCAGGAACTCGGCGTGCTGGGCCGAGACGAGGAGGATGGCGGGGTCAGGCACGCTCGCAGTATGCCGCCGCCACATGACGGCGAGGTCGCGGCGCGTGGGCCCGCCTGGTCAGGTGCTCAGTCGTCGAGGGCCTGGCTGCCGGTCCGCTCGCCGCGCCACAGCAGCAGCCGCAGGAACGACCGCGCGACGGTGCGGCTCACAGCGCCACCAGCAGCAGCACGAGGACCGCGGTCACGAGCAGGGAGACCAGCAGCGAGCCGGCGCAGCCCAGGCGGTTGCTGAAGAAGAAGAACATGCTCCAAGGGTTCCCGGTGGCGGAGCAGAGACCTCCATTCGCAAGGGTGACCGGCCCGTGACCTGTGTCTCCCGGGCGGTGCGGGAGGATGGCCGGGTGCGCCTGCGGATCGATCTCGCCTACGACGGCACGCACTTCCACGGCTGGGCCGCGCAGCCCGGGCTGCGCACCGTGCAGGGCGAGCTGACCTCGGCCCTGGCCACCGTGCTGCGCGCCCCCCAGGTGCAGGTCGTCTGTGCCGGCCGCACCGACGCCGGCGTCCACGCCCGCGGGCAGGTCGTGCACACCGACGTGGCCGACGAGCTGCTGCCCCAGGGGCTCGACCGGCTGGCCCGCCGGCTCAACGGGGTGCTGCCGGTCGACGCCCGGGTGCGGGGCGTCGTGCGCGCGCCCGAGGGATTCGACGCGCGGTTCGCGGCGCTGTGGCGCCGCTACGCCTACCGGGTGGCCGACCGCGTCGAGCTCGTCGACCCGCTGACGCGCCACCACGTGCTGGCCTGGCCCCGTGCGCTCGACCTGGACCTGATGAACGAGGCCTCTGCCCTGCTGGTGGGGCGCCACGACTTCGCGTCGTTCTGCAAGCAGCGCGAGGGCGCGACGACCATCCGCACCCTGCTCGACCTGATGTGGGAGCGCGACGACGCCGGGGTCGCGGTGGCGACGGTGCGGGCCGACGCGTTCTGCCACTCGATGGTGCGCTCGCTGGTGGGCTGCCTGCTGGCGGTGGGGGAGGGACGTCGTCCGGTCGCCTGGGCCGGTGAGATGCTGCGGGCCGAGAGGCGCGACGCCGGCGTCGTGGTGGTGCACCCCCACGGGCTCACGCTCGAGGAGGTCGCCTACCCCGCCGACGACGAGCTGGCGGCGCGCACGGTGCAGACGATGGCGAAGCGGGTGGCCGGTGAGTGAGCAGGAGGACGAGCACTACTTCACCGCCGACCCGTCGGTGCCCTTCAAGCGCCAGCCCGTCGAGGTGGAGGTCTGGGACCGGCGGCTGCTGCTGGTGACCGGGTCGGGCGTCTTCGCCCGCGGCCGTCTCGACATCGGCACGGCCGTCCTCTTCCGCGAGACGCCGCCGCCCGCGCCCGACGTCGCCTCGGTGCTCGACCTGGGCTGCGGCTACGGCGTCATCGGCCTCGCGGTCGCCACGGTGTCGCCGACCACCCGGGTCACGGCCGTCGACGTCAACGAGCGCGCGCTCCTGCTGGCCCGCGAGAACGCCGCCGCGCTGGGTGTGGGCGACCGGTTCACCGCCGCGCTGCCGGGCGAGGTCGACGAGGCAGCGACGTACGACGAGATCTGGTCCAACCCGCCGATCCGCATCGGCAAGCCGGCCCTGCACGAGCTGCTGCTCACCTGGCTGCCGCGCCTGGCGCCCGGTGGTCGCGCGGTCATGGTCGTCGGCAAGAACCTCGGCGCCGACTCCCTGCAGCGCTGGCTGGGGGAGCAGGGGTTCCCGACGCGCCGGCTGGCCAGCGCCAAGGGGTTCCGGGTCCTGGAGTCGCGCCGGGCCTGACGGGGCCGTGAGCGGTCGTGGGTGACACTGGGCGGGTGGCTGACCGGCGCGACGTGCATCCGCACCACCTGCTGCGTGCGGTGCTGACCGACGCGATGGTGCGCGACGTGCTGGTCGAGCTCGGCTCGAGCGCCGGCGAGGTGCTGCTGACCCTCGACCGCGAGTGGCTCGCGGCCTCCGACACGATCGACCTCGAGGAGATCGAGTCCGTCGGCATCGACCTGGCCACCGTGCTGGCGGCGGTCAACCCGCCGTTCGACGCACCGCCCGACTGGGGCGGACGCCGTCTCACCGACGCCACCCGCGACCTCCTGGTCCGCTCGCTCGGGCTGCGCGGCCTCACCCAGGGCCCGCGCGTCCACGGCGGGCACCTGCTGCTCGCGCTGATGGCGAGCAAGGACCACCTGGTCTCCGCGACGTTCCGCGCCCACGGGCTCAGCGGCAAGGCCGCCCGCACGGTGGTCGAGCGCTGGAGCCGCCGCGCCCCCTGACGACGGGCCGTGACCGCTTCGGCACGATGTGTCCCGTGGTCGAGCCGGAGTCCTTTGCGCCCCCGACGCCCCACCCGGTCCGGCGCCGCGAGCGGAGCCGTGCCGTCCGGCTGTGGCGGCTGTGGCGGAGCCGTCGTCCGGTGACCTTCAACGAGAAGGTCCGCTACAAGATGCTCCGCGACCACCGGCCCCTGCTCGTGACGTGGGCCGACAAGGCGGCGGTGCGCGACCACGTCGCCGCCGTCGTCGGGGAGCGCTACCTGCCCCGCCTCCACCACCTGCTCGACGACCCCGGGCAGCTCGCCGACGTGCCGCTGCCGCAGTCGTACGTCGTCAAGCCGACCCACGGCAGCGGCACCGCGATCGTGGTCTCGCCCGCCGCCCCGGCCGACGCCCGCCTGCCCGAGCCGCGGTGGGCCTGGGTCTACGCGCACGTGCGGCCCGACGTCGTACCCCGCGGCCAGCTGGCCGCGATCGGCCGGTCCTGGGTGGCGCAGCTCTACGGCCGCGGACCCAACCGGGAGTGGGCCTACGGCCAGGTGCCGCGGCGCGTGATCGTCGAGGAGCTGCTGGAGGGACCCGACGGCGGCATCCCCGACGACTACAAGCTGTTCGTGTTCCACGGCGTCTGCCACTGGATCGGCGTCGACCGCGGCCGCTTCGAGGACCGCACCCAGGACTTCTTCACCCCCGACTGGGAGCACGTCGCCCTCAGCGGCGGCCACCCCTGGGCCGACCCGCCCGTCCCCCGGCCCGACCGGCTCGCCGAGATGCTCGACGTGGCCGAGCGGCTCGGCCGCGACACCGACTTCGTGCGCGTCGACCTCTACCTGCTGCCCGACCGCGTCGTCCTCGGCGAGCTGACCAGCCTGCCCGCCGGCGGCGACAGCCCGTTCCACCCCGCGTCGTACAACGAGGTGTTCGGCCGGCCCTGGACGGTGCCGCGGCGCTACCGGTGAGGCACCGACCCGCTCCGTAGACTCGCAGCGTGACCACCTGGGCCCGGCGACTGCGGATGGCCCTCGTCGTGGCGGTGGTCGCGGTCGTGGCCCTGGTCGCCACGGCGAACGCGGTGGTCGTGGTCCGCACCGGCGACCACGTGGTCTCCGACGCCGCCGACGTCGACCCCGCGCAGGTCGCCATCGTCCCCGGCTCGCTGGTCCTGCCCGACGGCCGGCTCGGCCGCGTCGTGCAGGAGCGCGTCGACGCGGCCGTCGAGCTCTACGAGGCCGGCACGGTCGACAAGCTGCTCGTCTCGGGCGACAACGGCTCGGCCGCCTACGACGAGCCCGACGCCATGCGCGACGCGGCGCTCGCGGCCGGCGTACCGCCGGAGGACGTGTTCACCGACTACGCCGGCTTCAGCACCTGGCACACGATGCGCCGCGCCCAGCAGGTCTTCGAGGTGACCAGCGCGGTCGTGGTCACCCAGGACCACTACGTCGCCCGCTCCGTCGACCTCGCCCGGGCCGCCGGTCTCGACGCGCAGGGCTACGTCGCCGGCAGCCGCGGCTCCGGCGTGCGCGAGGTGCTCGCCCGGGTGCGCGGCCTCGGCCAGGCCACCTGGCAGCCTGCCGTCACCGGCGGGCCGGTCATCCCGATCACCGGCGCCGGACGCGACTCGTGGGACGACGACTGAGCCGACTCGCCCTCGGTCACACGAACGCGCTGATGCCCGTCTCGGCGCGGCCGATGAGCAGCTTCTGGATCTGCGAGGTGCCTTCGTAGAGCGTCATGACGCGGGCGTCGCGCAGGTACTTGGCGGCCGGGTAGTCGTCGACGTAGCCCGCGCCGCCGTGGATCTGGATCGCCAGGTTGGCGGCGCGCACGGCGGCCTCGGACGCGAACAGCTTGGCCTTGGACGCTGCGACGCCGAACGGCTCGTGGCGGTCGACCAGGTCGGCGCAGCGCCACACGAGCAGGCGCGCGGCGTCGGCGTCGAGGGAGATGTCGGCGATCATGTCCTGCACCAGCTGGAAGCCGGCGATCGGGCGGCCGAACTGGGTGCGGTTCTGCGCGTAGTCCACCGAGGTCTCCAGGCAGCCCTGGACGATGCCGACGCAGCCGGCGGCGACCGCGAGCCGGCCCTTGTCGAGCGTCGACATCGCGACCTTGAAGCCGCGGCCCTCGCCCTCGGGACCGCCGAGCATGGCCGAGGCCGGCACGCGGACCTCGTCGAGGAAGAGCTCGGCCGTGGCCTGGCCGCGCAGCCCGAGCTTGCCCTTGATCTCGCGGGCCTCGAAGCCGGGGGAGTCGGTCGGCACCAGGAACGCGCTGACCCCGCGCGCCCCCGAGTCGGGCTCGCCGGTGCGCGCGAAGATCAGCGCGACGTCGGCCCAGGTGCCGTTGGTGATGAACAGCTTCTGGCCGGTGATCAGGTAGTCGTCGCCGTCCCTGACCGCGCGCGAGGTCAGGTTGCCGGCGTCGGAGCCGGTGCCCGGCTCGGTGAGGCCGAAGCAGCCGAGCTTGTCCGCCACCGCCAGCGACGGCAGCCACTCCTGCTTCTGCTCCTCGGTGCCGTGGAACAGGATCGACTTGCCGACCAGCCCGCTGCTGACCGAGACGATGCCGCGCAGCGCCGAGTCGGCCCGCCCGAGCTCCTCCATCGCCAGCGCGTAGGTGACGTAGTCGCCGCCCAGGCCGCCGTACTCCTCGGGGATGGTGAGGCCGAAGAACCCGAGCTCGGCCATCTTCGGCACGATCTCCAGGTCGACGGACTCGTCGCGGTCCCACTGGGTGCGGTGCGGGACCGCCTCCTTGTCGAGGAAAGCGCGGGCGGCGTCGCGGAACGCCTGCTGCTCGTCACTGAGCGAGAGGTCCATGCCGCGACTTTCTCACGACGCCGGCCCTCGCGGGTCACCTCACTCGCAGGCGACGCCGTCACCGTCGGAATCGAGGCCGTAGACATCGTCGCCGACGACGTAGACGGGACCGTCGACGTACGCCGGGCCGTTGCCGCTGCCCCCGGCGCAGTCCACGTCGCTGGCGATCGGCACGCAGGCGCCGCGGTAGCTGCCGTGGCAGCGGGGTCCGGACGAGACGCGGGTGCCGACGCGGACGATGCGCGACTGGGGCCGCCGGACGACGTTCGTCCGGAGCTTGCGGGCGGCGACGGGCTTGGCGCCCTCGTACTTGACGCGCCACACGATCACCTTCAGCCCGGGGTGGCCCCAACGGGCGACGCGACGCACGCCGCGGGGCAGGTCGGCAGTCCGCACGGTGCGGACGCTGAGCGGGATCTTCTCGCGCTGACGCACGGTGCGGTACGAGACGGCGGCAGCGCGGACGAGACCGACGGTGCGTGCGGCGGATCCCGACGCGGCCGACGTGGTCGCCGACACCGGCGCCTCGGTCGGGTCCACCGCGGCGGCGGCCGACGGGTGGGCGGTGAGGGCCATGGTCAGCACGGTGGCGACGACGGCGAGGAGTCGGGGGAGGGGGTGGGAGATCACCGACGCACCGTAGGCACGTCGCTACGCCCCTGTCCGGCGAACGCGGGACGGGTACCCGATCGGGTCAGGCCCGGCCGCTGGTGGCGTCGAGCCCACCTGCCAGGAGCGGCTCGACGGCCTCGCCGACGCGGTCGAACCCGTCGCCGACGGTCTGCCCGGCGAGGTAGCGGTGGTGGATCCCCTCGAGGATGACCGCGATCTTGAGGTAGGCGAGCCCGAGGTGGAACGACAGGTCGCCGAGGGGACGCCCGCCCGCGCCCTCGTACGCCGCCAGCTGGGTGTTGCGGTCGGGGTAGCCGGGCGCGGCGCTGGCGTCGGCGACGGCCCCGCCGCCGGCGATGGTGCCGAGGTTGTCGTAGACCAGCAGCAGGGCGACGTCGGTGAGCGGGTCGCCCAGGGTGGCCATCTCCCAGTCGACGACGGCCTTCACGGGCGCGGCGTCGCCGGGCACGGTGAGCAGGTTGTCGAGGCGGTAGTCGCCGTGGACGATGCCGGGTTCGCCGTCAGCCGGGACCGAGGCGGCGAGGCGCGCGAGCAGTGTGTCGGCGTCGGGCAGCGGACGGGTGGCCGAGCCCTCGAGCTGGCGGCCCCACCGGCGTACCTGGCGCTCGAGGAAGCCGGCCGGGCGACCGAAGTCGCCGAGTCCGACCTCCTCCGGCACGACGGAGTGCAGGCGGGCCAGGACGTCCACCATGGCGCGGGCCAGGCCCGCGGTGGCCTCGGCGCCGACGGCCTCGAGCTGGGCGGCGGTGCGGAACGCCTCGCCGGCGACCTTCTCCATCACGTAGAACTCCGCACCCATCACCGACGGGTCGGCGCAGTGCGCGTAGGTGGCCGGCACGGGCACGTCGGAGCCGGCGAGGGCCGACATCGCGGTGTACTCACGGCCCATGTCGTGGGCGGTCGCCTGCACGTGGCCGAGCGGCGGACGGCGCACGATGAACGTCGTGGCGCCGTCGGTGACGGAGTAGGTCAGGTTGGACTTGCCGCCGGAGACCAGCGCGGCCTCGACCGGTCCGGCGAGCTCGCCGGGCCGTACGCCGTCGTACCAGCGCCGGAACGCCTCGGCGTCGAAGCCGGGGACGCTCACGGGAGCGAGTCCACCTTGGACTGCAGGCGGCGCATGCCGGCCAGCCAGCGGTCGGTGGAGGCGGCGCGCGCGGCGTAGTAGCCGCCGACCTCGGGGTGCGGCAGGACCAGGAACCGGTCGTCGTCGAGGCTGGCCACCCACGCCTCGGCGACGGCGGACGGAGCCAGCGCCTCGTCGTGGGAGAGCAGGTCCTTGAGCGGTCCGGCCTGGTCGAGCATCGCGGTCTGCACGCCCTGCGGGCAGATCGCCTGCACGACGACCCCGCGGTCGCCGTAGGTGACCGAGAGCCACTCGGCGAACCCGACGGCCGCGTGCTTGGTCGTCGAGTACGCCGCGGCGCCGATCATCGTCAGCAGCCCGGCGGCCGAGGCGGTGACGACGAGGCGCCCTCCCCCGGCGTCGAGCCAGTGCGGCACGAGGTGACGGGCGGCGCGCACGTGAGCGAGGACGTTGGTCTCGAGGGTGCGCGCCCACTCGGCGTCGGAGGCGTCCAGCCCGGCGAGCGTGCCGATGCCCGCGTTGGCGAAGAAGACGTCGACGCGGCCGTAGCGGTCGTATGCCGTGTCGACGAGGTGCCGCACGCCGGCGTCGGTCGAGGTGTCGCCGGGGACGGCGAGCGCGCCGGTCTGCGCGGCGACGTCCGCGAGCTCGTCCTCGTCGAGGTCGGCGACGACGATCTGCCACCCCTCATGGGCGAGCCGCGTGGCGATGGCTCGCCCGATCCCCCGGGCGGCCCCGGTGACGACGGCGGTGTCGGGCATGCTGCTCCTCGCGATGGACTAAGCGCTTGCTTACCCTGACGACTCGCAGCCGTCCCGTCAAGTGCCGCCCCCCGGCCCCCCACCGTCGAGAGGCCATCCTTTGCGGGTCCGTCGCCGTCGAGAGGCCACGGTCTGCGGGTGCGTCGACCTCGAGAGGCCGGAAACGGCGTCCTCAGTCCGCGACGCGGTGGATGAAGGCGACCGCACGGTCGCTTGCCGCGCGCCCCTCGGCGGAGTCGAGGTCGAACTGGAACTCGTGGCCGAGTCGTGGCTCGTGGTCGTCGGCGAAGAGCAGGGCGTCGTGGTCGACGCCGTGCCGGCGCAGTGCCCCGACGAGGGCATGGGTGTGCGGGAGCAGCGGGTCGCCGTTGCCGGCACAGATGAAGGT
>JAOPXU010000180.1 GCA_025964985.1 Nocardioides sp.
GGCGCAGGTTCTTGTAGTGCTCGATGTAGACGACGTCGCCGCGCGGCACCATCACCTCGCGCACGGTGGTGTCGCCGAGCTCGAAGACGGAGTGGATCATCTTGCGCTCGTCGGCCTCGATGACGGCGGAGGCCTCGGCGATGTCGACGAGCTCACGCAGCTCGGTCTCGGAGGAGAACGGGCCCTCACGGAAGCCCTTGCCGGGAGTGATCGCGTTGCCGAGCAGGATCAGCAGCCCGGACAGCGGACCGAGGACGGTCGTGAACACCGTGAGCGCGCCGGCCGAGAACAGCGCGACGAGCTCGGAGTGCTGACGGCCGAGCGTGCGCGGGCCGACGCCGATGACGACGAACGAGACGACGAGCATCACGCCGATAGAGGTCAGCGTGCTGACCCACCGGGCGCCGTCGAGGGCGCGGTCGAGCTCGAGGGTGACCAGGACGATCGCGGACGTCTCGCACAGCAGCCGGAGCAGCAGCGCGGTGTTGAGGTGGCGAGGGGCGTCGGCGAGGAGGGTGACGAGCTGGCGCGAGCCCGCCCGTTCCTCCTGGACGAGCTCGTGGGCGCGGGCCTTGGAGAACGAGCCCAGGGCCGCGTCGACGGCGCTGAACACGCCGGCCAGCACGACCAGCAGGGCCGCGACCAGCAGCGTGATGGTGCCGGTCACCGGCTGCGCCACTCCCCCAGCAGCCGGTCCTGCAACCTGAACATCTCGGCGTGCTCGTCGGGCTCGGCGTGGTCGTAGCCGAGCAGGTGGAGGATGCCGTGAGTGGTGAGCAGCTCGATCTCGGCGAGGGTGCCGTGGCCGGCGATCTCGCCCTGGGCGGCGGCGATCTGCGGGCACAGCATGATGTCGCCGAGGACGCCCTCCTCGGGCTCCTCGTCGACCAGGCCGGGGCGCAGCTCGTCCATCGGGAAGGCCAGCACGTCGGTCGGGCCCTCCTTCTCCATCCACTTCTCGTTGAGCTCGGTGATGGTGGCCTCGTCGACGGCCTTGATGCAGAGCTCCGCCAGGGGGTGCACGCGCATCTGGTCCATCACGAAGCGGCTGAGCTGGGCCAGGTGCTTGACGTCGATCCCGGTCCCGGACTCGTCGAGGATCTCGATGGTCACGGACGCCTCACCGGCGCTGCTCCTGGGCCGTGCTGAGGCCGCCGCGGTTGTCGAACTCGTCGTAGGCGGCCACGATCTTGCCGACCAGGCGGTGGCGCACGACGTCGTTGGCGGTCAGGCGCTGGAACGAGATGTCCTCGACGTCGTCGAGGATGCCCTCGATGATCCGCAGGCCGGACTTGACGTTGCCGGGCAGGTCGACCTGGGTGATGTCGCCGGTGACGACGATCTTGGAGCCGAAGCCCAGGCGGGTCAGGAACATCTTCATCTGCTCGGGCGTCGTGTTCTGCGCCTCGTCGAGGATGATGAAGCTGTCGTTGAGCGTGCGACCGCGCATGTAGGCCAGCGGCGCCACCTCGATCGTGCCGGCAGCGAGCAGCTTGGGGATCGTCTCGGGGTCGATCATGTCGTGAAGGGCGTCGTAGAGCGGACGCAGGTAGGGGTCGATCTTCTCGCTCAGCGTGCCGGGCAGGAAGCCGAGGCTCTCGCCGGCCTCGACGGCGGGGCGGGTGAGGATGATCCGGTTGGCCTGCTTGGCCTGCAGCGCCTGGACGGCCTTGGCCATGGCCAGGTAGGTCTTGCCGGTGCCGGCCGGGCCGATGCCGAAGGTGATGGTGTTCTTGTCGATCGAGTCGACGTAGCGCTTCTGGTTGAGCGTCTTGGGACGGATCGAGCGGCCGCGGTTGCTCAGGATGTTGAGCGACAGCACGTCGGCGGGGCGCTCGGTGGTCTCCTGGCGCAGCATCTCGATGGCCCGCTCGACGGTCTCGGACGTGACGCCCTGACCGGTGCGGATGATCGTCACGAGCTCGTCGAGCAGCCGCTCGGCGAGCGCCACCTCGCCGGGGTTGCCGCGCATCGTGATGCGGTTGCCGCGCACGTGGATCTCGGCCTCGAAGCCGCCCTCGATGATCCCGAGGTACTCATCACCCGGGCCGAGGAGGCTGACCATGTCGATGCTGCTGGGGACCACCACGGTGTGGCGTGTCTGGAGGTCACCGGAGGAGGTGGAGTCAGTCATGGGTGCCCGGGACGGGCGGCCTTTCGTCGGGGAGTCGTCCCTCCATCGTACGTCGCGCCCGAGGCGCACCGCCTGCGAGATAGCACCCGTTGAGGCGAAGGTGAGGCGGCAGCGCGGCCCGACGCCGTACGGTGGCACCATGCGCGAGGACCAGGTCGACGAGTTCGACGAGGACTACGCGCCCGACGACGACACGCCGCCGTACTGGTTCCCCGGCGGGCACCTGCCCGACGACGCCCGCAAGATGGGTCTGACCCACAACGTGCCCGACGGCGCGCTGCTCGACTTCGCCGGCAACCTCGACGGTGCCAAGACGCTGCACCGGGTCACCGCCTGGGTGCTGCTGGTGGTCTTCGGGCTGCCGGTCGTCTTCGCGCTGATGCGCATCTGGTACGCCTTCACCTGAGCCTCCGGCACCGACCACGTCAGCCTGGCGGCCAGCCCAGGTCGCGTCCGGCCAGCACGTGCAGGTGGGTGTGGAAGACCGTCTGGCCCGCGCCGGCACCGGTGTTGAAGACCAGGCGGTAGTCGGCGCCGTGGCCCTCGGCGGTCGCGACCGCGGCGGCCGTGCGCACGAGCTCGGCCGAGGTCTCGGGGTCGCCGGCCGCGAGCGCGGCCGCGTCGGCGTAGTGGTCCTTGGGCACGACGAGCACGTGCGTCGGCGCCTGCGGGTTGACGTCGCGGAAGGCGACGGTCCGCTCGGTCGTGTGCACCACCTCGGCGGGGATCTCGCCGGCCACGATCTTGCAGAAGAGACAGTCGTCCACCCCGCCACCGTAAACCCCGGGCCGCACCTGCGCGTCGCACTAGCGTGATGACCCATGCGATCGAGCCGGCGGTGAGCGAGGCCGCCGGCTGGGACGCCGACACCGCCGTCGAGGTGCTGTACGCCGCCCACTGGCGCCAGCTCGTGCGCCTCTCGGTCCTGCTGGTGCGCGACCTCGGCACGGCCGAGGAGGTCGTGCAGGACGCCTTCGTGGCCCTGCACGGGCGCTGGGGCCGCCTGCGCGAGCCCGACCGGGCGCTGGCCTACCTGCGCCAGGCCGTCGTCAACCGCTCCCGCTCGGTGCTGCGCCACCGCGGCGTCGTCGACCGCCACGCGGCCCGCGAGCGGCTGCCCGACCCGCTGCCGTCGGCCGAAGTCCCGGCCCTGGTCTCCGACCGTCGCGCCGCCGTCCTCGACGCCCTGCGCACCCTGACCGAGCGGCAGCGTGAGGTCCTCGCGCTGCGCTACTACCTCGACCTGTCCGAGGCCGACATCGCCGAGACGCTCGGCATCAGCCGCGGCGCGGTGAAGTCGCACGCCTCCCGCGGCGCCGCCGCCCTGCGCGCCCTGCTCGAAGGAGAAGACCTGTGAGCGACGACGGCTTCGTCCGCGACCTCCTCGACGACGCCGTCTCCGACGTCGAGCCGACCGACCGCCTCGGCGCCATCCGGGCCCGCACCGCCCGCGACGCCCGGCGCTCGCGCCGCTCCTGGTACGCCGTCAGCGGGGCCGCCCTGGCCGCCGCCGCGGTCGTGGTGACCGTCGCGGTCGTCACCACCGGCGACGACGTGCCGGTCCGGCCCGAGGTCGCCGCCGACCCCCCGACGTCCGCGCCGTCGACGGGTCCGTCGACCGCCACGACCCCGGTCTACTACCTCGGCCCCGGACCCGACGGCCCCGACGCCCCCGAGGCGGCGCTCTACCGCTACTTCGAGCCGGCCGGCGACCCGCTCGAGCTGCTGATGAGCACCCCGAGCGACCCGGACTACATGACGGCCTGGCCGGAGGGGTCGCTGCTCGCCTACGAGGTCGCTCCCACCGAGATCGTCGTCACGGTGGCCGACGAGATCACCGGCGCCGAGGCGCTGGCCTGGCAGCAGGTGGTCTACACGCTCCAGGCGACCACCGGCTCGCGACTGCCCGTGCGCTTCGAGAACCCGGAGGCCGACCTGGGCGACGTCCCGGGCACACCCGCCCCCGACGTCCTGTCCCACGTCAGCATCAGCGACCCCGGCGAGGGCTTCGTCTACACCGGGACCATCACCGCCCGCGGGGTGGGCCGCGGGTTCGAGGGGACCGTCGCCTGCAGCCTGCTCGACGAGGACGGCACGGAGCTCCGCAGCGTCCCCACGATCGCCGGGTCCGGGGACGAGCTCGAGCCCTGGGAGCTCGAGGTCGACCTGTCCGGCGTGCCCGCCGGCACCTACGACTTCGTCTGCCGCACCGACGACCCCACCGGCGGCACCGACGGCGTCGGCGCCTACAGCGACAGCCGCACGGTCGTCGTCGAGGAGCAGACGGTGGCGCCCTACCGGGGCACCACCGTCTACTACGTCGGTCCGGGACCGGACGGCCCGGACGCCCGGGCTGCGGCGCTCTACCCCGTGGAGCTCCTCGGCTACGGGACGCCGCTCGCCCACCTGATGAGCACCCCGGACGACCCCGACCTCCGCACGCTGTGGCCCGCCGGCTCCCTCACGTCGTACGACGTCCTGCCCGACCGCATCGAGGTGCGGGTCACCGGCGGACCGGTCGACGACCCCCTGGCCCGCCAGCAGCTGGCCCACACCCTCACCTCCTCGCTCGGGACCGACCTGCCCGTCGTGCTCGAGTGGGCCGACGGTCGGGAGGAGCCGATCCGACCGTTCGCGACCGCGCCGCTGTTCTCGGTGGTGAGCCACCTGGTCCTGGCCGAGCCGTCCGAGGGAGCGACCCACTCGGGGTCCCTCACCGCACGCGGCCTCTCCAACGGCTTCGAGGCGAGCGTGGCGTGCCGCCTGCGCAGCACCGGTGGCGCCGGCGAGCACGGCCCCTTCGTCGGTCAGGCCGAGGGATGGCTCGAGGAGCGGCTCTACCCCTGGGAGCTCGAGATCGACCTCAGGGGCGTCGCGCCCGGCGAGTACGAGCTCGCGTGCTCGACCGACGACCCCACCGGGGGCACCGAGGGCGCCGGGGCATGGACCGACACGCGCACGATCACCGTCGAATAGCCACCCGACCGCACGAGGATGGACGCCATGCACCTCAGGACGCGCACGGCCGCGATGACGCTCGCCCTCCCCCTCGGACTCGGACTCCTGGTGGGCTGCGCCGACGACGAGCCCGAGCCGGTGTCCTCCGAGACCGGAAGCGGCCCGGCCGCGAGCCCGACCCCGACCAGCGAGCCCACCACCGAGCCGGACCCGACGGAGGAGCCGACGGAGACGACGACGTCCGAGCCCGTGCCCACCACCGCGACGGTCCCGGTCTACTTCACCGGCGAGACCCCGATGGGGCTGCGGCTCTACCGCGAGTTCCGCGAGGTCGAGCCCGACAACCCGCTCGAGGAGGCCGCCGCGCTGCTGCTCGCCGGCGACGCGCTGGACCCCGACTACGGCACCCTCCTCACCGGCGTGACCATCGAGGCGATCGAGGCCGGCGACGGCGAGATCGTCGTGACCCTCGGCGAGGACTCGCCGCTCAGCGCCGACAAGGGCACGTCGCGGCAGGAGGCGCGCCTGGCCGTGCAGTCGCTCGTCTACACGCTGCAGGGCGTCGCCCAGACCCGCGACCCGGTCCGTCTCCAGCTCGCCGACGGCCGCCCGGCCGACCTGTTCGGCCAGCCCACCGGCCGCGGCGTCAAGGCCGCGCCGCAGCTCGACGTCCTGTCCCTGGTCAGCCTGACGACCCCCGCCGAGGGCGCCACCGCCTCCGGCACGCTGGCCGTCGAGGGCGTCGCCGCCTCCTTCGAGGCGACCGTCCCGTACGCCGTCCTGGACGCCTCGGGCGCCGAGGTGCTGGGCGGCTTCAGCACCGCCGAGCAGTTCGGCGACCGGCTCTACCCGTTCGCCGCCGAGGTCGACATCAGCGCGCTCGCGCCCGGCACCTACACGTTCGTGGCCCGCACCGACGACCCGTCCGGCGGCGAGGGTCCGGGCGCCTTCGAGGACACCCGGACCTTCGTCGTCGAGTGACCGGCGGGCTCAGCCCCAGCGCTCGGTGCGGCTCAGCAGTGCCGCGACCGCGGCGACCCCGGCGGTGGAGGTGCGCAGCACCTCGCTGCCGAGGTGCACGCTCACCGCTCCCGCAGCGACGAACGCCGCGACCTCCTCGTCGCTGAGGCCGCCCTCGGGGCCGACCACGACGACGACGTTGCCGTCGGCCGGCACCCCGAGCCCGGCCAGCGCGACGCTCGCGTCCTCGTGCAGCACGACGGCGAGGTCGGCGTCCTCGACGAGCGCGACGGCCTGGGCCGTGCTCGCCAGCGGGAGCACCTCGGGGTGCCACGGTCGGCGGGCCTGCTTGGCGGCCTCGCGGGCGGTGGAGCGCCAGCGGGCCAGGGACTTGTCGGCGCGCTCGCCCTTCCAGACCGCGACCGAGCGCGACGCGGCCCACGGCACGACCGTGGCGACGCCGACCTCGGTGAGCACCTCGACGGCGAGCTCGCCGCGCTCGCCCTTGGGCAGCGCCTGGACGACGGTGACCCGCGGCGTCGGCTCGGCGACGCGGGTGACCTCGTCGGCCACGACCTCGAGCAGCCGCTTGCCGGTCGCGGCGACCGTGCCGGTCACCGCAGTCCCGGCGCCGTCGGTCAGGACGACGCGTTCGCCCGCCCGCAGCCGGCGTACGGCGACGGCGTGGTGGGCCTCGTCGCCCTCGACGGCCACGACGTCACCGGCGCGGACCCCCTCGAGCGACGGGACGAGGTGGACGGGCAGCGACATCAGTGGCCGAAGAGACGACCGAAGACCGA
>JAOPXU010000195.1 GCA_025964985.1 Nocardioides sp.
GGCGCTCGACGATCAGCATGCGGCCGTGGACGGTCAGGCGGGCGTTACGGTGAGACACAGAGCCTCCTGGGTGGATGTGGGCCTTCGACAAGCCACACCCCACCCGGGGGCTCTACCTACGTCAACGCTGACGCGCCGCTGCTACCAACCTCATGGCCGGGTACACCTAGGCGCAGCACACAGTCCCGGCCGCCTCGGGCTCCGGCGAGCCGGCGAACGTGGGGCTGTCGGCCAGGACCGTGTAGACCTCCCAGCGCTCGCCGTCGGGGGTGTCGTCGACCCAGAACTTGTCCTGGCGGGCGTAACAGCAGGTGGTGTCGCGCTCGTCGGTCGACCCGACGCCGGTGCCGCTCAGCCGGGCCTGGACGGCGTCGACCTCGTCGGCGCTGTCGACCTCGATGCCGAGGTGGTTGAGCGATCCCCCGCTGCCGAGGTTCTCGAGCAGGACGAGCTTGAGGGGCGGGTCGGCGACGGCGAAGTTGGCGTAGCCGGGGCGGACCTTGGCGGGGGTGGTGCCGAGGAGGCGGCTGTAGAAGGCGATCGAGGCCTCGAGGTCGTCGACGTCGAGGGCGAGCTGGATGCGGGACACGGTGGAACCCTTCCGTAGACATTGATGTCGGTCGATGTATCCCCGAGGTTGCCCCACACATAGACGTCTGTCAATATCGACGCATGTCGAAGTCCCTGACGCTGACCCCGGTCGAGACCGTGGCCTGCTGCTCCCCGCTCGCCCAGGAGCCGCTGAGCGCCGACCAGGCCGAGCGCATCTCGCCCCTGCTCAAGGCACTCGGCGACCCGGTCCGCCTGCGACTGCTCTCGCTGGTCGCCTCACACGCCGACGGCGAAGCGTGCGTCTGCGACCTGCAGGACGCCTTCGACCTGTCGCAGCCCACCATCAGCCACCACCTCAAGGTGCTCCACGAGGTCGGCCTGCTCGACCGCTCCAAGCGCGGCGTGTGGGTCTACTACCGCGTCGTGCCGACCGCGGTCGCCGACCTCGGCGCGCTCATCGCGGGCGTGGCCGGGTGAGGGACCTCCCCCGGCGCGCTGTCGCCGAGGCCGTCGGCACCGCGTTCCTCGTCGCCTCGGTCGTCGGCTCCGGCATCGCCGCCGTCGAGCTCGCTCCCGGCGACGTCGGGGTGCAGCTGCTGATCAACGCCATCGTCACCGGCGCCGCCCTGCTCGCACTGATCACCGTGCTGCAGCCGGTCTCGGCCGCCTTCAACCCCGTCGTGACGCTGGTCGAGCTGTTCGCCGGCGAGATCGGCGGACGCGCGGCCGCAGTCCTCGTCGCCGCCCAGGTCGCCGGCGGCGCGGTCGGAGCGGTGCTCGCCAACCTGATGTTCGAGCTCGACGCCGTCTCGATCGCGGCCACCGAGCGGGCCACGCCGGCCCACCTGCTGGCCGAGGTCGTCGCGACGCTCGGCCTGGTGCTGCTGATCCGCGGCTGCCCGGGCGAGCGGGTCGCGGCCGTCGTGGCGGCGTACATCACCGCGGCGTACTGGTTCACCAGCTCCACCAGCTTCGCCAACCCGGCGGTGACGGTGGCGCGCACCCTGACCGACACGTTCTCGGGCATCGCGCCCTCGTCGGCCCCCGCCTTCATCGCCGCCCAGGTCGTCGGCGGCCTGGCCGCCGCCGTCCTCGCCACCTGGCTGTTCCGTCGTCCCGAGAAGAAGGAGCCCGCTCGTGCCTGAGCCCGTCCTGCCCACCGTCCTGTTCGTCTGCGTCCACAACGCCGGGCGCTCCCAGATGGCCGCCGCCCTGCTCGACCACCACGCGGCCGGTCGGGTCCGGGTGCTCTCGGCGGGGTCGGCCCCGGCCGACAGCCTCAACCCGGCCGTCGTCGAGGTGATGGCCGAGCTCGGCATCGACGTCTCCCGGGAGGTCCCGACGCTGCTGGCCACCGAGGACGTCGAGGCCTCCGACGTCGTGGTGACGATGGGGTGCGGCGACGCCTGCCCCTTCTACCCCGGCAAGCGCTACGAGGACTGGGCCCTCGAGGACCCCGCCGGCCAGGGCCCCGACTCCGTCCGCCCGATACGCGACGACATCGACCAGCGGGTGCGTGCTCTGCTGGCCGACCTCGTCTGAGGCCGACTCAGCCGAGCACGGACCCGAGGAACGCCACCTGGGCGGTCACCGAGCGCTCGAACGGCTCACCCTCGTAGATCTCGAAGTGCCCGACGTCGAGCCGCAGCACCTCGACCCGGCCGCCCGCACGCTCGGCGACCCGCTCGACCGCCGACGGTGGCGCGATCGTGTCCTGCGCGGCGACCACGAGCATCAACGGCATCCGCAGCCGTGAGGCGACCGCGACCGGCCGGTTGAGGCCGATCGGGATGATCCCGCGGGCCAGCATCTCGTTGCGGAACGTCGGACCCATGATCAGCGCGTAGCCCGACTCGCCGTCGTGCGAGGTGATCGCGGCCAGCGATCCCGGCGGCCCCACGATCGGCAGGCTGTGCGAGCGCTGCACCAGCCCCCGAAGCGCGTGGCCGGTCAGACGCAGCAGCGCACCGACGCCGGCGTAGCGCCGGATCTCGAGGACCGCGGCCAGCCCGTCCATCGCCGCACCCTGCGAGACCACGGCGGCGACCCGCGGGTCCCCGGCTGCGACGGCCACCACGTGACCACCCGAGTACGACGACCCCCACAGCACCACGCGGTCCGGGTCGACGCCGTCCAGGGTGCGCACGTGCGCGACGACGGCGCGGTAGTCCTCGCGGTGGCGGCGGTGGTCGACCGACTGGCGCGGCGTGCCGTCGGAGGTGCCGAAACCGCGGTAGTCGAAGACCACCACGTCGGCCCCCGCGGCCGCGAACCGCTCGGCGAACGGCGTCAGACCGGCGTCCTTCGTGGCGCCGAAGCCGTGGGCCATGACGACGACCGGCCGGCCGGCGCTCGTGGTCCACGCGTCGCTCTGCGCCTGGTAGTGCCAGGCTGCGAGGCGGGTCCCGTGGCTCAGGACGTCGAGGTCGCTGCGGAGGGTAGGCACCCTACGATCCGACCATGACTGTCAATGACATGTTCCGCCTCGACGGCAAGGTCGCCGTCGTGACCGGCGCCTCCAGCGGCCTCGGCGTCGCGTTCGCCCAGGGCCTGGCCGAGGCCGGCGCCGACCTCGTGCTCGGCGCGCGCCGGGTCGACCGGCTCGCCGAGACCGCCGCACTGGTCGAGTCCGTCGGCCGCCGGGCGCTGACCGTCGCCACCGACGTCGCCGACCCCGACTCCTGCACCAACCTCGTCGCGCTGGCCATGGAGGAGTTCGGCCACGTCGACGTGCTGGTCAACAACGCGGGCATCGGCACCGCCGTACCGGCCACCCGCGAGGCGCCCGAGCAGTTCCGCGGCGTCATCGACGTCAACCTCAACGGCTGCTACTGGATGGCGCAGGCCTGCGGGCGCGTCATGCAGCCCGGCTCGAGCATCATCAACATCTCCTCGGTCCTCGGCCTGACAACCGCCGGCCTCCCCCAGGCGGCGTACGCCGCGTCGAAGGCCGGCCTGATCGGCCTGACCCGCGACCTCGCCCAGCAGTGGACCGGGCGCAAGGGCATCCGGGTCAACGCGATCGCGCCCGGGTTCTTCGTCTCCGAGATGACCGAGCAGTACCCCGAGGGCTACCTCGACTCGCAGATGCCGCGCATCCCCGCCGGCCGCAAGGGCGACCCGGCCGAGCTCGCCGCAGCCGTGGTGTTCCTCGCCTCGGCGGCCGGTGGCTACGTCACCGGACAGACCATCGCCGTCGACGGCGGCATGACCATCACCTGAGCCGGCCCACGACGTACGACAGCCCGCCACCTCGTGGAGAGGTGGCGGGCCGTCGTGCGGTGGGGCAGGTGCTAGCGGTCCATGTAGGCGACGCAGACCGACGGACGCGGGAAGTCGTCGGTGTGCGGCCACGTCGAGGCGGGCTTCTCGAACGTGGACCCGGTGACCTCGCCCGGGTGCTGCACGGCGAAGAACAGCGAGCGGTCGTTGTCGGTGATGAGCGGGCCGCAGGCCTCGGCGCCGACCGGCACGGTGAGGAACTGCAGGACGCGGCCGCGCTCGGGGCCCGACGTCGGCACGCGGAAGATGCCGTCGTTGGAGCCGAGGACGTTGCCGTCGGTGGAGATCCACAGGTTGCCGACGCTGTCGAAGGCGACATTGTCGGGGCAGCTGATCGGGCTGACCTTGCTCTTGTCGAAGCCACCGAAGTAGGTCTCGGCCGCCTCGGGGTCACCGCAGACGAGCATGAGGTTCCAGGCGAACGTCAGGCCGGCGTGCTCGTTCTGGCTGGTCTCGGTCATCTCGAGCACGTAGCCGTTGCGGTTGCCGCTGGCCTCGGTGAGCGGGGCACCGAGCGAGGCGCGGACCATCGACTTGGCGAGCGGGTTGGCCTCGTCGACGGGCGTCGAGGCGTTGCCGCGGTTGGAGTTGTTGGTCAGGGCGGCGTAGATCTTGCCGTTGACCGGGTTGGGCTCGACGTCCTCGGGGCGGTCCATCTTGGTGGGCGCGAGCTTGTCGGCGGCCAGGCGCGTGAAGACGAGCACCTCGGCGACCGTCATGTCGGGCACGAACGACTCGGTGTCGGTGCAGAGCTTGATCCAGCGGCCGGTGCCGTCGAACTGGCCGTCCTCGGAGCCGTCGCCGGCGAGCTCGGCGACGTAGAGCGTGCCCGTGGTGAGGAGCTGCTTGTTGCGGATGCGCGCGGCCTTGGTCTTGCGCTTGTCGACCTTGCCGGCCGAGACGAACTTGTAGAGGTAGTCGCCGCGCTCGTCGTCGCCCATGTAGGCCACGGCCTGGCCGGTCTTGGCGACATGGATGTTGGCGCCCTCGTGCTTGAAGCGGCCGAGCATCGTGTGCTTGCGCGGGGCCTCGTTGGGGCTGTGCGGGTCGACCTCGACGATCCAGCCGAAGCGGTGGGGCTCGTGCGGCTCGGTGGTCAGGTCGAAGCGCGGGTCGACGGTGTTCCAGCCGCGGCCGGTGCCGTTGACGCCGTAGCGCGCGTAGGCCGCGGTGTAGCGGGAGTCGAGAGCACCGCTCTTGTCGAAGTACTGGTTGAAGTTCTCCTCGCCCGACAGCACGGTGCCCCACGGCGTCATGCCGCCGGCGCAGTTGTTGAGCGTGCCGCGCGCGAAGGTGCCGCTCGGGTCGGCGGTGGTCTTGAGCAGCTCGTGGCCGGCGGCGGGGCCGGTCATCTTGAAGCCGACGCCGATGTGCAGGCGGCGGTTCTCGGGCGTGCGGGCGCTGGGCGCCACGCGCTTCCACGAGCCGGGGGTCGCGCCGCGACGCACGCGCAGCACGGACATGCCGTGGTTGTGCATGGAGATGCCCTTGATCTCCTCGTCGGTGTAGACACCGGCGGGGAACATGGCGGGCTCGGTGGAGTACTCGTGGTTGACCACGAGCAGCGCCTCGTCACCGAGGGGCTTGTGGGGGTCGAGCGGCAGCAGGCCGACGTAGTCGCAGTTGAAGCCGAACTGGGTCTTGGCGGCCTCGACGCTCTGCTTGGCGGCGTCGAACTCCGGGCCGGCGACGACCGCGTCGCCCCAGCGGACGACGACGGCGCTGGTGAAGCCGGGAGCGGTGACGACGGCGTCGCGCTTGTTGGGCCGCACGGCACCGAAGGCGCGGGTCAGGTCGCGGGCGGCGGTGGGGGCCGGGCCGCTGGCGGCGGCGGCCACGCCGAGCGTCGAGGCCGCCAAGCCCCAGTTCGGCTTCAACTGCGACGACGTGGGCCTGCTGCCGCTCGACCCGGCCGAGCCGCTCGGAGACGAGGCCCTGCTCGTGGTCAACCACGAGTACTCCACCGAGC
>JAOPXU010000210.1 GCA_025964985.1 Nocardioides sp.
CCGATGCCGGTCACCACGCCGGCGCTCGGCACTCCCCCGCCGTACATCTCCGTCGCGGCGAGCGGGCTCAGCTCGAGGAACGGGCTGCCCGGGTCGAGCAGCCGGTCGACGCGGTCGCGCACGAGCAGCTTGCCGCGGTCGGTGTGCTTGGTGCGGGCCGCCTCGCTGCCACCGAGCCGCGCGGCGGCCAGTCGCTCGCGGAGGTCGTCGACGAGCTCTCTCAGTTCGGGCACCTCGCCAGGTTAGCGATCGTTAACCAACGCGTCCATCGGGTCCCCGAGTGGTCACAACGGGTCATGTGCCCCGCCCGGCGCTGGTGCCACGGTGGACAGACCAGCCCGGACCCCAGGAGACCCCATGCAGCAGTCCTCACGCACCGCGCGGTACGCCGCCGTCGCGGCCACGCTCGCCCTGATCGTGTCGCTCGGCGGCACGAGCTACGCCGCCGTCAGAATCGGCACGGCCCAGCTGAAGGACAACGCCGTCACGTCCGTCAAGGTCCGCAACGGCGCGATCACCGGCGCCGACGTCGCGGAGGGGAGCCTCGGCACGGTGCCGCGCGCGACCCGGGCCACCCGGGCTGACAGCGTCGGCGGCAACGCGATCACCAAGATCTCGTTCCGGGCCACGGCCAACACGGCGCCGACCGTGGTCCTCGACGCGCGAGGGCTGGTCATCACCGCCATGTGCACCATCTCCGAGCTCACGCTGGTCGCGACGACGACGAAGGAGGACTCCTACATCAGCGCGGCCGTCGTCCGCGACTCCAACCCGGGTGACCCGCTGCAGCTCGACCTCGAGGGGTCGGACTTCGACGTCGCCGACTCCTTCGACCTCCTCGTGGGCGACGACGGCGACACCGACCACGTCGACTTCGCCTACAGCGCGCCTGACGGCTCGGTCGCGACCGGGTCGATCGACACCGACGAGGGCACGCCGTCGTGCCTGGCGGTGGGTTTCGTGACGTCCGGCTGACCTGGCGGGCCGTGGGTCAACCGGGCCGGACGCCGTACCCGACGTCGAGGCGCTCGAGCATCGCGCGCAGCGCGGCCTCGCGATCGGCCGGATCCAGGCCGCGCAGGGGACCCTCGGTGTTGAGGACGGCAAAGCCGTGCACCGCCGACCAGCAGCCGATCTCGGCGCCGGGTCGGACAGACGGGTGGACGTGGCCGACGTCGACGAGGTCGTCGAGCGCGGCGTTGAGCATGCCGAACGGGTCGTCGGGGTCCTCCGTGTCCTCGTCGACCCCGTCGGTCCCGGGCACCTCGGGGTAGGCAGTGAACAGGAGACGGAACAGACCGGGCTCGGCGACGGCGAAGTCGACGTAGCCCGCGCCGATCGCCATCAGGCGCCGCCGGGCGCGGAGCGACGGGTCGCTCTCCTCGACCGCGTCGAGCCGGCGGTGCATCGCTGCCACCAGGTCGCCCATCGCGCGCTCGGCGACCACGGCGACGAGGGCGTCACGGTCGGCGAAGTGGCGGTACGCCGCGTTGTGCGACACCCCGACGCGGCGGGCCAGGTCGCGCACGGCCAGCCCGTCGGGGCCATGCTCGCGGGCCGCCTCGACCGCGGCCTCGGCCAGCGCCTCGCGCAGGTTGCCGTGGTGGTAGCGGGGGGCGGACACGCCTCGACGATAGACGATGTTGACAGCGCCCACATCACCGGGCACCCTCCATGTTGACACCGTCCACATCAGGAGTGCCCGATGCCCCGCAAGCCGCTGATCCTCGTGACCGTCTGCCTGGCGGCGCTGACGATCAACCTCGACACCACGATCGTCAACGTCGCCCTGCCGACCCTGGCGCGCGAGCTCGACGCCGACACCAACGACCTGCTGTGGGTGGTTGACGGCTACAACCTCGCCTTCGCCGCCCTCGTCCTGGCGATGGGCTCGCTCTCCGACCGGTTCGGCCGGCGTCCGGCCCTGCTGCTCGGCCTGGGCGGGTTCGCCGCCAGCAGCGCGGTCGCGGCCCTGGTCACTGACGTCGAGGCGCTCATCGCCCTGCGCTTCGTGATGGGCGTCAGCGCGGCGCTGATCTTCCCCACGACCCTGTCGATCATCGCCAACACCTTCACCGAGCGCCGCGAGCGCGCGGGCGCCCTCGGCATCTGGGGCGCCGCGGTCGGCATGGGCGTGGCGCTCGGACCGATCACCGGCGGCTTCCTGCTCGAGCACTTCACGTGGCCCAGCGTCTTCTGGGCGCTGATCCCGGTGGCCGTCCTCGCGATGGCCATGACCGTGGCTTTCGTGCCCGAGTCGCGCGACGCGTCGGTGCCCGCCATCGACAAGCCGGGCCTGGTGCTCTCGATCGCGGCGCTCGGCACCCTGACCTGGACGATCATCGAAGGCCCCGAGCACGGCTGGACCAGCGTCACCACGCTGACCGGGTTCGCGGTCGCGGCCGTCCTGGTGGCGGCGTTCGTCGCCGTCGAGCGCGCCGTGGAGCACCCGATGCTCGACGTCACCCTGTTCCTCGACCGCCGCTTCAGCGCCGCGTGCGGCGCCGTGACCATCGCCTTCTTCGCGCTGTTCGGGTTCATCTTCCTGATCACGCAGTTCGTCCAGTTCGTCCGCGACTACTCCGCCCTCGGCACGGGCACGCGCATCCTGCCCGTCGCGATCTCGATCGCGGTCGCCTCGATCGCCGGCGCCCGGCTCGCACCGCTGCTCGGCTCCAAGGCGGTCGTCTCGACCGGGCTCGCGCTGCTCGGCTCGTCGTTCCTCTGGATCTCGACGCTCGAGGTCGACGTCTCCTACGCCGCCACGATCGTGCCCCAGATGGTGCTGATGGGCCTCGGGCTGGGCCTGGTCAGCACCGCGGCCACCGAGTCGATCCTGCAGGTGCTGCCCCCTGCCCGCGCCGGGGTCGGCTCGGCCGTCAACGACGCCACCCGCGAGCTCGGCGGCACGCTCGGCGTCGCCGTCGTCGGCTCGTTGTTCGCCTCCCTCTACGGCGACCGGCTGGCGTCCCTCCTCGACGGCCGGGTCGACCCCACCTCCCTCGAGCAGGCCCGCGAGTCCGTCGGGGCCGCCGACGCCCTCGCGGCGCAGGTGCCCGGCGTCACCGGCGCGTTCAACGACGCCTTCCTCGACGGGCTCTCCGCCGGATGCACCCTCATCGGCGCGCTCTGCCTCGCCGCCGCGGTCGTGGCGCTGCTCGCGCTCCCGGGCGAGCGCTACGACCCGCTGTCCGAGGGCGAGCTCGTGGACGCCGCGGACGCGGTGCGTTAACGATCGCTAACCTCGGGGGGTGACCGAGGTCGTCGCCCCCCCGAGCCGCCGTGAGCAGATCCTCGCCACCGCGGCCGAGCTGTTCGCCGCGCGCGGCTTCCACGGCGTCTCGGTCTCCGACCTCGGCACGGCCTGCGGCATCTCGGGCCCGGCGCTCTACAAGCACTTCGCATCCAAGGACGCCGTCCTCGCCGAGATGCTGGTCTCCATCAGCGAGCAGCTGCTCTCGGTCGGCCGCGAGCGCGTGGGCGCGGCCGCCGACCCGCGCGCCGCCGTCGCCGCCCTCGTCGACTGGCACGTCGACTTCGCCCTGCGCCACCAGGCGCTCATCGTCGTGCAGGACCGCGACTGGTCCTCGCTGCCCGACGACGCCCGCGAGAACGTCCGCGCGCTCCAGCGCTCCTACGTCGACCTCTGGGCCGCCCAGCTCCGGCTCGTCGACCCTCGCCTCGACCGAGACGCGGCGCGCGCGTCGGCCCACGCGGCGTTCGGTCTCATCAACTCGACGCCCCACAGCGGCAAGCTGCCGCCGGAGGCCATGCGCGACCTGCTCACCCAGATGGCGACCCGCGCCCTGCTGGCCTGAGCCGCGCTCAGAGCAGGTGCTCGACCCGGGCCGCGTCGTCGCCGTCGAGCAGCTCGAGCAGCCGGGCCGCGCGGGCGGCGGCGTCGAGGGCGGTGTCGAGCGAGGCGGCCTCGAGGTCGTCGGACGGCGCCGTGTCGGTGAGGGTGCGGGCGTGCAGCCGCGCGAGGAGGTCGTCGCGGGGCACCCCGCGCAGGTGGAGCAGCACCAGCGGGTCGGCGTCGACGAGCCAGGCGACCTGCGAGAGGACGGCGAGCGCGTGCGGGCAGGGGTCGAGCCAGCCGACGCAGGTGCAGGTGGCCTCGAGCTCGGTGCCGAACGGCAACAGCTCGACGCCGGCCTCGTCGGCGTGCTCGACCAGCGAGTGGGGCAGGTCGCCGGCGAGCAGGGAGCCGATGCGACCGGCCTCGGCCGCCACCACCTCGACCAGCGCGGCCTGCGACTCCGCCTCGAGGACCGGCAGCCGGGCGTCGACGGTGAACAGGCCGTGCTCGTCGTGCACGGCGGCCACCATCCGACCCGAGGTCAGCGAGATGCCGCCGACGGTGCCGGCACGGGCCAGCGAGCGGCCGCGGCGCAGGTCGCCCTCGGTGTACGCCGCCTCCTCGACCGCACGCACGAACGCCTTGCCCCACCACGTGGTCGCCCGCGCGGCGCCGCGCCGGGGCGCGAGCGGCGGATGGGCGACCACGCCGGTGGTCATCGGCGAAGCTCGACGAGGTCGCGGAGATCGTCGTTGCTGAGCTCGGTGAGCGCGGCCTCGCCGCGGCCGAGCACCGCGTCGGCCAGCGCCCGCTTGCGGTTCAGCAGCTCGGCGACCTTCTCCTCGACGGTGCCGCGCATGATCATCCGGTGCACCTGGACCGGCCGGGTCTGGCCGATCCGGTAGGCACGGTCGGTGGCCTGCTCCTCGACCGCAGGGTTCCACCACCGGTCGATGTGCACCACGTGGTCGGCGCGGGTGAGGTTGAGGCCGGTGCCGCCGGCCTTGAGCGAGAGCAGGAAGACCGGCACCTCGCCGGCCTGGAACCGCTCGACCATGCGCTCGCGCTCGCGGACGATCGTGCCGCCGTGCAGCAGCTGGTGGCGCACGCCGACCTTGTCGAGGTGGGCCTCGAGCAGGCGGGCCATGGCGACGTACTGGGTGAAGACGAGGACCGAGCCGCCCTCGGCGACGGCCGTCGAGACGAGCTCGTCGAGGAGGTCGAGCTTGTCGGAGCGGCCGGCGAGGCGCACAGCACCGGACTGCTTGAGGAACTGCGCCGGGTGGTTGCAGATCTGCTTGAGGCCGGTGAGCAGGGCAAGGACCATGCCGCGTCGGGCGTCTTCGTCGGCGCGCTCGATGCGCTCCATCGTGTCGCGCACGAACGCCTCGTAGAGGACGACCTGCTCTCGGGTGAGGGTCAGGGGGTGGTCGGTCTCGGTCTTGGGGGGCAGCTCGGGGGCGATGCCGGGGTCGGACTTGCGGCGCCGCAGCAGGAACGGGCCCACGAGGTCACCGAACTGGCGCGCCTTGGTCGGCTCGTTGCCCGACTCGATCGGCCCCGCCCACGCCTTGCGGAACGCGCCGCGGCTGCCGAGCAGCCCGGGCGTCGCCCAGTCGAGGATCGCCCACAGCTCGGTCAGGTTGTTCTCGACCGGGGTGCCCGTCAGCGCGACGCGGGCGGCGCTGGGGATCGTGCGCAGCTTGCGGGCGGTCGAGGAGGCGGGGTTCTTGACGTGCTGGGCCTCGTCGGCGACCACGAGGTCCCACGCGACCCGGCCGAGCTCGTCGGCGGCCACGCGCATCGTGCCGTAGGTCGTGAGCACGAAGCCGCCGCCCGCCACGGCGCCGTCGAGGTCGCGCTGGGTGCCGTGGAAGCGGCGTACGGCGACCCCGGGCGCGAAGCGGTGCACCTCGGCCTCCCAGTTGCCCAGCAGGCTGGCCGGGCAGACGACCAGCGTCGGGCCAGTGGCGCCGGCCTCGACCCGGTGCAGGTGCAGCGCGATCAGGGTGACGGTCTAGCCGAGGCCCATGTCGTCGGCCAGGCACGCGCCGAGGCCGAGGGCGGTGAGGTCAGCCAGCCAGGTGAGCCCGTGGCGCTGGTAGTCGCGCAGGTGGGCGTGCAGCCCGGCCGGCGGCTCGACCGGCTCGCGCGTGGCGGCGGTGAGGAGCTGCTCGCGAACCTTGAGCAGGCTGGCCCCCACGACGACCGACGTGGCCGGGACACCGCTCTCGCCCCCGACCTCGACGACACCGGTGAGCGCGGCGGCCACCGCCTGGACCGGCTTGACGGTGCGGATCAGGCGCTTGCGAGCCCGGCGCGCGGTGGCGGGGTCGACGACGGTCCAGGCCCCGCGCAGCTTGAGCACCGGCGAGGCCGACTGCGCGAGCTGGTCCATCTCCGCGTCGGTCAGCGGGTCGCCGTGCAGTGCCAGCTGCCAGCGGAAGCTGAAGAGCGCCTCGGTCGAGAGCAGCGGCTGGTTGAGGGGCTCCTCGCGCATCGGCCCGGGGGCGCGGCGGGCCGGTGCCGCGTCGAGGACGGCCGAGGTCGTGAGGTCGCGCCCCAGCGCCCGCGGCCACAGCACGTCGACGCCGCGCTCGGCGAGCGCCGCGACCCCGCCGTCGAGCAGGCTCACGAGCTCGTCGGTGTCGAGGGTGATCTCGTCGGGCACCCGCAGGGCGAGGAGGCGGTCGAGCGGCGCCCAGGCCTCGGCGGCCGCGCGCAGCGCGATGCTCGCGTGGGTGCGGGC
>JAOPXU010000225.1 GCA_025964985.1 Nocardioides sp.
GTGCGCGGCTTCCTCGACGAGGCCGGCATCAACTACCTGTCCGTCACCGGCCGCACCAAGTCGGTCGCCTCCTTCGCCGAGAAGGCCGCGCGCACCGTCGCCGGCCGCCCGCTCTACGACGACCCGCTGGTCCAGCTCACCGACCAGGTCGGCGTCCGCGTCATCACCTACGTCGCCGGCGACGTCGACGCGGTGGCCGACGTGCTCGCCGAGCAGGTGCGGGTCACCGACGACCGCGACCTCGGCCAGGAGACCGCCCGCGAGGGCCGCTTCGGCTACGCCAGCCGCCACCTGCTGCTGCAGCTCGACGGCCCCGACGGCCAGCTCGTGCAGGTGCAGATCCGCACGGTGCTGCAGCACGCGTGGGCCGAGTTCGAGCACGACATCCGCTACAAGGGCACCGTCCCCGACGAGCACGCCCACGAGTTCGACCGCCGCTTCACGCTGGCCGCCGGGCTCCTCGAGCTGGCCGACCGCGAGTTCGGCGAGATCCGCGACCGGCTGCGGGGGGTGGCGCCGGCGGTGACCACCGAGCCCACCACCGACGACGACCCGCGTCTCGACCCGCGCGAGCTGGCCGCCTTCCTGGCCGGGCAGTACGACGACGCCGAGTGGTCGCGCGCCGACCACTACGAGTGGATCGCCGGGCTCCTCCTCGAGCTCGGCGTCACCTCGCTCGACGAGCTCGGCGGCGTCGTCCGCGAGGCCGACGAGGCCGCCATCGCGAGCCGGATGGAATACCGGCACCCGCCCGGCGCCGTACGCCGCCTCGACGACGCGCTGCTGCAGGTCTACGGCGAGCGCTACGTCGCGCTGCACTCCAACGCGCACCGGCGGGCGCTGCTCGAGCAGCGGCTCGAGCGGCTGCGCGCCGCAGTCTGAACGGTCTGAGCGCGGCTCAGGCGGGGACGCCGGTGTCGCTCGGCTCGCCTGGCGCGACGGTGTAGGCGCACTCGGAGAGCGTGAAGTCCTTGAACCGCAGGAACTCCGGCGACGACTGGTTGGCCTCGACGTACTCGTCGGTCGGCAGCTCGGCGTAGTAGCGGACGGCGTCGAGCAGCGTCTCGGTCTCGTCGGACGGCTGGTCGGCGGCGAGGTCCTCGGCCAGCGGCACGGCCGCCTCGAACTTCTCGACCGTCAGGTCGAGGTCGTCGAGGTTGAAGGCGTCGATGCCCTCGCGCACGAGGCCGCAGACGTCGGTGCCGGCCAGGTCGACCGGGGCCTGCGACGCACGGGACGGCGACGGCAGGTCGGCCGGGACCGCGGCGTCGTCGGAACCGGCGCAGCCGGTCAGGGCGAGCACGAGGACCAGCGCCGCGAGTGCCTTCACGCCGCCGACTGTACGGGCGGGGTCCGCGCCGCTCAGGCGACCGCGTCGGCGGCCGCGGCGGCCAGCGCCTCGACGTCGGTCGCGTCGAGGTCGGGGGTCGTGAGGACCGTCAGCAGGTGACCGGCGGAGGCGACGACGGTCAGGGCCAGCGTCGCGCCACCCAGCCGTACGCCGCGCTCGCCGGCCTCGACGTCGGCGCGCTCGACCGTGCCGTCGCCGCCGAGGTCGACGTTGACGTCGAGCACGTGGTCGAAGGCGTCCTGGAGCCCGCGCCCGTCGACGTCCTCGGGTCGCTGGACCGCGACGGTGAAGGTCGACAGCGACGCCGAGTCGCCGCCGTAGGTGTAGGTGCACTGCGGGGTCTCGGCCGTGCCGACCTCGGCCAGGGCGACCTCGGTGCCGATCGCGAGGCTGGCCTCGTCGACGGTGAGGGCGGCGCAGACCTCCTCGGCGGTCATCGTGAGCAGCGCGGCGTCACCGAGGTCGGCGGGCTCGGCCGTCTCGGCGGGCTCCGACGGCTCGGCGGCCGCGGTCGGCGTACCGGCGACCGGCCGCTCGTCGGCCTCCTCGCCGCCGCAGGCCGCGAACGCCCCGATGGCGACGAGCGCGACGGCGGCGGTCCGGACGGGATGAGGGGCGGTCATGGCCGAAGCGTACGGTCGGGAGCATGACTCCGACGGACCTCCTCCGCGACGCCTTCGGGCGCGTCCACGAGAGCGTGCAGGCGGTGCTCGACGGCCTCGACGCCGAGCAGCTGCGGCACCGGCCGGGACCCGACGCCAACCCGATCGGCTGGCTGGTGTGGCACCTGGCGCGCGTCCAGGACGACCACGTCGCCGACGTCGCCGGCCACGACCAGGTCTACGTCGACTTCGTCGACCGCTTCGACCTGCCCTACGACGCCACGGCGATCGGCTACGGCCACAGCAGCGCCGAGGTCGGCGCCTTCGCCGCCCCGGCCGACCTGCTCGCCGACTACGAGGCCGCCGTCCACGAGCGCACCCGCGGCTACCTCGCCACGGTGAGCGACGACGACCTCGACAAGGTCGTGGACGTGCACCGCGACCCGCCGGTCACCCTCGGCGTCCGGCTGGTCAGCGTCGTCAACGACGACACCCAGCACGTCGGCCAGGCGGCGTACGTGCGCGGGCTGCTCGGGCTCTGACGCTGCCGGGCTCGTCCCACCAGCCTCGGGTTTCACCGGCCGGCCGGTGAAACATGTAGTTGGCCGATGAAGCTTCATCGGCCAAGTGAGGGATTCACCGGCCGGCCGGTGAATCCCGCAATCGTCACCAGGGACTGGGGTCGAAGTCCTTGAGGAAGTGGCCGTGCAGGTCCTCGCCGGACTCGCCGCGCACGACCGGGTCGTAGACGCGCGCGGCGCCGTCGACGAGGTC
>JAOPXU010000257.1 GCA_025964985.1 Nocardioides sp.
CCGTCATCACGCGCAAGGCCTACGGCGGCGCCTACGACGTCATGGGCTCCAAGCACCTCGGTGCCGACATCAACGTCGCCTGGCCCACCGCCCAGATCGCCGTCATGGGTGCGCAGGGCGCGGCCAACATCGTGCACCGCAAGACGCTGGCCGCGGTCGAGAAGGACGGCGGCACCCCCGAGATGGTCGAGGCCCGGCGTGCCGAGCTGGTCGACGAGTACGAGACGACGCTGGCCAACCCCTACATCGCTGCTGAGCGCGGCTACATCGACGCGGTCATCCGCCCGCACGAGACGCGGATCGAGATCGTCCGTGCTCTTCGTCTCCTGCGGAGCAAGCGCGCCACCCTGCCGCCCAAGAAGCACGGGAACATCCCCTTGTGAGCGGGGCCCGGAGGGTCCCCGAGCAAGGGGATCCGCATCGACCCGTCGGTCCTGTCGCTGTCGCGCACGGCGCGCAGCGCCTCGACCGCTGCGACCGGAGCGACGTGTCGATGCCAGCGAGGACCGAGCCGAGCCTCACGGCGAGCCGACACCGCGGAGCCCCACGATGACCGACACCGACCAGTCCGACGCGACCACGCAGCCCGAGCCAGCAAAGCCGACGCTGCGCATCGTCAACCCCGACGCGACCCCCGAGGAGATCGCGGCGGTGGTGGCGGTGTTCAGCGCGCTCGGTGGCGACGAGGCACCGGCGCCGCGACGCCGGGCCGAGTGGGGTGCCTCGCACCGCCAGGTCCGCCAGTCGCTGCCGCACGGCCCGGGCGGCTGGCGCGCCAGCGCCCTCCCCCGCTGACCGTGCGCTGGTTCGAGCGCGTCGCGGTGCAGAGGCGCTCGGTCGGCCTCGTGGTCCTGGCCCTCGTGGTCGTGACGGTGGTCGTCGTCGTGCTCGTGCGGCGGGGCGGGCCAACCAACGCCGTGTACGTCGCGTTGGGCGATTCCTACACGGCCGGCCCGCTGATCCCACGTCAGGTGGGCGATGACGGGTGTCAGCGCTCCGACCACAACTACCCGTCGCTGGTCGCGGAGCGCACCGACGTCGAGCTGGTCGACGTCAGCTGCACCGGCGCCAGCACCTCGAGTCTCGCAGGGTCCTTCGACACGGGCAGCTCCACCGTGCCCGCGCAGCTGGAAGCCCTCGACGGCCGGGCGGAGACCGCGACGCTCATCACCGTGGGGATCGGTGCCAATGACGGTCAGGTGGCGTCGCTCGCGCTCGCAGCCTGCTCACAGGCTGGTGCGGACGACCCCGGCGGGGCGCCCTGCAGCACCGCGGACGCTGCGGCTCCAGACCCCCTGGCAGCGCGGGTGGACCGGATGGAGGAGGTCTTGACCGACGCCCTCGCCGAGATCCGGCGTCGGGCCCCAGCCGCCGACGTCCTGGCGATCGGCTACCCGCAGGTCGTCCCCGAGGACGACACGTGCCGCGACCTCCTGCCGATCGCCGCTGGCGACCTCGACTGGGCGCGCGACATCAACCAACGCCTCGACGACGCGGTGCGCGCGGCAGCCGAGCGGGCCGGGGTCGAGTTCATCGACGTGTGGGCGGCGAGCGAGGGACACGACGTCTGCGCTGACGAGCCATGGTTCAACGGCGCCGTCAGCAAGCCTGGTGCCGCCCTGGCGTTCCACCCGTTCCTCGCCTACCAGGAGGCCGTGGCCGACCTGGTGATCGCCGCGGACCTCTAGTCGGCGATGGCCGAGAACGGTCTCGGGACAGCTCCGGTCAGCGGGCGCGCGCGGTGACCATCGCGGTGCCGAGGTCGACGAGGTTGTCGACGAATCGCTCGAGCGGCAGCTGCGCACGTCCGCCCTCCTCGGCGCGCGCCCGGCGCGCGACGGTGCCGAGCACGAACGACGTCAGCAGGGCCAGCCGCTCGGTGCGCAGCTCCTCGTCGTAGGCGGGCATCCGCTCGCGGAGCAGCGCGTAGACCTCGTAGCCGCCGGTGCGGGCCAGTGCCTCGACGACCTCGGGGCTACGGGTGGCGGGGTCGCGCTCGACGATCTCGCCGACGATGGCGAGGTAGCAGCGCCCGCGCCAGCCGGTCTCGGCCAGCTCGACGGCAGGCCGCACGATCGCCTCGATGACCGACGCCACGTCGTCGTCGGGCCGGGCCCGCGCGATCTCGAGCAGCTCGAGCTCGCGGACGCCGAGGAAGTCGGCGTGCTCGCTCAGCACCGCGACGAGCAGGCCGTCGCGGCCGCCGAAGTGGTACTGCACGGCGCCTCGGTTGCGTTGGCCCGCGCGGCGGGTGATCTCGACGAGGGAAGCCGTCGCGACGCCGTCCTCGGCGAAGATGCGCGTCGCCGCGTCGACGAGTCCGGCACGGGTGTCCTGGGTTGCCACAGGGCAACCCTAGGGTTGCCGGCATGCCGTCGCTCGTCCTTGCTTCAGCTTCACCCGCCCGGCTCGCGACGTTGCGCAGTGCCGGGCTCGACCCGGCGGTCGTCGTCTCGGGTGTCGACGAGTCGCAGCTGACCGGTCTGGCGCCCGCCGACCTGGCCCGCGGGCTGGCGGAGCTCAAGTGCGGCGCGGTCGCCGAGCGCGAGGACCTGGCGCCCGATGCGCTCGTGCTGGGCTGCGACTCGGTGCTCGAGCTCGACGGCCAGGCGCTCGGCAAGCCCGACGATGCCGCCGACGCCACGGCCCGGTGGCGCGCGATGCGCGGGCGCTCGGGCGTGCTGCAGACCGGGCACTGCCTGCGCGACGTCGCCTCGGGCCGCACGGTCTCGGCGACGGCCTCGACCACCGTGCACTTCGCCGACGTCACCGACGACGAGATCGCGGCGTACGTCGCCACCGGCGAGCCGCTCCACGTCGCGGGCGCGTTCACCGTCGACGGCCTCGGTGGCGCCTTCGTGACCTCGATCGAGGGCGACTTCCACAACGTCGTCGGGGTGAGCCTGCCGCTGCTGCGCGGGCTCGTCGCCGATCTGGGCCACCGGTGGACCGACCTCTGGGCTCTCGACCGATGACTCCGGGGCCCGGCACCGGTCAGGACGCCCATGAGCACGTCTGCTGATCGTGGCCCGGTGTTCGACGGCGTACGGATCGGGCGGCCGGCCACGGGTGCCCTGGTCGACGCGGGCTACCGCTCGCTGCACGACCTGCCCGACGACCTCGCGCCGCTCGCCTCGCTGCACGGCGTCGGTCCGGCGGCCATCCGGCTGCTGGCCGCGGCCCGCGTCTAGCCGGCCGAGCCAGACCGCGCTAGACCGAGGTGGCGACGGGCGCCTCGAGCGGGCGCCGGAAGACGAACCGCTTGAACAGGTAGAAGCGCGCGCCGAACGCCAGCACGAGGCCCACGCCGTTGGCGGAGAGGTTGTCGGCGAGCACCGAGTCCATGCCGAGCACGTGGCGGGTCAGGACCAGGCAGCTGATCGGCAGGACCATCGCGAGCAGGTTGATGACGACGTAGGCCGTCCATCCGCCGTCGGCCTGCTGCGGCGGCCGGTGCGGGAAGACCCAGCCGCGGGCGCCGTGGTAGCTGATGACCATGCCGACGCAGTTGGCCAGGACGTAGGCCCAGATGGGCTGGTCGCGCATGAGGGCACCGCCGACGAGCCAGCCGTGGGCCAGCACGTTGAAGAGGACGAACGAGACCCAGGTGGCGAGCTGGGCGACGGCGAAGAACCGCCACACCTCACCCAGGAGTCGCTGCCACCGGTCAGACACCGCTCGATCGTATACGGAGAGGGACTCCGTTCGTGGGATCGACGCTCTACTCGACCGGCAGGCCGAGGCTGCGGGCGATGAGCATCCGCTGGACCTCGGAGGTGCCCTCGCCGATCTCGAGGACCTTCGCGTCGCGGTAGAAGCGGGCGACGGGGTACTCCTCCATGAAGCCGTAGCCGCCGAAGACCTGCGTGGCGATGCGGGTGGCAGTCACGGCCGACTCGGTGGAGTAGACCTTCGCGACCGACGCGGCGCGCTTGACCTCCTGGTGCGGGCGGCCGGCGTCCTTGAGCGCCGCGGCCTTGTAGGTCAGCAGCCGGCTGGCCTGCAGCATGACCTCGAGGTCGGCGATCTGGAAGGCGACGCCCTGCTTGCGGCCGATGGGGCCGCCAAAGGTCTGGCGCTCGCCGGCGTACTGGACGGCCATGTCGAGGCAGGCCTGGATGCAGCCGACGCTGAGCGCCGAGATCGCGATCCGGCCGTCGTCGAGGGTGGCCAGGAACTGCGCGTAGCCGCGGCCCTCGTCGCCGAGCAGGTGGTCGGCGGGGACGTGGACGTCCTCGAAGCTCAGCGGGTGGGTGTCGGAGGCGTGCCAGCCGAGCTTGTCGTAGGCCTTCTCGGCGGTGAAGCCGGGCGTGCCGGCCGGCACCATGATCGCGCTGATCTCGGGCTTGCCGCCCTCGCGGGTGCCGGTGCGGGCGGTCACGGTGACCAGGCTGGTGATGTCGGAGCCGGAGTTGGTGATGAACTGCTTGGCGCCGTTGACGACCCACTCGTCGCCGACGAGCTCGGCCTTCGTGCGCGTCGCGCCGGCGTCGGACCCGGCGCCCGGCTCGGTCAGCCCGAAGCCCGCGAGCGCCTCACCGGCGACGAGCGCCGGCAGCCAGCGCTCCTTCTGCTCGGTGGTGCCGTAGGCCAGCAGGGGGTTGATGCCCAGGCCGACCCCGGCCTGCAGGGTGATGCCCATCGACTGGTCGACGCGGCCGAGCTCCTCGATCGCGACGCAGAGGCTGGTGAAGTCGCCGTCGTCGCCGGCGCCGCCGTACTCCTCGGGCGCGGTGAGCCCGAACAGCCCGAGCTTGCCCATCTGCTGCACCACGTCGACCGGGAAGTGGTGGTCGCGGTCCCACTGCGCCGCGTGCGGCGCGATCTGGGCCTCCGCGAACTCGCGGACGCTGTGGCGGAACTCCTCGTGCTCACGGGACAGCTCGAACGTCATGGCCCGATGGTAGCCCCGGAGGTTAGCGTTCGTTAACCCCCAGCGCCCACCCCTCCGGGTCCGCTCGGTGCGCAGGTCAGGTGCGCAGGTCAGGTGCGCAGGTGCCGTACGCCGTGCCACGACGGGTCGGGTGTCGCCCGCACCTCGACCCGGCCCTGCTCCCACCCGGTCACCGCCGCCTCGACGACGGCGGCCGCCGGGGTCTCGGAGTCGGCGTAGACGTGCAGGAGACGGCGTCCGCGGCCGGTCTCGTGGGCGACCAGGCGGGCGGTGCCGGCGAGGCGGTCGGCGAGGTGGTCCTCGAGGCCGCGCAGGGCGTCGAGCGCCTCGGGGGCGGGCAGCCCGTCGGGCGTGGCGTCGGCGTAGGGCACGTCGATCTCGAGGTGGGTGTCGAGGTGCGGGGCCCAGCTCGACGCGAGCGGCACCTGCGCGGCGGCCATCAGCGGCGCCCCGTCGTGCTCGCCCTGCAGCAGCACCCACACCGGCTGGCCGTCGTCCCCGACGGCGTCCCGGGCGACCTGCGTGACCAGCCCGCGCAGGTCCTCGAGCGTCACGGCGTCGGGCGGCGGGTCGAGGGCGATCCCGACGTTGCCGACCCACGTCTCGCAGTCGGTCTCGCCCAGGGCGTGGTCGAGGGAGAGGAAGGCGATCGCGCCGCGCGCCTGCTCGGGGAGCTCGCGCAGCGCCGGGTGGTGCACGGCGACGTCGACGTGGTTGCCGACGCGGGTGGCGCCGACGCGGATGGCGGCGAAGTCGACGTCGGTCTCCCCCACCCGCATCCCGCCAGAGTCCGGGTCGCCGGACGGCGGCCGCGCGTCGGCGTACTCCCAGGTCTCGGTGGGGGCCGGCGCGGCCAGCAGCCACCGGTGGGCCGCGGCCCGCACGTCCGGGTTGCCCTCGGGGCTGACGACGAGGAGGTGCTGGGCGGACGACCCGGGGCCCAGCTCCCACACGAGCTCCGGGGAGATCGCGTGCACCCGGGCGGTGATCTCGTCGACGAGCTCGGACAACGTGCCGTCGGCGATGCCGGCCTCGCAGGCCGCCGCGCCCTGCTCGAGCCACCAGGACCAGAAGGCGTCGTAGTTCGGCGGCTGCGCGTCGGGATCCATGCGCCGAGCCTAGGAGGGGCCGTGTTCGTCGTGCGTTCACGCCCGGGTCGGCCGGCACCGGTTGGGTCGTCCCATGATCCGTCGTCCCCTCCTCGCCACGGTCGCCGTCGCGGCCCTCCGTCCTCGTCCCGTCCTCCTCGCAGGGCGCCGACGTGCTGCGCCCGCTGCTGGAGACCCCGGCCGTCTTCGACGACGAGGCCGGGGGCGATGCCGACGCCGACGACCCCGCGATCTGGGTCCACCCCACCCGCGTCGGCCGCAGCGTCGTCCTCGGCACCCTCAAGAACGGCGGCCTCGACGTCTACGACCTGCGCGGGCGCCGCCTGCAGCACGTCGACACCCCCGCCGCGCCGGGCCCGGACCTCGAGGCCGGCCGGTTCAACAACGTCGACCTCGCCAGCGACAGCCCGCTCGGCGACCTCGCCGTCGTCACCGACCGCGGCCGCGACCGGCTGCGCTTCTACCGGGTCTCGGCCCGCGGTGCCGCTGCCGGCGCCCGCGTGCTCACCGACGTCACTGCCCCCGGCGTGCCGCGGCTGTTCAGCGCCGACGAGTCCGCCGTCGAGGAGCAGCGCACCGGCTACGGCCTCGCCGTGCGCCAGGCCGGCGCCGCGACGTACGCCGTGGCCAGCCGCCGCAGCACCAGCTCGCTCGGCATGTTCCGGGTGCGGGCCGCCCGCGCCGGCGACATCACCTACCGCCGTACGGCCCTGCTTCGCCTGCCCGACACGTTCCGGCTGCGCGACGGGTCGCGCTGGTCGCCGTGCACCGACCCCGGCGACGGCCCGCAGGTCGAGGGCATGGTCGTCGACCAGACCCGCGACGTGCTCTACGCCGCCCAGGAGGACGTCGGCGTGTGGCGGATCCCCCTGCAGGGCAGGGGATTCGGCCGTCCGGTGCTGATCGAGAAGGTCCGTGAGTTCGGCCGCGCGGCGTCGTACGACGAGGCGACGGAGGAGTGCGTCGTGACCGGCGCACGCGTCCCCGACAGCGGCCAGCACCTCAGCGCCGACGCCGAGGGCCTGACGTTCGTCGAGCGCGCCGGCCGGCCGGCGCAGCTGCTGGTCTCGAGCCAGGGCGACAGCACGTTCTCGCTGTTCGGACTGGGCGGACGGCACCTGCGCACGTTCGCGATCCGCGCCCGCGGCGGCGTCGACGGCGACCAGCACAGCGACGGCGCCGCGCTGGTCACGACCCCGATGGGCCCGCGCTTCCCGCGCGGCCTGCTCGTCGTCCAGGACGGCGAGAACACGCCCGACGTGCCCGCCGACGGCGAGACCCGCGCCAACTCGAACTTCAAGTACGTGCCTTGGCGCTAGGCGTCGGGTCGCTCAGCCGCAGTTGTCGCAGACGCCCGTCGCCGGGATCGCCATGAAGCAGCTCGGGCAGATGTTGACCGGCCGGTCGGTGGCGGCGACGCGCTTGGGGGCGGTGACCTTGGGCTCGCGCGGGGCGCGCGGCGTCTTGGCGACGCGGGTGCCGGCGGCGGTGGTGGAGCGGGGTGCGCGGCTGCGCGTGCTGCTCAGCACCTCCGCCGGTACCCCGCCGTCCTCAGGTGCCGAGCCGGCCCACTGGTAGCAGGCCAGACGGGCACGGGCGGCGTGCCGCTCACGGGCCGCGGTCTCGGTGATCGGCAGCTCCTCCTGGGCGCGCAAGACGTCGTCGTAGCGCTCCCCCACCCAGCCGTGGCCGTCGACGACCAGCGCGGTGAGCGGCGGGTAGCCGTCGCGGTAGTGCAGGTGGGCCAGCGGCTGCAGCACCTTGGGGAGCCAGCGCTCGAGCGGACGGGTGGTGCGGACGCCGGTCGCGGTCTGCACCCGCTCGGCGAGCTCGCCCTCCCGGACGACCCCGTGGTAGACGGTCGCCGTCTCCTCGAGCACGTCATGGGCCGCGCGGGCCCAGTGCTCGAGAGCGATCGCCTCGGTGGTCGGCCGGCCGTCTGGCTCGTGCCAGAAACCCTTGCGTTCCTGTTGGTACTCGGACACGTTCCGAGCATAGGCGGGCTGCCCGGTAGCCTGCCCGGCGGGAACGACCGACCGTCCCATCCGACCCAGCGCAGGAGTGCAGGTGCCCGACGTCAAGCCGTTGCAGAAGGTCCTGATCGCCAATCGTGGCGAGATCGCCGTCCGGGTCATCCGGGCGTGCAAGGACGCGGGGATCGGCAGCGTCGCCGTCTACGCCGAGCCCGACCGCGACGCCCAGTTCGTCCGGCTCGCCGACGAGGCCCACTCGCTCGGCGGTGCCACGCCGGCCGACTCCTACCTCGACATCGCCAAGATCATTGCGGTCGCCGAGAAGTCCGGGGCCGACTCGGTGCACCCGGGCTACGGGTTCCTCGCCGAGAACGCCGACTTCGCCCAGGCCGTCATCGACGCCGGGCTGATCTGGATCGGCCCGCCGCCCGCGGCCATCGAGGCGCTCGGCGACAAGGCGAAGGCCAAGCACATCGCGGAGCGGGCCAACGCCCCGCTCGCCCCCGGCACCAAGGACCCCGTCAAGGACGCCGACGAGGTCGTCGCCTTCGCGAAGGAGGCCGGGCTCCCGGTCGCCATCAAGGCGGTCTTCGGCGGTGGCGGTCGCGGCCTCAAGGTCGCCCGCACGCTCGAGGAGATCCCGGACGCCTACGAGTCCGCGGTCCGCGAGGCCGTCAGCGCCTTCGGCCGTGGCGAGTGCCTGGTCGAGAAGTTCCTCGACAAGCCCCGCCACGTCGAGACCCAGTGCCTGGCCGACCAGCACGGCAACGTCGTCGTCATCTCGACCCGCGACTGCTCGCTGCAGCGGCGCAACCAGAAGCTCGTCGAGGAAGCCCCGGCGCCGTTCCTGACCGACGACCAGGTCTCCGAGCTCTACGCCTCGTCCAAGGCGATCCTGCGCGAGGCCGGCTACTACGGCGCCGGCACGTGCGAGTTCCTCGTGGCCGCCGACGGCACGATCTCGTTCCTCGAGGTCAACACCCGCCTGCAGGTCGAGCACTGCGTGTCCGAGGAGGTCACCGGCATCGACCTCGTGCGCGAGATGTTCCGCATCGCCGCGGGCGAGGAACTCGGCTACGACGACCCGACGGTCACCGGGCACTCGATCGAGTACCGCATCAACGCCGAGGACGGTGGCGCCAACTTCATGCCGGCGCCCGGCACCCTGTCGGCCTGGAGCCCGCCGCAGGGCCCCGGCGTACGCCTCGACGGCGGTTACGAGAACGGCGAGACCATCCCGGGCTCGTTCGACTCCCTCATCGCCAAGCTCATCGTCACCGGCCGCGACCGCACCCAGGCCCTCGAGCGCAGCCGGCGTGCCCTCGACGAGTTCGTCGTCGACGGCATGCCGACGGTGATCCCGTTCCACCGCGCGGTCACCCGTGACCCCGCCTACATCGGCGACGGCACGACGTTCAGCGTCTACACGCAGTGGAGCGAGACCGACTTCGACAACCAGATCGAGCCCTACTCCGGCACGTCGGCCGAGGCCGCCGAGCCCGAGGAGCGCCAGACCGTCGTGGTCGAGGTCGGCGGCAAGCGCCTCGAGGTCGTCATCCCCAGCGGGCTGGGCGGTCTGTCGTCCGGCGGCGGTGGTGCCGGCGCCAAGAAGCCCAAGCGCGCCGCAGGCAAGAAGGCCGGCGCCGCGGCGTCCGGCGACTCCGTGACCAGCCCGATGCAGGGCACGATCGTCAAGGTCGTCGTCGAGGAAGGTCAGCAGGTCGCCGAGGGCGAGACCGTCGTGGTCATCGAGGCCATGAAGATGGAGCAGCCGCTCAAGGCCCACAAGGCGGGCACCGTCACCGGCCTGGCCGCCGAGGTGGGAGCGACCGTCACCAGTGGCGCCGTCATCTGCGAGCTCAAGGACTGACTCCCAGCCGGTCCTGGCCGGTGTCATCACCTCGGTCGTCGGGTTCACCTCGTCGTTCGCGGTGGTGCTCACCGGGCTGACCGCGGTCGGCGCCTCGGCCGCCGAGGCGGCCTCCGGGCTGTTCGTCCTGTCGGTCACGGCGGGCCTGGGGTCGCTGCTGTTCTCGTGGCGCACCCGGCTCCCGGTGGTCTTCGCCTGGTCGACCCCGGGCGCAGCCCTGCTGGCCGGCGCGACCGTGCCCGACGGCGGGTACGCCGACGCCGTCGGGGCCTTCCTGCTCGCCGGCGTGCTCTACGCGCTGACCGGCCTGGTCCGCCCGCTCGGCGACCTGGTCGCGCGCATCCCGATGCCGCTGGCCAACGCCATGCTGGCCGGGGTGCTGCTGGTGCTGTGCGTCCAGCCGTTCCTGGCCGTGGCCGACGAGCCGGCAGCCATCGCGCCGGTGCTGCTGACCTGGCTCGTCCTGCTCCGCGTGGCCCGGCGCTGGGCGGTGCCCGGCGCCTTCGCCGCCGCGCTGGTGGTGATCGTGGTCAGCGGCTCGCTCGGCGACGTACGGGGCGGCGACCTCGCGCCCGCGCTGACCTTCACCGCCCCCAGCATCGACCCGCTGACCGTGCTCGCCATCGGGGTGCCGCTTCACCTGGTCACGATGACCAGCCAGAACATCCCGGGCGTGGCCGTGCTCGCGTCGTTCGGCTACCGGGCGCCGCTGCGGCCCGCCCTCGCGTACGCCGGGGCCATGACGGTCGCGACGGCCCCGCTCGGAGGTTCCTCGATCAACCTCGCCGCGATCTCGGCCGCACTGGCGGCCGGACCGACCGCGGGCGACGACCCCGACCGCCGGTGGGTCGCCGGCGTCTCGTGCGGGGTCACCAACCTCGTCCTCGGTCCCCTGGCCGCCCTGGTCACCACGGTCTCGGCCGTCGCCCCGGCCGGGGTGATCGCCGCGGTCGCGGGCCTGGCCCTCATCGGCACCTTCGCCGCGGCCGCCAGCGCCGCGCTGGCCGACGAGGGCTACCGCGAGGCGGCGGCGGTCACGTTCGTCGTCGCGGCGTCCGGACTCACGATGGGCGGCGTCGGGGCGGCGTTCTGGGCGCTGGTCGCCGGCGGGTTGTTCGTCGCGGTGGTGCGCGTCAGCGCGTCACCATCGACCCCACGTTGATCGCGGTCGGGTCGACCCCGGAGAGCACCAGCGCCGGCACGTCGGGGCGCCAGGCGACGACGGTGGCGCTGGCGGCCGTCGTGCGCAGCAGGATCTCGAGGTGCCGGCGCATCGCCGGCACGTCGTCGTGTGCGAACGGACCGGCGTCCTCCGACCACGACTGCGCCGCCTCGGGCGGCAGCAGCATCAGTCCGACCACCGCACCGGGCGCGACCGTGCCCGAGGTCGCTCCCCCGGTGACCTCGACGGTCCCGTCGGCCCCGGCGCTGACCGCGGTCACCTCGAGCATGTACTCGCCGCGCTCCTCGGTCGGCGTCGACGCGAGCAGGTCTTCGAGCCGCTGCGTCACCTCGCTCATGTGGGCGTCGGCCCGGGCGGTGAGCTCCTCGAGCGCTGCGGCTTCCGGGTCGACGGGCGCGGGCGGCGCCGGTGCGGGGGCCGGTGGGGTGCCTGCCTGGAGCGCGGCCAGGCTGCGCTCGGCGTCGGTCTGCTCGCGTTCCCAGAACTTCCAGCCCATGGACCGGACCCTACGACCCTAACTTAGCGAGTGGACACTCGCTAAGTTAGGGTCGCGACGTGCCCACCCAGCTCGAGCGTCGTACGGCGACCGTGACCCGGCTGCTCGACGCGACCGAGACCGTCGTCCACGAGCGCGGCTACGCCGACACGACCGTCGCCGCGGTCTGCGCCGAGGCCGGGGTGAGCCAGGGCGGGCTGTTCCGCCACTTCCCGCACCGCCGCGCCCTGCTCGTCGCCACCGCCGAGCGGGTCGCCGAGCGCCAGACGACCGACGTCCCCGACGGCCTCGACCTGGTCGGCGCCCTGCGCCACCTGCGCTCGCTGGTGCGCTCGCGGCCCAACCAGGTCTGGCACGAGCTCGTGCGCGCGGCCCGCACCGACGCCGAGCTGCGCGCCGACCTGGCGCCGGCGCTGCGCGAGTACCACCGCCGTACGGGCTCGGCGGTCGCCGCCCTGATCCCCGGCGGCCTGCCCTGGACCCACCGCCACCAGGCGGCGCTGCGCATCGTCGTCAACTACCTCGACGGCGAGGCCGCCGTCGCCCACGTCCTGCCCGACCCCGACCGCGACGAGACCACCCTGCTGGCGCTCGCCGACCTGCTCCGCCCACTCTTCGAGGAGACCCCATGACCACCGCAGACCCGGGCGACTTCCAGCCCGACGCGATCGTCGTCGGCGCCGGCCTCGCCGGCCTCGTCGCCACGCACGAGCTGGTCCTGGCCGGCAAGAAGGTCCTGGTGCTCGACCAGGAGAACCGCGCCAACCTCGGCGGCCAGGCGTTCTGGTCGCTGGGCGGGCTGTTCCTCGTCGACTCCCCCGAGCAGCGCCGGATGGGCATCAAGGACTCCAAGGAGCTCGCGATGCAGGACTGGCTGGGCTCCGCGCGCTTCGGCGAGGGCGCCGACGTCGAGTCCGACGAGGACGAGGACACCTGGGGCCGCCGCTGGGCCGAGGCCTACGTCGACTTCGCCGCCGGCGAGAAGCGCGACTACCTGCACGCACTGGGCCTGAAGTCGGTGCCGATGGTCGGCTGGGCGGAGCGCGGCGGCGCCGACCCGCAGGGCCACGGCAACTCGGTCCCCCGCTTCCACCTCACCTGGGGCACCGGCCCCGAGGTCGTGCGCATCTTCGAGGAGCCGGTCCTGGCCGGCGAGGCCCGCGGCCTGGTCCGCTTCGCCTTTCGCCACCGCGTCGACGAGGTCGTCGTCGAGGACGGTGCTGTCGTCGGCGTCCGCGGCTCGGTGCTGGAGCCCAGCGACGCGCTCCGCGGTGCGGCGTCGTCGCGGGTCGTCGTCGACGAGTTCGAGCTGCGCGGCCCGGCGGTCCTCGTCACCTCCGGCGGCATCGGCGGCAACCACGACCTGGTGCGCCAGACCTGGCCCACCGAGCGGATGGGCGCCGCCCCCGAGCACCTGATCTCCGGCGTACCGGCCCACGTCGACGGGCGCATGCTCGCCATCAGCGAGGCCGCCGGCGCCCGCGTCGTCAACCGCGACCGGATGTGGCACTACACCGAGGGCGTCCACAACTGGGACCCGATCTGGCCCGACCACGCCATCCGGATCATCCCCGGCCCGTCGTCGCTGTGGCTCGACGCCACCGGCAAGCGCTTCGCGGCCCCCAACTTCCCCGGCTGCGACAACCTGCAGACGATGAAGGCGATCCTCGCCACCGGCTACGACTACTCGTGGTTCGTGCTGACGCAGTCGATCATCGAGAAGGAGTTCGCCCTCTCCGGCTCCGAGCAGAACCCCGACATCACCGAGAAGGACCTGCGCGTCCTGCTGCGCGAGCGCCTCTCCAAGGGCGCCCCCACCCCCGTCGAGAAGTTCAAGGACCACGGCGAGGACTTCGTCGTCGCCGACACCGTCGACGACCTGGTCGCCGGCATGAACAAGCTGTCCCGCGGCGGAGCGCCCGACCTCGACGCCGCCACCGTCGAGGCGATGATCACCGCCCGCGACCGCGAGCTCGACAACGCCTTCTCCAAGGACGCCCAGCTCATGCTCGTCGCCAACGCCCGCCGCTCGCGCACCGACAAGATCGTGCGCGTCGCCAAGCCGCACAAGATCCTGGACCCCGCCCACGGCCCGCTGATCGCCGTCCGGCTCAACATCCTGACCCGCAAGACCCTCGGCGGCATCCAGACCGACCTGTCCTCGCGCGCCATCGGCGCCGACGGCCAGCCGGTCCCCGGCCTGTACGCCGCCGGCGAGGTCGCCGGCTTCGGCGGCGGCGGCGTCCACGGCCACAACGCCCTCGAGGGCACCTTCCTCGGCGGCTGCATCTTCTCCGGCCGGGCCGCCGGACGTGCCGTGGCGCAATAGTAGCCCCGGCCACCTGGTGGTGGCGGGCTCCGCTGGGCGGTCAGGGTCGTCGGCGCCGGTCGACGGTGGTGGTGGCTCCGGTGGGGCTGGTCCAGTGGTGGACGCCGGGCTCGCTGGTCTCGTAGCGCCAAGCGCTGTGGGTCTTGGCGCGGTGGTGGCGTCGGCAGAGCATCGCGAGGTTGTCGGCGGAGGTCGGCCCTCCGGCGTCGAAGGGGACGATGTGGTCGAGGTCGACCTTGCGTCGTCGGCAGTCGGGGAACACGCAGGTGCGGTCGCGCAGGACCACGTGCTCGCGGATGGCATCCGACGGCCGGTACGCGTCGGTGGACGGGTTCGCCTGCAAGTCGATGACGGGCTTGACGGTGACCTTGGTGCCGGCTGACTGGCACCAGTCCTTGACCTGCTGCACGAGCACCGGGGTCTGGGTGTTGTCGAGCAGTGCGACGTCGGTGGCGTCGAGGTGGGCGGAGATGGTGACGCCCCGGCCGAGGTCGAGGGACTGCTGGCCTCGGGCCATCTCGCCGAGGGCCTGCGAGCGGCGGACGTCGAGGGTCTCGGTGGAGCCGAGGTCGGCCAGCGTCTGCGCTCCGTCGCGCAGCGCCTGCTCCAGGTCGAGCGCGTCAGCTGCGTCCAGGGTGGCGGTGACCTCGACGGTGCCGGTGGTCCTGGCCGCGTCGAGCCAGACCGTGGCGTGCCGGTGCTCGGCAGCCTGGATCCGGAGTCGTTCGGCCTCGGCCGGGTCGAACTGCGCGCGAGCGGCCTCGACGGTGCGGTCGACCTGGGCGAAGGAGCACGTGTGCAGGAAGGGCGCGATCTTCGCGTCGACGAACAGAGCGCCGCCCATCGGCAGCGACGTGGTCTGCTCGGCGACGCGGAACGCCCTCCACACCGCGACCTCGAGACGGACGACTCGTGCGTACAAGCGTGGGAGGCGGTGACGCAGCTCCAGCGCCTTGCCGAGGTAGGCGAGACCGCCGTCCGTGGACATGCCCAGCGAGTGCGCCAGGTCGAGGGCTGAGTACTCGCCGACCATCGGAGCGCCCGGACCGGCCAGGTGCAGCGCCGGCTCCTCGGAGACGTCGAGGAGCTCGACGACGTCGGACGCAGATGCGGGGTGGGCGGCGGCCCAGTCGAGGACCGCGTTCAGCGTGACGACCTGGACCCGCGCGTCCTCGTCACGGCTGGCCCGTACGGCAGCGAGCAGCGGATCGCTGCTGATGCGGGTCCGAGTGGCCATGCCTCATCGCACACTCATTCGAACACCCTATCTAGTGTCTTGTCGCTCGAACTCGGTTGCCGCCCCATGGCTGACCGAGCAGGCTCACCCCGTGCTCGACGCCGCTGCCCTCCTGACCGCCTACGACGCCCAGCTGCGAGGAGCCGCCGAGCTCCCCTCGGCCGAGAAGCTCGACCGCCACGGCCCCCTCGTGTGGGGCCTGTTCGCAGGAGGCCGGGGGTTCGTGACCTACCACGACCTGGGCGGCGCGACCGGGGACGAGCTGCGTGAGCTCGTCCGGGCGACGGCGCAGCACTACCAGGACGACCCCGAGGTCACGCAGGTCGAGTGGAAGACCCGCGGGCACGATCACGCACCGGGGCTGCACGAGCTGTTGGTGGAGCACAGGTTCGTGCCCGACGAGCCGGAGACGGTGATGGTCGGACGCAGCGAGGACCTCGTGAGCGACGCAGAGCTGCCGGACGGCGTGACCGTCCGCCGGATCAGCGAGCCGGACGACGTACGGCGGATGTGCGCCATGGCCGACGAGGCGTTCGGGGACCGCTCCCCCGGGATGGCCGAGGCGCTGCTGGGCCGGCTGGCGTCGGGGCGCGACGACATGGAGCTGTGGGTGGCGGAGGCCGACGGACGGATCGTGAGCTGCGGGCGGCTCGAGCCGGTGGCCGACTCGGAGTTCGCGGGGCTGTGGGGCGGCGCGACATCGGCCGCGTGGCGCTCGCGTGGCATCTATCGGGTGCTGACCTCCGAGCGAGCCCGCTCGGCGCTGCGCCGCGGCCGCACCCTGATGAACAGCGACTGCACCGAGTACTCCCGGCCGATCCTCGAGCGGGCCGGCATGGTGAAGGTGACCACCACGACGCCCTACGAGTGGCGACGCGCTTAGAGCAAGGTCGCCGCTCCGCTGAGGACGGCCGGACCGACGTTGCCAGCCAGGTCCTGCGGCACCAACCGCGCGTACCAGGACAGGGCCGTCAGCGAGCCCGTCGCCGTGGCGGTGAAGGTGCCGGCGGTGACCTGCACAGTCACGGCAACGGCACTGCAGGACGAGAAGTCGGGCGCCGACAGGCCGAGTATGCCCCGGCCCGGGCAGAAGGTGACCGTCACGCTGGTGGCGTCCGTCATGGCCAGCCCGCCTGCGCCGGTCAAGGTCAGCGTGCCCGCCAAGGCGTTGAAAGACGTGACCGTGACAGTGGGTGCCGTCGTGTCACGCACGACCGTGGCTGTCCCTGACGCGGTGCTGAGATTGCCGGCCGCATCTGTCACTGCGGCCGCGACCACCGACGCACCGAGTGTTCCGTCAGCGGTCATTCCGCTGACCGAGATCGAGTAGACCGCGCCCGTCCCGGACACGACGGCGCTGCCACCGACGCCTCCCGAGAGCACGACATCGGCGGCCGAGAAGCCCGTGACGGGCTCGGAGAAGGTCACCGAGAAGACGATGGGCGTGTTCCTGCTGGGGTTCGTCTGGCCGGCCGCACGTGCCACGACCACCGACGGCGCCGTGGTGTCGATGGTGAGGACATGGGTGCCGGTGCTGCTGACGTTGCCGGCAGCGTCGGTGGCGGAGTAGGTCACGGTGTGGATGCCGTCGCCGCTGACGACCACCGCCGCGGTGGTGCCGGGGACCGTGCTGAGGGATCCGTCGTCGATGCGCCAGCCGATGGTCTGGACGCCCGAGAGGCCGAGGTCGCTGGCGCTGAGTGAGACCGTGACCGGGCTTGTGACGTGGAACCCGTTGCCGTTCGGGGCGGGCGAGACCGAGGTGACCGTGATGCTCGGCGCCGAGACGTCGGTGGTGAAGGCAGGGCTGGACGCGCTGACGCTCGTCCAGCTGCCGAGGGTGGCGGTGACGATGTAGCGGTGCGTCCCCGTGGGCACCCCCGGGTCGTCGCAGGCCTGCGCCGTCGTCGGGCTGGCGGCGCTGGTGCCGCAGGCGGCGGTGGTGCTGCCGTCAGCGGTGTCGACGCGACGCACGACGTACGACGTCGCGGCGACGCCGCCCGAGGTGACCGACGGCGTCCACGCGACGTGGACCGTGCTCGTCCAGGCTGCGCCGCTCACGCTGACCACGGGCTCAGAGAGCGTGGCGGTCAGGGCGACACCGGCACCGAACCCCGGCGATCGCCAGAAGCCCCAGGCCGACTGCGTCATGACCAGGCTCACGACCATGACGGCACAGAGGAGAACGCCCGGCCGCAGCGTGCTGCGGTCGGGGCGCTCCCCTCGGTGCTCGCCGGTTCGTGGCATGACGCCTGCGTGTCAGGACACCGCGTAGGCGATCGCGACCGTCGCGCCCTTGCACTGGTCCTGGGACGTGACCTTGTTGTTGAACTCGATGGTCAGGCCCGTCCAGGCGCCTACACCGTCACCGGCCTCGATCTCGTCGTTGACGACCGCAGTACCGCCCAGGGTGTAGTCGTCGGCGTCGCAGTCGCCGGCGACTGCGGTGCCGGACTTGGTCACGGTGATGCTCGAAATCGTCACGGTGCCCACGTACACGGATGCGTCGTTGGGATTGTTGAACTCACCGCTGAGGGTCTGGGGCAATACCCCTGGGGCCAGGTCGTCGAGGTCGGTCGTCTGCACGACGGTGACCGGGGTCGTGGTGCCGGTCGTCGCCGACCCTGAGCCAGTGCCTCCGGCGGTCCAGTAGGCGTAGGCCCCGGCGGCAGCCGCGACGACACCGATGGCGGTGGCAGCGACGACCCACTTCTTGCGGCGTCGCGGAGTGGTCTTGGCGTGGTTGGACATGTGGGTATCCCTCCCCTCTTTGTCCCGAGGTGGACGCTCCCGAGGGCGCTGGTTCGACATGTTCGCCGTGATGACACCCATCGACCGGCGCGCGACCGATCCGAGGACTTCCGCCGAAACCGTCTACTCCCCCGGCAGCGCCACCCGCAGCACCACGGTGACGATGTCGTCGAGCTCGACGCCCTCGGCCCGGCGTACGGCGTCCTTGAGCGGCACCACGTAGCCGCCGTCGCGCGGCCACAACGAGGTGGTGAACTCGGTGACGCCGATGCGGCCGGTGACCGGGACCATCCCCCAGCCGTAGGACACCAGGCCGGCGACGTCGGCGAGCTCGGAGCGCTGGGGCTCGGGCACGGCGACGAAGTGGTGGGGCGCCGGGCCGCGCCAGGAGAACACCGCCCCGCTGAACTCGAGCTCCACCCTGCCCACCCTAGAGTCGAAGCATGTCGGAGTCCGGGACCATGCTGCGCGACCCCGCGCACCGCGTCAGCCCGCGGGCACAGGTGATGTGGACCGTCGGCGCCGCCACCGAGGGCCTCGTCGCGCTGCTCATGCTGCTGGGTGCGGTGCTCGCGTGGGACGTCCCGGCGTGGACCCTGGCCGTGCTGGCGACCGCGGTCGTGGCGTGGGTGGCGGTCGTGCCGCGGTGGCGCTACCTGGTGCACCGCTGGGAGGCCAGCGCCACGGCGGTCTACACGCAGACCGGGTGGTGGGCCCGGGAACGCCGCATCGCGCCGATGAGCCGGATCCAGACCGTCGACTACGCCGAAGGTCCGGTCGAGCGCGTCTTCGGGCTGGCGAGCGTGACCGTCACGACGGCCTCGGCCGCGGGCGCCCTCGGCATCTCCGGGCTCGACAAAGACGTCGCGCGCCGGCTCGTCGACGACCTGACCAGGCAGGCGGACGCCGTCGAGGGCGACGCCACGTGAGCCTGCCGACCGCGCTCGCCGACGCACCCGAGGAGTGGCAGCGCCTCGACCCGCGGATGCTGCTCGTCCACCCGATCCGCGAGCTCGTCCGCTTCCTGCCGGCGCTGCTCTTCCTGCTCGTCGCCGGTACGGCGTCGTCAGACGGGCCACCCTGGCAGCTGCTGGGCGTCATCGTGCCCGTGGTGCTGGGGATCCTGCGCTACTTCACGACCCGCTTCCGGATCGCCGCCGGCCGCGTCGAGCTGCGCCGCGGCCTGCTCAACCGGCGGATCACCTCGACGCAGCTCGACCGGGTCCGCACGGTCGACCTCACCTCCTCCCTCGCGCAGCGGGCGCTGGGCCTGACGACCCTGCGCATCGGCACCGGCCTGGCGTCCGCCGACGACGGCGACGGGCTCGACCTCGATGGCCTGCCGGTCGAGCGGGCCCGGGCGCTGCGCGCCGACCTGCTCGACGTGGCCCCCGTCGGCGACGTCACCGAGGACGGCGTCCCGGCGGCGTACGTCGAGGACACGCTGGTCGAGTTCGACCCGCGCTGGCTGCGCTTCGCGCCCTTCACCGGCACGGGCCTCGTCGTGGTCGCGGCCGTCGTCGGTGGCGCCGGACAGCTGTTCCAGACCTTCGACCTCGACGACCGGGTCCGCTCCGACGACCTGTCGGTGCCACCGGGGATCGCCATCGTCGCGGGCGTCGTCGCGCTGCTCGTGACGCTGACAGCCCTGTCGGTGCTGGGATATCTCGCCGCGAACGGCGGGTTCCGGCTCAGCCGCCAGGGCGGCTCCTGGCACGTGCGCCGCGGCCTGCTGACCACGCGGGAGACCAGCATCGACGAGGAGCGCCTGGCCGGCGTGGCGATCGGCGAGCCGCTCGCGCTCCGTCTGGCGGGCGGCCGCCACCTGCAGGCGATCGTCACCGGCATCAACCGTGCCGAGACGGGCAGCTCGATGCTGGTGCCGCCCTCGGACGCCCACGTCGCGCCGCAGGTCGCGCGCCGGCTGCTCGGCCACGCCGGGCCGGTCGACGTACAGCTCCGGAGCCACGGCCCGGCCGCCGCCCGGCGCCGCTGGACCCGGGCACTGCTGCCCGCCGCTGCCGTGCTCGTCGTCGGCGTCGTGCTGGTCGCCACCGGCGCGCCCTGGTGGGTGCTCGTGCCCGGCGTGGTCGTGCTGGCGCTGGCCGCCGCGATCGCCGCCGACCGCGTCGCCGGGCTGGGCCACGCGCTGGTCGACGGCCACCTCGTCGCCCGCTCCGGCAGCATCCTGCGCCGCCGCGACGTGCTGGGCGTCGACCACGTCATCGGGTGGAACCTGCGCGACACCTGGTTCCAGCGCCGCGTGGGTCTCGTCACCCTCGCCGCGACCACGGCCGGCGGCGGTGGCGCGGTCGGGTTCCTCGACGTGCCCGAGGCGGACGCCGTACGACTGGCCGACGAGGCGCTGCCCGGACTGGTGAGCCAGTTCCGCACGTGAGACACCTCGCAGCGCGCGAGGCCCGGACTTCACTAGGTTGACGCGCATGTTCTCCAAGGTGCTGGTGGCCAACCGTGGCGAGATCGCGATCCGGGCGTTCCGGGCGGCCTACGAGGTGGGCGCGCGGACGGTGGCGGTCTTCCCCCACGAGGACCGGTGGTCCGAGCACCGGCTGAAGGCCGACGAGGCCTACGAGATCGGCGAGCGCGGGCACCCCGTGCGGGCCTACCTCGACCCCGACGCGATCGTCGCCGTCGCGGTCAAGGCCGGCGCCGACGCGGTCTACCCCGGCTACGGCTTCCTGTCCGAGAACCCCGCCCTCGCCGAGGCGTGCGCCAACGCCGGCATCACCTTCGTCGGCCCGACCTCGACCGTGCTCGAGCTCACCGGCAACAAGGCCCGCGCCATCGCGGCCGCCAAGGCCGCCGGCGTACCGACGCTGGCCAGCGTCGAGCCCGGCACCGACGTCGAGACCCTGGTCGCCGCAACCGAGGCTGACGGGGGCATGCCCTACCCGCTGTTCGTCAAGGCCGTCGCCGGCGGCGGCGGTCGCGGCATGCGCCGCGTCGAGCGGCCCCAGGACCTGCGCGAGGCCGTGGAGACCTGCATGCGCGAGGGCGAGGGCGCGTTCGGCGACCCGACCGTCTTCATCGAGCAGGCCGTCGTCGAGCCCCGCCACATCGAGGTGCAGATCCTCGCCGACGGCGAGGGCAACGTGATCCACCTCTTCGAGCGCGACTGCTCGGTGCAGCGCCGCCATCAGAAGGTCGTCGAGATCGCGCCCGCGCCCAACCTCGACCCCGAGCTGCGCGAGCGCATGTGCGCCGACGCCGTGCGCTTCGCCCAGGAGATCGGCTACCGCAACGCCGGCACCGTCGAGTTCCTGCTCGACCCGCACGGCAACTACGTCTTCATCGAGATGAACCCCCGCATCCAGGTCGAGCACACCGTGACCGAAGAGGTCACCGACGTCGACCTCGTGCAGTCGCAGCTGCGCATCGCCTCCGGCGAGACCCTCGCCGACCTCGGCCTGTCGCAGGACAACATCGTCCTGCGCGGCGCCGCCCTGCAGTGCCGGATCACCACCGAGGACCCGGCCAACAACTTCCGGCCAGACACCGGCGTGATCACGACCTACCGCTCCCCCGGTGGCGGCGGCGTACGGCTCGACGGCGGGACGGTCTACACCGGCGCCGAGGTCTCCGCCCACTTCGACTCGATGCTCGCCAAGCTGACCTGTCGCGGTCGCACGTTCGAGAAGGCCGTCGAGAAGGCCCGCCGGGCCGTCGCCGAGTTCCGCATCCGCGGCGTCTCCACCAACATCCCGTTCCTGCAGGCGCTGCTCGACGACCCCGACTTCGCGTCGGGCAACGTCACCACGTCGTTCATCGAGACCCACCCGCAGCTGCTCAACGCGCGCAGCTCCGGCGACCGCGGCACCAAGCTGCTCACCTACCTGGCCGACGTCACCGTCAACCAGCCGCACGGCTCGGCACCGGTCAGCATCGACCCGGCCACCAAGCTGCCCGACGTCGACCTCACCGTGCCCGCGCCCGACGGCACCCGCCAGCTGCTGCTCGAGCTCGGCCCGGAGGCGTTCGCCCGCCGGCTGCGCGAGCAGAACACCGTCGCGGTCACCGACACCACCTTCCGCGACGCCCACCAGTCACTGCTGGCCACCCGTGTGCGCACCCGCGACCTGCTCACGGTCGCCGGCCACGTCGCCCGGACCACTCCCGAGCTGTGGTCGCTCGAGGCCTGGGGCGGGGCGACGTACGACGTGGCGCTGCGGTTCCTCGGCGAGGACCCGTGGGACCGGCTCGCGGCGCTGCGCCAGGCCGTGCCCAACATCCAGCTGCAGATGCTGCTGCGCGGGCGCAACACCGTCGGCTACACGCCGTACCCGACCGCCGTGACCGAGGCCTTCGTCGAGGAGGCGGCAGCCACCGGCATCGACGTGTTCCGGGTCTTCGACGCGCTCAACGACGTCGAGCAGATGCGCCCGGCCATCGAGGCCGTGCGCGCCACCGGCACGACGCTCGCCGAGGTCTGCCTCTGCTACACCGGCGACCTGTCGAGCCCCGACGAGAAGCTCTACACCCTCGACTACTACCTGCGCCTGGCCGAGCGGATCGTCGACGCCGGCGCCCACGTGCTCGCCATCAAGGACATGGCCGGCCTGCTGCGCGCCCCGGCCGCCCGCACCCTCGTCACCGCCCTGCGCGAGCGCTTCGACCTGCCGGTGCACCTGCACACCCACGACACCCCGGGCGGCCAGCTGGCGACGCTGCTCGCCGCGATCGACTCCGGGGTGGACGCCGTCGACGCCGCCTGCGCCTCGATGGCCGGGACGACGTCCCAGCCGGCCCTCTCGGCCCTGGTCTCGGCG
>JAOPXU010000290.1 GCA_025964985.1 Nocardioides sp.
GACCTCGCCGAGTCGCTGCCCGAGGCCGACGCCGTGCTCGGGTTCGACGACTACCCCGACATCGCGGCGCGGCTGCGCTCGATCGTCGCGGGGGAGGTCCACCACCCGCACACGCCCCAGGACCGCCGGCTGCTGCTGCCGATCTCGCCCGTCGAGCGGGCGGCGTCGACCGCGCCCGTCCCGGGCCACGGTGACAGTGACACGACCACGGTCGGCCTCGGCGGTCCGGCCACCGGACCCCGCGCCGTACGCCGCCGGCTCGACTCGGGCCCGATGGCCGCCCTCAAGCTGGCCAGCGGCTGCGACCGTCGGTGCTCGTTCTGCGCGATCCCCGCCTTCCGCGGCTCCTTCATCAGCCGCCGTCCGAGCGACGTCATCCAGGAGGCGCACTGGCTGGCCGAGCAGGGCGCGCGCGAGCTGTTCCTCGTCAGCGAGAACTCCACGTCCTACGGCAAGGACCTCGGCGACCTCCGCCTGCTCGAGACGCTCCTGCCCGAGCTGACCGCCATCGACGGCGTCGACCGGGTGCGCGTCTCCTACCTGCAGCCCGCCGAGACCCGCCCCGGTCTCGTCGAGGCGATCGCCACGACGCCCGGCGTGGCGCCGTACTTCGACCTCTCCTTCCAGCACGCCAGCGCGAGGGTCCTGCGCCGGATGCGCCGCTTCGGCGACCCCGACAGCTTCCTGGGCCTGCTCGAGCAGGTGCGCTCGCACGCCCCGCTCGCCGGCGTCCGCTCCAACGTCATCGTCGGATTCCCCGGCGAGACCGAGGACGACCTGCAGACGCTCTGCGACTTCCTGGTCGCCGCCCGCATGGACGTGACCGGCGTCTTCGGCTACTCCGACGAGGACGGCACCGAGGCCGCCTCCTTCGACGACAAGCTCGACGAGGACGAGGTCTGGGCCCGCGCCCAGCACGTCACCGCCCTCGTCGAGGAGCTCACCGCCCAGCGCGCCGTCGAGCGCATCGGCGAGGAGGTCCTCGTGCTGGTCGAGTCGCTCGAGGACGGTGTCGTCGAGGGCCGCGCCGCCTTCCAGGGCCCCGAGGTCGACGGCACGACCACCCTCAGCGAAGGCGTGTTCGCCGTCGGCGACCTGGTCCCGGCCGTGGTCGTCGACACCGAGGGTGTCGACCTCGTCGCACGTCCCACCGGGGCCGCCCGATGACGGACCAGCAGGACCGCACGGTCAGCAACTGGAACCTCCCCAACGCCCTGACGACCCTCCGCATCGTGCTGGTGCCGGTCTACGGATGGTTCCTGCTGGGGCACGACCACGACTCGATCCTGTGGCGCTGCCTGGCCTACGGCGTCTTCGCCGTCGCCATGATCACCGACAAGATCGACGGCGACCTCGCCCGCTCCCGCGGCCAGGTCACCGACTTCGGCAAGATCGCCGACCCGATCGCCGACAAGGCCATGACCGGGATGGCGTTCATCGCGCTCTCGATCGTCGGCGACATCTGGTGGTGGGTCACCGTCGTCGTGCTGCTGCGCGAGTGGGGCGTGACGCTCCTGCGGCTCTCCGTGGCCCGCAACGTCGTCATCGCCGCCGCCCAGAGCGGCAAGGTCAAGACGATGCTGCAGGTCCTCGCCCTCGGCCTGCTCACGCTGCCGCTGCGCCAGCTCGACAGCTGGGCCGACACCCCCGGCGACGTCGTCTTCTACGTCTCCCAGGTGCTGCTCGCTGGCGCCGTGGCGATGACGATGTGGTCCGGCTACGAGTTCTTCCGCGAGTTCCGCCGCCAGCGGCGCGGGACTGTTCCCGCTGTCTGACCCGTCCACACGCCACCCGACGGGACGATTTCGCATCGTTTTCATCTCGAGGTGGACGACTTGTCGGTGCTGACGCATACAGTGGCGCTCGCTCCACCCGCGGTCACCCCCTGCAGCGTTCGTCGAGCCTGCGTGGCCCCGCCTCCTCCCGTCTCGTCTCGAAGGGTCCACCTCCCTGTGTCAACGCACGCATCTGCGCGCCGCGGCCTGATCGGCGCGCTCGCTGCCGGTCTCGTCGCCTCGCCCCTCGCTCTCGGCCTCGCGGCCCCCGCCCAGGCGGCCGACCCCGTCGCCGTCGCCGACGTCCAGGGCACCGGCGCGACGTCGCCCCTGGTCGGCCAGCAAGTCACCACCCAGGGCATCGTCACCGCCCTCTACGAGGGGAGCCTCAACGGCTTCTACCTCCAGACCGCCGGCACCGGCGGCGCGACCGACGCCACCCCCGGCGCCTCCGACGCGGTCTTCGTCTTCGGCGGGTCCGACTTCGACGGCTGGGGCCTCGCCCTCGGTGACTCGGTCGACGTGACCGGCACCGTCTCGGAGTTCAGCGGCTCGACGCAGATCACCTCGACCGACGCCCAGACGACGGAGCGCGCCACCGCGCTGACCGCGGTCACGCCCCTGGTGACGGCCTACCCCACGACCGAGGCGGCCCGTGAGGCCCACGAGGGCGAGCTGCTCGCGCCGACCGACGTCTTCACCGTCACCAACGTCTTCGCGACCAACTCCTTCGCCGAGATCGGCCTGGCCACCGGCGACCAGCCGCTGCGGCAGCCGTCCGACGCCGCTGCGGTCGGCACCCCCGAGCACACCGCGGTCATCGCCGACAACGCCGCCCGCGGTGTCGTCCTCGACGACGGCGCCAGCACCAACTACCTCACCGGCGCCAACCGCGACGTCCCGCTGCCCTGGCTGACCCGCCAGCGCTCGGTCCGCGTCGGTGCCGCCGCCGACCTCGTCGGCCCTGTCGTGCTCGAGTTCCGCAACAACACGTGGAAGTTCCAGCCGCAGCGCCAGGTGACCGGCACCGGCTCCGACGTCGCGACCTTCGAGGACACCCGACCCGACAACCTCGCGCCGAAGGCCGTGGGCGGGGACATCACGATCGGCACGTTCAACGTGCTCAACTACTTCAACACCACCGGCGCCGACTTCGAGAGCCGTGGCGCCGGCACCTGCACCTACTTCACCGACCGTGACAACGACCCGGTCGCCGTCAACACGTGCACCAACAACGGTCCCCGCGGCGCGGCCGAGCTCGGCGACTTCCGTCGCCAGCAGGCCAAGATCGTCGAGGCCATCAACACGATGGACGCCGACGTCGTCTCGCTCGAGGAGATCGAGAACTCCGTCAAGCTCGGCGAGGCCGACCGTGACGACGCGATCAAGAGCCTGGTCAACGCGCTCAACGCCGACGCCGGCACTCGCCGCTGGACCTTCGTGCCGTCGCCCGACGCCGCGGCGCTCCCGCCGATCGCCTCGCAGGACGTCATCCGCACCGGCTTCATCTACGACCCCGAGGTCGTCAACCGCGTGGGCGCCTCCCAGGTCCTGCTCGGCTCGACCGCCTTCGCCAACGCCCGCCAGCCCCTCGCCCAGGCCTTCAAGCCGGTCGGGACGGGCGCCGACGCCGCCTTCGCCGTCATCGTCAACCACTTCAAGTCCAAGGGCGACAGCACCCCGCCGGCCACCGGCGACAACGCCAACGGCCCGCAGGGAGCCTTCAACGGCGACCGGACCCGCCAGGCACGAGCACTGGCGACCTTCGCCCAGCAGTTCGCCACCACGCGCGGCGCCGACGAGGTCTTCCTGACCGGTGACTTCAACGCCTACTCCGAGGAGGACCCGGTCCGGGCACTCGAGGAGGCCGGCTTCGGTCTGGTCGAGTCGACCACGCCCGGCGACTACTCCTACAGCTTCAGCGGCCTGTCCGGCTCCCTCGACCACGTGTTCGGCAACGCCGCCGCTCGCTCGCTGGTCACCGGCGCCGACGTCTGGGAGATCAACGCCAACGAGCCGATCGCCTACCAGTACAGCCGTCGCAACTACAACGTGACGCAGTTCTTCGACGGCACCGACCCGTTCGCCGCGTCCGACCACAACCCCGAGATCGTCGGCATCCGGTCACCGGTGACGGCGCAGACCGAGATCAACCTGCTCAACATCAACGACTTCCACGGTCGCATCGACTCCAACACGACGAAGTTCGCGACCACGGTCGAGCAGCTGCGTGCGGAGGGTGGCGAGGCCCGGACCCTGTTCCTCTCGGCCGGTGACAACATCGGTGCGTCGCTGTTCGCGTCCGCCATCCAGGACGACGACCCGACGCTCGACGTGCTCGACGCCCTCGACCTGCGCACCTCTGCGGTGGGCAACCACGAGTTCGACCAGGGCTTCGCCGACCTGCGCGACGACGTCATCCCCGACGTCGACTTCTCCTACCTCGGTGCCAACGTCTACACCAAGGGCACCACGACGCCGGCGCTCGACGAGTACGACACCTTCGAGGTCGACGGCGTGACCGTCGGCGTCATCGGCGTCGTCACCGAGGAGACCCCGTCCCTCGTCTCGCCTGCCGGCATCGCCGGTCTCGAGTTCGGTGACCCCGTCGTGGCTGTCAACCGTGTCGCGGCCCAGCTCAGCGACGGCCAGGCCGGCAACGGCGAGGCCGACGTCCTGGTGGCCGAGTACCACGAGGGCGCCGGCGCCGGCATCCCCGACGGCGCGACGCTCGAGGAGGAGGTCGCCCAGGGCGGCGCCTTCGCTGCGATCGTCAACCAGACCTCGGCCGAAGTCGACGCGATCTTCACCGGGCACACCCACAAGCAGTACGCCTGGGACGCCCCGGTGCCCGGCGAGCCCGGCCGCACCCGGCCGGTCCTGCAGACCGGCTCCTACGGCGAGAACATCGGCCAGATCAAGCTGGTCGTCGACCCCGCCACGGGCGACGTCGTCTCCTACGAGCAGCGCAACGTCGCCCGCTCGCTGACCGAAGACCTGACGCTGCCCCGCGTCGTCGAGGTCAAGGCGATCACCGACGCCGCCCTCAAGGAGGCCGCGCGCATCGGCAACGAGCCCATCGGCTCGGTGTCCGACGACATCACGACCGCCTTCAGCGGTGGGACCTACGGACCCGACGGCTACACGGGCACCACCCGTGACGACCGGGCCTCCGAGTCGACCCTCGGTGACCTCGTCGCCAACGCCCTGCGCGACGGCGTCAGCGACTTCGCCATTCCCGACCTCGGTGTGACCAACCCCGGCGGCCTGCGCGACGAGCTGCGGTTCGCCGGCAACACCACCACGGGCGGCCCCAACAACACCGACGGTGTCGTGACGTTCGCCGAGGCCAACGCAGTGCTGCCGTTCAACAACACCGTGGCCATCGTGCGCCTCAGCGGGGCCGACCTCGAGCAGGTGCTCGAGCAGCAGTGGCAGACCGACGCCGACGGCAACGTGCCCCAGCGTCCCTACCTGCAGCTGGGCCTTTCCGACAACGTGACCGTCGTCGCCGACCCCGAGCAGCCTGCCGGTTCCCGCGTCGTGTCGGTCCGCATCAACGGCGAGCCGCTCGACCCTGCCCGCACCTACACCGTCTCGACGCTGTCGTTCCTCGCGACGGGTGGCGACAACTTCCGGGCCTTCACCAACGGCTCGTTCGTCGACACCGGTCTGCTCGACGCCCAGATGTGGCGCGACTACCTGAGCGACAACAAGCCGCTGTCGCCCGACTTCGCGCGCCAGCAGGTGTTCGTCGACGGGCTCGGCGCCAGCCTTCCCGCCGGCCAGACGTCGACGTTCACGCTCGGACGTCCGACCGGTGGCCCGGCAGCGCCGATCACCGGCACGACGCTCGACCTGACGTCGCTCGGGAGCCCCGCCAACACCACGGTGATCGCCACGCTCGTCGACGGCGCCACGTCGACCCCGCTCGGTGAGTTCCCGGTGCAGGCCGGGATCGCCCAGGTGACGCTGGCCGTACCGGCCGGCGCCGCTGGTGCCGTGGTCACGCTGGTCGCCCAGCCGAGCGGCACGACCGTCACCGTCCCGGTCACCAACGCCGGACCGACCGGTCCCGAGCTCGCCACCCCGACGGTCACCGTCCGGCACTCGCCGGCCAAGGTCGTCGCCGGCCGCACACGCGCCCAGCTCGTGGTGGTCGTCCGGGCGGACGGCCGACCGGCGACCGGGTTCGTCGAGGTCCGTGCCGCGGGCAAGAAGTACATCCGTCGCCTCGACGACGGCCGCCTCACGCTGCGGCTGCCCGTCTTCAACAAGCCGGGCGTCAAGACGGTCGTGGTCACCTACGGCGGCAACACCACCACGGATGACCGCCGCAAGACCCACACCATCCGAGTCGTCCGCCGCTGAGGCTGACCCGGGTGCAGCAGCACCGCTCCTGAACGACGGGAGACCGACCTCGTGTCGGTCTCCCGGCGTCGTTCTGCGAGCATCCGAGAATGGCCAGGAGCTCCCGCCGCGAGTCCACGAGCACGCCGGCACAGGTCCTCGACCTGCTCCGCGCGCGGTCCGCGACCCTCGCCACCGCCGAGTCGCTGACCGGTGGACGGCTCGCGTCCTCCCTCACCTCGGTGCCGGGCGCCTCCGCCGTCTTCGTCGGGGGAGTGGTGGCCTACGCGAGCGAGGTCAAGGTCGCGGTGCTCGGGGTTCCCGACGAGGTCGTGTCGACGGTGGGTGTCGTCTCGGCGGAGTGCGCGGCCGCGATGGCGCGCGGCGCCCGGTCGCTGACCGGGGCGACGTACGCGCTGGCGACCACCGGGGTGGCCGGCCCCGGCGAGCAGGAGGGCAAGCCGGTCGGGACGGTGTTCGTGGCGGTCGACGGCCCGCGAGGCGGTCCGACCCTGGCGCTCGAGCTCTCCGGCAGCCGGGAACAGATCGTCGAGCGCACGTGCGAGGAGGCGCTGCGGGCGCTGGTCTCGCTGATCCACGACACGGAAGAAACCCCACTCGGGTAGCGTTGTGCCTCACAGTTCACGACCTCGCCCCAGGAGAACTCGCATGGTGCTCTTCCGACGCCTACTCGGCGACGTCCTGCGCGAGCGCCGGGTGCAGCGTGGCCTGACCCTGCGCGAGGTCTCGGCGCAGGCCCGCGTCAGCCTCGGCTACATCTCCGAGATCGAGCGCGGGCAGAAGGAAGCGTCCTCCGAGCTTCTCGCCTCGCTGTGCGGTGCGCTCGAGGCGCCGCTGTCCGAGGTCCTGCGCGAGGTGTCCGACGCGGTCGCGATCGAGGAGGCCGCGCTCGCGCTGACCACCCCGATCACCGGGCACCCGCGTCCCGAGCGCGTGGTCGCACCCGCCGCCTGATCCACCTCCCGCTCGACGGGTGCGTAACGGGATCCACCGCTGGTCGTTGAGTCGGTGCCGGCGCGCTGACGCCGCCGGCGTCCGTGTCTCGCTCCCGAGGTGGATCACCGTGCTCCCTGTTGTCCTGCGTCGTCTCGCCCCGCCCCTGGCCGCGGCTCTCCTCCTGGCCGGTCTGCCCGCGCTGACGACCAGCCCGGTCCAGGCGTCGGCCGCGCCCGTCACGACCGTCCCGGTGCCGACCGTGGCCGAGGCCGACCCGATCGGTGGCGTCGTCGCCCTGGCCCGGGCCCTCCCGGGCTTCCGCCTGGACGCCGCCAGCGACCCGTGGGTCGAGCCGCGTCGTTACGCCGCCTCCCGCATCGATGTCGCCGAGGCCAGCACCGAGCTGGCGCCGGCCCCGACCCGCGCCGAGGCCGACGCCGGCGCGAAGCCGCTGCGCATCTCGCTGCCCGCGCCCGACGGCATCACGGTCCTGTTCGACGTCGTCGAGCACTCGGTCATGGAACCCGCGCTCCAGGCCCGCCACCCCGAGCTGCGCACCTACGCCGGCGTCGGTGTGACCGACCCGCGCGACACCATCCGTCTGGCCCTGACGCCGGCGGGGCTCAGCGCCTCGGTGCGCAGTGTCGTCGGCAACCGCACCTGGTACGTCGACCCGGCCTACCTGCGCGAGGGCGTCACCGCCCACGTCAGCTACCTGCGCTCGGCCCTGCCCGCCGCGCCGGAGTTCGACGAGATCGACATCGCGACCCCGCGCCGCGCATCGCTGGCCGAGCGCGGGGCGGCCGAGCTGCAGCGCCGCGCCGGTGAGGCCGTCGTTCAGCGCACCTACCGCATGGCGTGGGTGACCACCCCGTCGTACGCCGCCGACTTCGCCAGCGCTCCGGGGGGCGTGCTGGCCGAGAAGGTGCGCGTCATCAACCGTGCCAACCAGATCTACATGGACGACATGGCGATCGACTTCGTCCTGGTCGACGGCTCCGAGCAGCTCAACCTCGACACGCCGACCAAGGCGACCGGGGCCAACGGCCCGTGCGGTGCCAACCCCTGCTTCGAGGCCGCCGACATCGAGTCGTGCGGCGGCAACGGGATCGACCGCAACAACTTCGTCGCCGGCCAGATCATCGGCGCTGACCGCTATGACATCGGCCACCTCGGTTCCGGTGCGGGCGGCGGCGGCGTCGCCTACCTCGGCGTCGTCGGCGGTGAGCTCAAGGCCGGTGGCTGCACCGCGCTCGACGAGCCCCGCGGCGACTTCTACGCCATCGACTACTTCGCCCACGAGGTCGGCCACCAGATGGGTGGCAACCACACCTTCGACGGCCTCAACGGCTCCTGCGCGCCGCCCAATCGACAGTCGACCACGTCGGTCGAGCCCGGGTCCGGCTCCACGGTGATGGCCTACGCGGGCATCTGCGGCGCCGACGACCTGCAGCCGCACACCGACCCCTACTTCTCGCAGCGCACGATCGACGAGTTCACCGCCGTGGTGACGGCCGCGCCCGAGAACCTCAACGAGCAGCAGGTCGTCAACCTCCGTGGCTTCGGCGGAACCGACAGCTTCCAGCTGACCTACCCGGGCAAGGCGCCGGTCACCATCACCAACGGCACCAACTACAACGCAGCCGGACTGCAGGCCGCGATCATGACGCTCACCGGCAAGGCGGCTACCGTCTCGCCGTACGACGGGGGCGACGCCCTCACCACGGACGGCTTCACCGTCGACTTCGCCGACACCGCCGACTACGACCGGCTCGGGGTGGCCAACGGCACCGGCGGCACCGCCGGCTTCACCGGTGTGACGATCGAGGGCGGCGCGACCACCAACCAGGGCACCGCCGAGACGATCGCCAACCGTCGGCCGGTGGCCGACGCCGGTCAGGACAAGACCATCCCGGTCCTCACCCCGTTCGAGCTGACGGCCACGGCGACCGACGCCGACGCCGGCCAGGCCGCGGGCCTGACCTACCTGTGGGAGCAGAACGACGAGGGTCTGCGCGGTGAGCCGATCTTCGGGTTCGGGCCCGGTCAGCCGCTGACCAGCCCGCGTCCGCTCGGACCGCTGTTCCGCGTGTTCGGGGAGTACGCCGACGTCAGCGCGAAGGACACGCTGCTCTACGAGTCGCCGGGACAGAACCTCACGGTGCCGGCTGACCGCAGCCGTTCCTTCCCCGACCTCGCGCAGGTGCTCCGCGACGAGACCAACGCCGAGGACCCGCTCGGCACCTGCCCTCCGGCGCTCGGCGACCCGATGACGGCGCTCGAGCCCGGGGCGGCTCTCGACTGCTACTCCGAGCTGCTGCCCAACCGGGCCTACGCGCTCCTGTCCAGCGAGCTGAACTTCCGGGTCACCGTCCGTGACGGGTTCGCCGCCGGTGGTGGCACCGGCTCCGACGACGTGACGCTGGCGCTCGACCCGACCGCGGGTCCGTTCCTGGTCACCTCTCGCGAGGCTGCCGGCACCCCGGCCCAGGCCGGCGGCACCGAGACCGTCGAGTGGGACGTCGCCGGCACCGACGCCGCGACCATGGCGCCCAACGTCAAGATCAGCATCAGCCTCGACAGCGGCAAGACCTTCCCGTTCGTCGTCGCGGCGTCCACGCCCAACGACGGCAGCGAGGCCGTCACGCTGCCGAAGTTCAACAGCACGCAGGCGCGGATCCGCATCGAGGCGGTCGACAACTACTTCTACGACACCAACGATGCCGACTTCGCCATCACCGGCGGCGTCGACCTGGTCCCGCCGCAGACGACGATCACCGGTGGTCTCGAGCGACGCGGCTTCCTCGCCGCCTACCGCACGCGCTACCGCTTCGCCTCGACGATCGCCGGCTCGCAGTTCGCCTGCACCCTGGACGGCAACAGCGTCCCCTGCGGTGACGGGTCCGCGCAGCTGCGCGGGCTCAAGCCGGGCACCCACGTCTTCACGGTGGCGGCGACGAGCCCCGACGGCCTCGTCGACCCGACGCCGGCGCGACGTGAGTTCGCCGTGCTCGCCAACGAGCGCAACCCGGCCACCCGCAGCGACGGGTGGCGCAACGTCAAGGACAAGCGCTTCTACCGGGCGACGTACTTCACGACCCGCGAGAAGGGCCGCACCCTGGGCTACCGCCTCGAGCGCGCCTCGCGCTTCCAGGTGCTGTTCGCCAAGGGCCCCGGCCTGGGCCGGGTGGCGGTGCTGCTCAACGGCAAGCGCATCCGCACGATCAACCTCGCGGCGCAGCGCCCGCAGCTCGGCTTCGCCTTCACCTCGACGTCGTTCACGACGCCGCGGTCGGGCACGGTCACGCTGCGCACGCTCGACCGCAAGCCGGTGATCGTCGACGGCTTCGGGACGTTCGTCATCCCGCGGTCGTAGCCGGCTGGCAGCGCGGGCACCAGTACGACGCCCGCTCGCGCTCGGCCGGACCCCGCATCGTGACCCGGACCGGCGTGCCGCACCTGCGGCACGCCGACCGGTCGCGGCGGTAGACCCACATCCGCTCGCGGTCGCGCAGGTTGCCGGTCGTCGACTGGACGGCCCGCTCCTTGTTGAGCTCGAGCATCTGCCGCGCCCGTCGTACGACGCGGCGCAGGTCGGGAGCGGCCGCGACGGGGTCGTGCGGGTGGAGCCCGGAGACGAAGCAGAGCTCGGCGGCGTACATGTTGCCGATGCCGGCGAGGTTGCGCTGGTCGAGCAGCGCGTCGATGACGGGCCGGTCGGGCTCGGTGAGCAGGCGGCGCAGGGCCTCGTCCTCGTCCCAGTCGGGGCCGAGCAGGTCGGGGCCGACGTGACCGACGACGGACTCCTCGTCAGCGGTCGGCAGCAGCTCGACGATGCCGAGCGAGAACCCGACGGCGCGCTGGGTGGCGGTGGTGAGCACGACCCGGGCCTGGTGGGCCGGGCGCGGCCAGCGTTGCTCGAGCCCGAGCACCCGCCAGGCGCCCTCCATCTTGAGGTGGGTGTGCAGCGTCCAGCGGTCGTCGCCGTGGCTGATGCGCGTCAGCAGGTGCTTGCCGCGCGAGACGGTCTCGACGACAGTGCCGCCGGAGAGGTCGGCGGTTGCGTGCTGGGGCACGCGGAAGTCTGTGGTCACGAGGGTGTGGCCGCTCAGGCTGCGGTCGAGGAGCCGCGCGGCCCGGTAGACGGTGTCACCCTCGGGCACTGCGCAGCCTCAGCCCTTGCGGCGTGGTGAGGAACCCGGCGTCGTCGAGCGCGGTGCGCAACGGCGTCGAGCCACCACCGAGGATCGCCTCGCCGTCGGCCTTCTCGACCGTCAGCCGGCCGAGCGCGCCGCGGCGCACGGTCTCGGCCAAGGCGTGGGCGGCGGGGGTCAGGACGTCGACCTCGCCCTCCTCGTCGGCCCAGGTGAGCAGGGTGCGCCCACCTCGCTCGATGTAGAGCACAAGGCGCCCGTCGACCAGGACGACGATCGCCCCGGCCTTGCGCCCGGGCCGGTGGCCGCCGCCGGAGTCGGGCCACGGCAGCGCGGCGCCGTAGGGGTTGGCCGGGTCGGTGGCGGCGAGCGCGGTGGCGGTCGGCTTGGTGTCGGTGGGGACCTCGCTGAACGTGCGGAGCCGGTCGATCGAGCCAGCGGTGCCGAACTGCGCGGCACCGAGACCGTCGACGAAGTAGCCGCGGCGGCAGCGCCCGGAGTCCTCGAACGCCGACAGCACCTTGTAGACGGCGGCGAAGCCGCCCGGGACGCGCTCGCTGACGACGGCGCCGCGGATGACGACGCCGTGGCGCTCGAGCAGGCGCTCGGCGGTGGCCTTGGCGCGGCGGGTCGGGTCGGGGTCGATCTCGGGCAGGACCGACCAGCGTCCAGCGGTCTCGGGCGGTCCGCTGCGCGCCACCCGTCCGGGTCGGGGCGCGGGACGGCGGGAGCGGTGGGTGGTGCGGCCGCTGCCGACGAGCGCGCGCAGCGGGGCGAGCGTGTCGTTGCCGACGCGGCCGGCCCAGACGAGCTCCCACAGGGCGGCGCTGACGGCCTGGTCGGTGAGCGAGGCCTTGTCGAGGGTGCGGCGGGTGGTGGCGGCGACCTGGTGGAAGAACCACGCGCCGCCGCCGCTGAGGGCCTCGAGCACGGCCTCCTGCAGCTCGCCGGCCTCGAACGCCGCGGGCGGGGGCAGGGTGAGGTGGGCCTGGTCGGCGAGGTGGAGGGACACCCAGCCGTCGTTGCCGGGCAGGCCTCCGCCGCCGGCCCACACCACCTCGCCGGCGGTGGTGAGCTCGTCGAGGTAGGCGGGCTCGTAGTCGCGCACGCGCGCCGCCAGGATCAGCGGCTCGAGCGCCGAGGCCGGCACGGGGGATCCGGCGAGCTGCTCGACGGCGCTCAGCACGCCGTCGACGCCGCGTAGCCCACGGCCCGTGACGTGCTGCCAGGCGCCGAGGAACCGGCCGAGCGCGGCCGGCTCGACGGGCTCGACCTCCTGGCGGAGCCGGGCCAGCGAGCGGCGGCGGAGCCGGCGCAGCACCTCGGCGTCGCACCACTCCGAGCCCGTGCCGGCCGGGCGGAACTCGCCGTCGAGCACGCGACCCTGCGCTGCGAGCCGCTGCAGCGTGTGCCGGGCGACCGCCGCTCCGAGCCCGAGCCGGTCGGCGACGTCGTCGGTGGTGAACGGCCCGTGGGTGCGGGCGAAGCGGGCGACGAGGTCGGCGAGCGGGTCCTCGACCGGCTCGGCGAAGACGTCGGGCGTGCCGACGGGGACGGGGACGCCGAGGCCGTCGCGCAGCCGGGCGACGTCCTCGACGACGGCCCAGACGGGCACCCCGGCCAGGCGCACCTCGACCACGCGTCGTGAGGCGGCGAGGGTCTGCAGCCACTCGGTGACGTCGGCGGCCGAGGCGGTGTCGACGCTGCGCGCCTGGATCTCGTCGAGCGACTGCGGGCCGAGCATCCGCAGGAGGTCGACCACGCCCTCGGCGTCTCGGGCTCGACGGTCGGGGGCGAGACGCTGCAGCTCGGCCTCGACCTCGGCGAGCACCTCGGGGTCGAGCAGCTCGCGCAGCTCGGCGCGCCCGAGCAGCTCGGCGAGCAGGCCCTGGTCGAGCGAGAGCGCGGCGGCCCGGCGCTCGGCGAGGGGGGAGTCGCCCTCGTAGACGAACTGGGCGACGTAGCCGAAGAGCATGCTGCGCGCGTAGGGCGACGGTGTCTGGGTGGCGACGTCGGTGACCTGGACCTCGCGCCGGTCGACCGCGCGCATCAGCGCGACCAGGGCGGGCAGGTCGTAGACGTCCTGGAGGCACTCGCGCACGGCCTCGAGCACGATCGGGAACGATGGGTACTTCGAGGCGACCTCGAGCAGGGCCGCGGCGCGCTGGCGCTGCTGCCACAGCGGCGAGCGGCGTCCGGGGTCGCGGCGCGGCAGCAGCAGGGCGCGGGCAGCGCACTCGCGGAACCGGGCGGCGAACAGCGCGGACCCGCCGACCTCCTGGGTCACCACCGCGTCGATCTCGTCGGCGTCGAAGACGATCAGGTCGCCGGTGGGCGGCTCGGCGTCGGTGTCGGGGATGCGGATGACGATGCCGTCGTCGGAGGCCATGGCCTGCCCGTCGACGCCGTAGCGCTCGCGCAGCCGGGCGTTGATGGCCAGCGCCCACGGGGCGTGCAGGGGTACGCCGAAGGGGGAGTGCACGACGAGGCGCCAGTCGCCGAGCTCGTCGCGGAACCGCTCGACCAGGAGCGTGGTGTCGCTGGGCAGGACCCGGGTGGCCTCGAGCTGCTCGTGGAGGTAGGCGACGAGGTTGCCGGCGGCCCACTCGTCGAGGCCGTCGGCGCGCGCCTGCGCCTCGCCCTTGGCGCGGGTCATCGCGCCGAGCTCGCGGGTGTAGGCGCCGATGGCCGCGCCGAGCTCGGCCGGGCGGCCCAGGGTGTCGCCCTTCCAGAACGGGAGCTTGCCGGGGATGCCGGGCGCGGGGGTCACCAGGACGCGGTCGTGCGTGATGTCCTCGATGCGCCAGCTCGTCGCGCCGAGGGCGAAGATGTCGCCGACGCGCGACTCGTAGACCATCTCCTCGTCGAGCTCGCCCACCCGGTTGCCCGCGCCGCCGGGCTTGCCCGGGTCGCCGCCGACCATGAACACGCCGAAGAGGCCGCGGTCGGGGATGGTGCCGCCCGACGTCACCGCGAGCCGCTGCGCGCCCGGGCGGCCGGTGATCGTGTTGGCGTCGCGGTCCCAGACGATGCGCGGGCGCAGCTCCGCGAACTCGTCGCTCGGATAGCGGCCCGCGAGCAGGTCGAGGGTGGCGTCGTAGGCCGAGCGGGGGAGCGTGGCGAA
>JAOPXU010000045.1 GCA_025964985.1 Nocardioides sp.
GACTCGCCCGCCGAGAACGCCGGGGGCACCGGGCAGCTGCTGAGCGGTCCGCCCGGCGGGCAGAAGCGGGAGCTGTCGAGCGAGAGGCCGTCGTCGCCGGGCACGATCCGGCTGAGCAGGCCGAGCACCAGCGGCAGGGCCAGCAGCATCGTGAGCAGCAGCCGGTCGGCCACGACCAGGGCGAGGTTGCGGCGTACGAGGGTCGAGAGCTGCTTGCCGAACGACCGGCGCGGCGCGGTCGGCACCGGGGCCGCCGTGGCCTGCAGCCGGCCGGTCTCGGCCGACGCCCGGGGCCCGGCGATGCGGGACCACAGGTCGGGCTCGTCGAGCAGGTCGAAGACCATCGGATAGCTGGGCACGCCAAAGTGGTCGAGGACGCCGGCCGGCGGGCCGAAGTAGGCGATCCGGCCGCCGGGGGCGAGCACCATGACGTTGTCGCAGACGTCGAGCGCGAGCACGGAGTGGGTGACCACCACGACCACGCGACCCTCGTCGGCCAGGGTGCGCAGCTGCTTCATCACCTCGAGGTCGAGGCCCGGGTCGAGGCCCGAGGTCGGCTCGTCGAGGAACAGCAGCGGCGGCGCCGTGAGCAGCTCGGTGGCGATCGAGACCCGCTTCCTCTGGCCGCCGGAGAGCTGGCTGCCGATCCGGTGGTCGAGCCGCTCCTGCAGCTGCAGCTGGCCGGCCACGGCCCGGACGCGCTGGTCGCGCTCCTCCGGCCGGGTGTCGGGCGGCAGCCGCAGCTCGGCGGCGTAGGACAGGGCCTGGCGGACCTTGAGCTGCGGGTGCTGGATGTCCTGCTGGGGCACGAGGCCGATCTGGAACCGCAGCTGGTCGTAGTGGGCGTAGAGGTCGTGGCCCTGCCAGATGACCCGCCCGTGCGTCGCCGGTCGCAGGCCGGTGAGCGCGCCCAGGAGGGTCGACTTCCCCGCGCCCGAGGGACCGATCACCGCCGTGAGCGACGACGGCGCGAGCGTGCACGAGACGTCCTCGAGCAGCCGCTTGCCGCCGTCGACGACGACCGAGAGACCGTCGGCGTACAGGGTGAACTCGTGCTGGGTCGCCGACGACACCAGCTGCGCGCCGTCCCACCGGAACGTCTGGTTGCCGACGATGACCTCGAAGCCCGGCTGCAGTGCGGCTGCCCCCACGACCCGGCCACCGTTGACGAAGACGCCGTTGAAGCTGCCGAGGTCGTGGAGCACCGCCGGCGTCCCGAGATCGAGGCGGCAGTGGAACCGCGAGGCCAACGGGTCGTCGAGCACGATGTCGTTGGACCGGTCGCGACCGATCGTCACCGACCGGCCCGACGCTGCGCGCGCCGGCACCATCGTCTGTCCGTGCGCCAGCTGTCCCGGCGGCACCACCGGCTGCGCCACCCGCGGCTCGGCCCCCGCCCGCGGCGGCGGCGCCGGCACGTAGGCCGGCGGCGGCACGAGCTGCGGTGGCGGTGGCGGTGGCGGTGGCGGTGCGACCGGCACCGTCTGCCAGACCTGGACGGTCTCACCGTGCGGGTCGCCGAGCGCCAGCACCGTGGCCCCCGGGTGCAGCGCCACCCGCCCGATCCGCTGCCCCGCCACGTAGCTGCCGCCCGAGCTGGAGTCGACGGCGTACCAGTGGTCGCCCTGGCGCTCAAAGGTCAGGTGGTGGCGTGAGGCCCGCGGGTCGGCGACCACCACGTCGCAACCCTGCTCGCGTCCGACGACGACGCGCTCCTGGTCGAACTCCCGACGGCCCAGGTGCGTCTGCACCACCAGACGGGCGCGGGTGGGGTCGGTCATGGCGCGCTCAGACTAGAGGAGGAGGGATCCCGCCCCGGCCTACCTGCAGGCGTGCCTAAAGCCCCGCCGGCGGCGGGGTGCGGGGCGGTCAGGTTGGTTGGCGCCGGTCGACCGTGGTGGTGGGGCTGGTCCAGCGGTAGATGCCGGGCGCTGGCGACCGATAGCGCTAGGTGCTGTGGGTCTTGGCGCGGTGGTGCCTGCGGCAGAGCATCGCGAGGTTGTCGGCGGACGTGGTGCCGCCTGCGTCGAACGGAACGATGTGGTCGAGATCGACCTTGCGGCGTCGACAGTAGGGGAACACGCAGGTCCGGTCGCGCAGGACGACGTGCTCACGGATCGCCTCGGACGGTCGGTAGGAATCGGTCGACGGGTTCGTCGCCCGGTCGATGACCGGCTTGACGGTCACCTTGGTGCCGGCGGCCGTGCACCAGTCCTTGACCTGTTGGACGAGGACCGGGGTCTGGGTGTTGTCGAGCAGTGCGACGTCGCTGGCGTCGAGGTGGGCGTAGAGGGTGACCCCTCGACCGAGGTCCAATGCTTGCTGGCCGCGGGCCATCTCGCCGAGCCCCTGGGAGCGTCGGACGTTCAGAGTGTCAGTGGAGCCGAGGTCGGCGAGGGTCTGTGCGCTGTCGCGCAGCGCCTGCTCGAGGTCGAGAGCGTCGGCCGCGTCGAGCGTCGCCGTGACCTCGACGGTGCCGGTGGTCGTGGCCGCGCCGAGCCAGACCGTCGCGTGGCGGTGCTCCGCAGCGGCGACGCGGAGCCGTTCGGCTTCTGCGGGGTCGAACTGTGCCCGGGCGGCGTCGACGGTGCGGTCGACCCGGGCCCAGGAACAGGTGTGCAGGAACGGGGCGATCTTGGCGTCGACGAACAGTGCGCCACCCATCGGCAACGACTTCGTCTGCTCGGCGACGCGGAACGCCTTCCACACCGGGACCTCGAGTCGGACGACCCGGTTGTAGAGGCGCGGGAGTCGGTGGCGGAGCTCGAGGGCCTTGCCGAGGTAGGCGAGTCCGGCGTCGGTCGTCATGCCCAGAGAGTGGGCGAGGTCGAGGGCGGAGTACTCGCCGACCATCGGCGCCCCCGGACCGGCCAGGTGCAGCGCAGGCTCCTCGGTGTCATCGAGCAGCTCGACGACGTCCGACTCAGACGCAGGGTGGGCGGCGGCCCAGTCGAGGACCGAGGTGAGGACGGCGACCTGGATGCGAGCTTCCTCATCGCGCAGACCACGGACGCTCGCCAGCAGCGGATCACTGCTGCGGGTTCGAGTGGCCATGCTTCATTCTACACTGATTCGAACACACGATCTACTGTTGATCCGAAGGCTGTGGATTGGTCTCGTGACGCTTCCTAGCGGAAGCTCCTCGACCAACGTGGGGTGCGGATGGCGTGCGGCCACCCGACTCCGACCCCGAAGGACCTAGGCGCGACGGAACGACCGCAGCGCCACCATCGCGCGCACCCGCCGGAACCACGGCACCGCGCCGGACATCGTGCGGCGCTCCTCGTCGATCATCGACCAGAACTCGGTGGCGACGGCGTCGTCGGGGTCGGTGGGGCCGAAGACGATGCCGTCGGCGGTGGCGGCGAGGTCGCGGGCGGCGGGGGTGGGGACGTGGGGGGCCTGCTCCCGGCGGGTGGTGACGGCGCCGACGGGGACGGGCTGGCCGAGGTCGCGGGCGTGGTCGACGAGCTCGCGCCAGCCACCGACGACCCGGGCGGAGGCGCGGGTGGCGTCGCGTCGGCGGTGGCGGCGCCAGGCCTTGAGGCCGATGATCGCGCCGGCGACGAGGAGGACGAGCAGGAGCGGGGTGCCGGTGGCGAGGAGGACCCAGCGCCACCAGCCGGAGCCGCCCGAGCCGGAGTCGTCGTCCTCCTCGCCGCGGGCGACCTTGCGGGCCTGGAGCTCTTGCTCGTTCTGCTCGGCGAGGGTGGACGGCGGCGGGATGGGGGCCGGCGGGGGCACGACGGTGCCGCTCATCTGCTGCTCGGTGACGGGCGGCTGCTCGGCCGGGCGGTCGAAGTCCATGAACGCCTCGGTGGGCAGCGTCTTCCAGGAGCCGTCGGCGACCTGCAGCTCGACCCACGCCGAGACGTCCTCGCCGCGGACGACGCCGTCCTCGGGGACGATCGCGCCCATCACGACGCGGGCGGGGACGTCGACGTTGTTGGCGAGCAGGGCCATGATCGCGGCGTACTGCTCGTCGTTGCCGACGGGGATCGGGTCGCTGGCGAACTCGTCGCCGAGCCGCTTCTCGTGGTGGCCGGGGTGGTAGATCTTCTCGGCCTGCAGGACGCCGTCGGAGTACTTGCCCTCGGTCTTGAGGTACTCCGCGATCGCGAAGACCTGCTCCATCGGCTCGGCCGCACCGGCCGACCACTGCACGCCCTGGGTCTCCAGGAACGCGGAGGCGAAGCGGTTGTCGTTGACCAAGGCCGAGGGCGGGTCGGTGGGCTGGGCGAGGTCCTCGGAGCGGACGGCCGAGAACGTGTAGACGTCACCCGGCCTCACGCCGGTGGGCACGACCGCCGTGCGCGAGGCGAGGTTGTAGCGCCACGAGTCGCGCTTGTCGTCGACCGCGCCCTTCTCGAACTCCATCGTCTGCAGCGCACCGATGGTCGGTAGCCAGGCGGCGTCGTAGCCCTCGCCGACGGTGACCCGGACCTCGACACGGTCGCCGGGGACGGGGTTGTCGATGGTGCTCGACACCCGCTGGAAGGCGTCCTGCGAGCTCGCGTCGTCGGTGTCCTCGGCGGCTCCCCACACGATGCCGTCGTAGGCGTCGAGGGTGGCGATGCGCAGCCGCGAGCCGGCGGGGGCGCCCTCGAGGGTCAGCAGCGTGGTGTCGTAGAGGTTCTGGGCGTCGGCCGGCTCGGGCTCCTTGACGTAGCGACGGAACGACGCGAGCGGCGAGGGGTACTGACCGATGTCGAACGGCGGGCGCACCTGGCTGCGCAGCACCACCCGGCCGTCGTCGTCGCCGCCGAGGGCCATCGAGGTGACGGGTACGGCGAGCAGCCCGGCCCCGGCGACGAGCGCCAGGCCCACCGCCGTACGACGGACGCGACCGGACCGGTTGCCCTCGACGCGGCGCTGGCCCCGGCTCTCGCGCACGGCGAGCCACCCGACGGCGAGGACCGCGAAGGCCACGCCCTGCACCCAGATCGACTGCGGGCGGGCGACGCCGAGCAGGATCACGGCGGTCAGCAGGGCGACGGGGGCGAGCAGGGCGACGGCGGAGCGGACGAGCAGCGGGCCGGAGCGCAGGCCGCGGGTGAGTGCGCCGAGCAGGCCGGCGGCCAGGCCGAGCGTCCAGGGCAGCACCAGCACCAGGCCGGAGCCCTCGACGGGCGGCAGGGTCGTGAGCAGCTCCTTCCAGCCGCCGACGACCTGGTCGGCGACGGTGCCGAGCGGCTCGCCGGCCACCAGCACGCCGACCACGAACCACAGCGGTACGGCGAGGGTGACGGCCGCGATGCCGGGCCAGCGCAGCGCCCGCACCAGGCCGGTGAGGAGCAGGCCGGCGACCACGCCGCCGAGCGAGACGACGAGGTAGCCGACGCCGGTGAAGGTCGGGCCCAGGCCGAGCAGGGCGACCGCGCACAGCGCCAGGAGGAACGCGGTGTCGACGAGGGCCGGGCGGGACGGCGTCCAGCGCGAGTCGGGCGCGAGCCGCTTCACCGCACGCTCCAGCGCAGCAGGGCGGCGAGCTGGTCCTTGTCGCCGAGGCGCAGCACCGACAGGCCGCCGACCTCGCTGACGCCGGGCTCAGCGCCGTCGCTGACCAGCACCGCCAGGCGGCGCACCTCGGGCGGGAACACGGCGGAGGCGCGCAGCACGGTCTCGAGACCGGTGTCGCCGCCGCTGAGCAGGAACAGCAGGCTGGTGTCGGGCGCGAGCTGCAGCGCCTGGCGCGCGGAGCCGATGAGGCCGGCGCCGCCGAGCGCGGCGCGGCACACGGCGTCGAGGGCCCGGTTGCCGTCGGTGCCGGACGAGGCCGAGTCGCCGCACACGAAGGAGGTCTCGAACTCGTCGGTGACCGCGCGGACCAGGATCGAGGCGGCCGCCGACATGGCGGTCTCGAAGGAGTCCTCGCTCGCCCACGACGCCGGGTCGTCGTCGACGACGACGGTGGCGTGGCTGCGGCGGGTGTCGAGGTACTGGCGCACCAGCAGCTGCGACTCCCCCGACGCGCCCGTCGCCTTGGCCGACGAGCGCCAGTGCACGTGGCGCAGGTCGTCGCCGGCCACGTACTCGCGCAGCGCGTGGAAGGCCAGGTCGCTCTGCGACAGCGCGTCGGTCGAGACGCCCTCGAGGTCGCGCAGCAGTCCGGCGCCCATCTCCTCGAGCGGCACGAGCGGCGGGCGCACGAGGATCTCCTGCAGCGGCGCCCACTCGGAGTCGCGGGAGAACAGGCCGAGGGCGTCGCCGCGACGGGTGATCGCCGGTCCGACTCCGATCACGCCGCGGCGCTCGGTGCGCACGGTGAAGGACTCCTCGTTGGTCGCCCCCGCGGCCAGGGCCGGTACGCCGTAGCGGTGGACGGCCGACCCGACGGGCAGCTCGAGCAGGGTCGGGAGCATCCGCCGACCTGACGTGTTGGTGACGTCGACGCCGCCGGAGACCGAGCCGCCCGCGACCACGCGCGACGGCTCCAGCGAGATCAGCACCCGCACCCGGGTGCGTCCGAGGAGGAACGGCAGGCACAGCGCGAGCAGCAGCAGGCAGGTCGCGCCCACCACCACCAGCTCGCGCCAGTGGGTGCGGCTCGCGACCACGAGCGCGAGCACGCCGAGGCCCAGGAGCAGCCAGCCCAGCGGGCGGACGACTCCCAGCACGCGGCGCACGCGGTCGGTCACGGGGCTCCTACGCGGTGGCGACGCGGTCGGTCGGCGGCGCGACGGAGTCGAGCAGCCGGGCGATGACGGTGTCGACGGTGACGCCGGTGAACTGGGCCTCGGCGTCGAGCAGGATCCGGTGGCAGAGCACGGGGACGGCGAGGGTGCGGATGTCGTCGGGCACGACGTGGTCGCGGCCGTCGGCGGCCGCCCAGGTCTTGGCGACCCGGATGAAGCCGAGGCAGCCGCGGGCCGACAGGCCGAGCTTGACGTGGGGCTGGCGGCGCGACTCCTCGGCGAGCTCGGCGACGTAGCCGATCACCGCCGGGTCGACGTAGACCTCGTCGGCCAGGGCGCTCATCTGGGCGATGGCCTGCGAGGTGATGACGGGGGTGACGAGGGAGGCGCGGTCGCGGACCTTGGCGTTGACGAGCAGCTCGATGGTGGCGGCCTTGTCGGGGTAGCCGACCGAGCTCTTCATCAGGAACCGGTCGAGCTGCGCCTCGGGCAGCCGGTAGGTGCCGGCCTGCTCGATCGGGTTCTGCGTCGCGATGACCATGAACGGACGACCCACCTCGTGGGGACGGCCGTCGACGGTGACGCGCCCCTCCTCCATCACCTCGAGGAGCGCGGACTGGGTCTTGGGCGAGGCGCGGTTGATCTCGTCGGCCAGCACGATGGTGTGGAAGATCGGGCCGGGGTGGAACTCGAAGGTGCCCTTGTGCTGGTCGTAGACGGTCACGCCGGTGACGTCGGAGGGCAGCAGGTCGGGGGTGAACTGGATGCGCGCGTTGCTGCCCTGCACGGTGTTGGCCAGCGCCCGGGCCAGCATCGTCTTGCCGGTGCCCGGGGCGTCCTCGAGCAGCACGTGCCCGCTGGAGACCAGGCAGGTCAGCACGAGGCGCACGACGTGGTCCTTGCCCAGCACCGCCGCACCGACGTTGGCCGCCACCGCGTCGAACGTCTGCTGGAACCAGCGGACGTCGTCGGGCGTGCTGAGGTGCCCGGGGCCGGGCGTGGACGGGATCGTGGTCGTCATCGGGAGAACCTCCGCTGCGCACGCGCCGCGGGCGCCGCGTGCTGGTGGGTGAGGCAGGCTGGCACACTGTGCCGCCGAGGGGGTGCGCATCGTTGGACGACGAGGAGATCCGCCGTTCGGCCGGGCTCGAGCAGCGCCACTGGTGGTACGCCGGTCGGCGCAGCCTGGTCCGCCGCCTGGTCCGGGACGTGTCGCCCGGCCG
>JAOPXU010000349.1 GCA_025964985.1 Nocardioides sp.
CGAGGCCCGCGCCAAGGCGGCCGAGCGCCGCGAGCGGCTGCTGCGCGAGGGGGCCGTCGCCGAGGCGGTCGCCGTCGCGGCGTCCTACACGCTGGCGCGGCTCGAGGTCGCGATCCACCAGGCGACCGAGGCCCGCCAGGAGGTCGAGCGGGCCCGCAGCGGTCGCGAGCGCTCGCTGCTCGACGTACGCGCCGTCCTGCGCGACCTCGCCAAGGAGCACGACGAGCTGGTCAACTCCGTGCACCGCGACGAGATGGCCCGCGCCCAGCAGAAGATGCGCATCGAGCAGCTCGAGGAGCGGGTGCTCGACGAGCTCGGCATCGAGCCCGACGGCCTGGTGGACGAGTTCGGCCCCGACCAGCTCGTGCCGACCCCGGCGTCCGTCGAGGTGCCCGAGGGCGACGAGTCGCCCAAGCCGCTGCCCTACGTCCGCGAGGAGCAGCAGAAGCGCCTGCGCACCGCCGAGCGCGAGCTGCGCGAGCTCGGCAAGGTCAACCCGCTGGCCCTCGAGGAGTTCTCGGCGATGGAGGAGCGGCACAAGTTCCTCACCGAGCAGCTCGAGGACCTCAAGTCCACGCGCAAGGACCTCCTCGACATCGTCAAGGAGGTCGACACCCGCGTCGAGCAGGTCTTCACCGAGGCCTACGCCGACGTCGAGAAGGCCTTTGACGCGACGTTCGCCCGACTCTTCCCCGGCGGCGAGGGGCGGCTCGTGCTCACCGACCCCGACAACATGCTGACCACCGGCATCGAGGTCGAGGCCCGCCCGCCCGGCAAGAAGGTCAAGCGGCTCTCGCTGCTCTCCGGTGGTGAGCGGTCCCTGGTCGCGGTGGCCTTCCTGGTCGCCCTGTTCAAGGCCCGGCCCTCGCCGTTCTACATCCTCGACGAGGTCGAGGCCGCGCTCGACGACACCAACCTCGGCCGGCTGCTGCAGATCTACGAGGAGCTGCGCGAGAGCTCGCAGCTGCTCGTCATCACCCACCAGAAGCGCACGATGGAGGTCGGCGACGCCCTCTACGGCGTCACCATGCGCGGCGACGGCGTCAGCACCGTCATCAGCCAGCGCCTGCGCGAGACCCAGGAAGCCTGACGTGCCCGACCAGCCCACGAGGCCCACCCGGCCCACCCGCGCCGACTACGTCACCTGGCGCACCGCCACCACGCGCTGGAGCGACGACGACGTCTACGGCCACATGAACAACGCCCGCTACTTCGACCTCATCGACACCGCGGTCAACGTCCACCTCGCCGTGGCCACCGGCACCGACATCCGCCAGCTGCCCGCCGTCGGCGTCGTCGCCGAGGTCTCCTGCCGCTACTTCGCCGAGATGGGTTACCCCGCCGACGTCGACATGGGCCTGGTCGTCGACAAGGTCGGCACGTCCTCGGTCGTCTACCGCATCGGCCTGTTCCAGGGCGAGGGCGACGAGACCCAGCCGGCCTCGGCCGAGGGCCGCTTCGTGCACGTCTACGTCGACAACACCGGCGACGTCCGCTCCGTCACCCCGCTGCCCGACGTCGTGCGCGCCGCCGTCCTGCCGCTGCTGCGCGAGCCGGGCGCATGAGCGCACCCGCCATCGCCGCGACCCGCGGCCGCTACTGCCCGTGCTGCGACCGCCACCTGCGCGAGGGGTTCCTGCCCGGCCCCGACGGCCGGCCCGACGCCACCTGCCCGCGGTGCAAGTCGCTCGAGCGCCACCGCTTCTTCGCCATCCTGCTCGGGGCGCTGCGTCCCCAGCTCGGCCGTGTCGGCACCCTCCTCGACATCGCGCCCGCGCCCCAGGCCCGCGCCCGGCTCCTCGAGCTCGAGCCGCGCAGCTACGTCCGCTTCGACCTGCGGCCCGGCCGCGGGGTCGACCTGCGCGGCGACATCACGCTGATGCCGCTGCGCGACCGGTGCGTCGACCTGCTCGTCTGCTACCACGTGCTCGAGCACATCCCCGACGACCAGCGCGCGATCGCCGAGATCGGCCGCGTCATCGCCGCCGACGGCCTCGGCATCCTCCAGGTGCCGTGGCGCCCGGGCACCGTCACCGACGAGGACCCTGACGCGCCCGAGGACGAGCGGATCCGCCGCTTCGGCCTGGCCGACCACGTCCGCTACTACGGCGACGACTTCGAGGACCGCCTGGTCGCCGGCGGCCTCGACGTCACGCGCGTCACCCCGGCCGACTACCTCGGGGCCGAGGCCAACGCCTGGATGGGCATGGGCCAGGACCAGTCGGTCTGGCTGGTCCGCCCGGCCGGCGCCGAGGTGGCCCCGACCAAGTGGACGATCCCGACGGCCAGCCCGCTGGCCTCGACCCTCGACTCCCTGGTCGCCGAGCTGGCCAAGGCCCGCGCCGAGCGCCAGGAGGCGCGGCGCGCCCTGCGTCAGGCCACCACCGCGCCCTGACCGTTCACCCGTCCGGACTGACCCCTGGCGGTGTGGGGCTGGTGTGGCTGGTGTGACACCGTGGCTGATCGCAACGTCGTACCCCTACTCGGAGGAGTACCCAGTCCCGTGGGCGCCATCCTGTTCTTCATGACCTTCGTCGTCCTCGTGGCCGCGCTCTCGCTGGTCTACGCCGCCTTCCCGCACCGCGGCGAGCCCGTGCCGGGCGCCCCGTGGCTCGGAGAGGTGCTCGAGCGGGCCGCCGAGGCGCTGCCCGTGCTCGAGGACGGCGACCTCGACCCCGTCGCCGAGCACGACGAGCCCTCCCGCCGCTGACCCTCGCGACCGGCTGGTTGGATAGCCCCATGGAGTGGCTCTACCTGATCATCGGCATCGCGGTCCTGTTCGTCGCCGCGGTCGTCGGCCTCGTCACCACCCGGGTCCGCCGTACGCCGCCCGCGCGCCCGGTCGGGCGCGGCGGCACCGACGTCATCGCCCCGCCCGAGGGGGCGACCGACGCAGGTGCGGCGACCGACCTGCTCGAGCCGCCCCTGGTCGAGCCGCCCCTCGAGGCGCCGGTCCGCGAGAAGCCCGAGAGCACCAAGTCGCGGCTGGTCCGGCTGCGCGAGCGGCTCGCCGGCTCGCAGGGCGGCCTCGGCCGCGGCCTGCTGGCGCTGCTCAGCCGTGAGCGCCTCGACGAGGACACCTGGGAGTCCATCGAGGACCTCCTGCTCACTGCCGACATCGGCGTCGCGCCGACCCAGCAGGTCGTCGACAACCTGCGCACCCGCCTGCGCGTCGACGGCACCGAGGCCGGCGACCCCCGGGCCGTCCTGCGCGACGAGCTGATCAAGCTCGTCGACCCGACCATGGACCGCCGCCTGCAGGTCACCGGCACCGACGGCAAGCCCGGCGTCGTCCTCGTGGTCGGCGTCAACGGCGCCGGCAAGACCACCACCGTCGGCAAGATCGCCCGCATCCTGGTCGCCGAGGACCGCACCGTCACCCTCGGCGCGGCCGACACCTTCCGCGCCGCCGCCGTCGACCAGCTCGCCACCTGGGGCACCCGCGTGGGCGTCGAGGTCGTGCGCGGTGCCGAGGGCACCGACCCGGCCAGCGTCGCGTTCGAGGCCGTCAAGCAGGGCGTCGAGCACGGCATCGACACCGTCATCGTCGACACCGCCGGGCGCCTGCAGAACAAGCAGGGTCTGATGGACGAGCTCGGCAAGGTCAAGCGCGTCATCGAGAAGCAGGCCCCGGTCACCGAGGTGCTGCTCGTCCTCGACGCCACCACCGGCCAGAACGGGCTCATCCAGGCCCGGGTCTTCCGCGAGGTCGTCGACGTCACCGGCATCGTGCTCACCAAGCTCGACGGCTCCGCCAAGGGCGGCATCGTCGTCGCCGTGCAGCGCGAGCTCGGCGTGCCCGTCAAGCTCGTCGGCCTCGGCGAGGGACCCGACGACCTCGCGCCGTTCGACGCCGCGGCGTTCGTCGACGCGCTCCTGGGCTGACGCCTGCGCCGGCGTAACACCGGCGAAACCTGCGGGCCGAACTCGTTTCCTGCCCGCAACAACACACGGACGACCGCGAAATACCCGCCCGCGAGGCTCCTCTCGAATCGGGCGGGGACACACGGCGACGACGAGGTCGCCCGGCTCCCGCCCTCCCGAGATCTCAATCCATGGAGGTTCTGTGGACGGCTATTACGCCTTCATGCTCATCGCGACGGCACTGGTCCTGATGATGACCGTGCCCGCGCTGGCCCTGTTCTACGGCGGCATGTCGCGGTCGAAGTCCGTGCTCAACATGATGATGATGTCCTACGTCGCCGCGGCGATCGTGGGCATCCTCTACGTCGCCGTCGGCTGGTCGATGGGGTGGAGCGGTGACATCGAGAGCGGTGGCACCTTCTTCGCCAACCCCTTCGACCTGTTCTGGCTGAAGGACGTCACGACCGACACCTACATCTTCGTCATGTTCCAGATGACCTTTGCGATCATCACCGCTGCGCTGATCAGCGGTGCGGTGGCCGACCGGATGAAGTTCTCGGCGTGGTTGCTCTTCGTCCCGCTGTGGTCCCTGATCGTCTACTTCCCCCTGGCCCACATGGTCTTCAGCTGCACGGCCGACTCCCTGATCTGCGGCCGCATCGGCGCCCAGGACTACGCCGGCGGCACCGCGGTGCACATCAACGCCGGCGTCGCCGCCCTCGTGCTGGTGCTCTTCCTCGGCAAGCGCGTCGGCTGGCCCCGCGACAAGATGCGCCCGCACAACCTGACCCTCACGATGCTCGGCGCCGGTCTGCTGTGGTTCGGCTGGTACGGCTTCAACGTCGGCTCGATCGTCGTCGGCGACCAGGACATCGCCTCGGAGATGGGTCGCACCTTCGCCAACACCACGCTCGCCACGATGGCCGCCATCCTGGGCTGGCTGCTCATCGAGCGCCTCATGCACGGCAAGGCCACCTCGCTCGGCGCCGCGTCCGGCATCGTCGCGGGCCTCGTCGCCATCACGCCGGCCGCCGGCGCGGTCGACATCGAGGGCGCCGTCGCCATCGGCGCCATCGCCGGAGCCGTGTGCGCCTGGGCCGTCGGCCTGAAGTTCAAGTTCGGCCTCGACGACTCGCTCGACGTCGTCGGCGTCCACCTCGTCGGCGGCATCGTCGGCACCGTCCTGATCGGCGTCTTCTCCACCTCGGACGGCGCCGGCGGCGTCGACGGGCTGCTCTACGGCGGCGGCGCGGACTCCCTGGTCGACCAGGTCCTCGGTGTGCTCGTTGCGGTCGCCTACTCCGGCATCCTCACCGCCGTCATCGCCGCGGCCATCAAGTACACCCTCGGCCTGCGGATCCACGAGGACGACGAGGTCGGCGGCATCGACCTCGCCGAGCACGGCGAGAGCGCCTACGACCTGCACCAGGGCAGCTTCAGCTCCGGCGCCGGCACCACCGGCGTCCTGGCCAAGTCGACCGCCCCCCTCCACAAGACCGAAGGAGCAGAGGCATGAAGCTCGTGACCGCGGTGATCAAGCCGCACAAGTGGGAGGACGTCCGCGAGGCCCTCGAGACCTTCGGCGTCACCGGCATGACCGTCAGCGAGGTCAGCGGCTACGGCCGCCA
>JAOPXU010000055.1 GCA_025964985.1 Nocardioides sp.
CACGGGCCACGCCCGCGGCGGCGCAGCTGGGCTCGGCGCCACCGCTGCGGTGGTCTCGACGCGCCGGCGCGACCTCGCAGGCTCGGTCGGCGCCGCTTGCTCGACCGGCACGGCCTACGCCGTGCCCTCGTTCCTCGGGCTCGGCGTGCCCGCACCCAACCCTCCGCCAACGCGGTGCTCCGTAGGGTGGACGACGTGCAGACACCGTCGTCCGTCGCCGAGGTCGCCGAGCGGCTCGGAGCCACCGGCTACCTGTGCGACGACGACCTCGCGACGGTGGCCTACCTGTCGCTGGTGATGCAGCGCCCGCTGCTGCTCGAGGGTGAGCCCGGCACCGGCAAGACCGCGCTCGCCGAGGCGCTGGCCGTCGCGCTCGACGTACCGCTGGTCCGGCTGCAGTGCTACGAGGGCATCGACTCCACCCAGGCGCTCTACGACTGGGACTTCCCGCGGCAGGTGCTGCACCTGCGCGCGCTCGAGGCGACCGGGGGAGCCGGGACCGACCTCGCGGAGGCCGAGAAGAGCCTCTACGACGAGCGCTTCCTGCTCGCTCGGCCGGTGCTCACCGCCCTGCAGCAGAGCCCGGCGGTGCTGCTCGTCGACGAGGTCGACCGCGCCGACGACGAGTTCGAGGCGTTCCTGCTCGAGGTGCTCTCGACCTACCAAGTGAGCATCCCCGAGCTCGGCACGATCGCGGCCGCGACCCCGCCGGTCGTCGTGCTGACCTCCAACCGCACCCGCGAGCTGCACGACGCGCTCAAGCGGCGCTGCCTCTACCACTGGATCGACCACCCGGGCCTGGAGCGCGAGGTGGCGATCGTCCGCTCCCGTGCGCCGGAGGTCTCCGCCGTCCTCGCCGAGCAGGTCGTCGGCGTCGTCCAGCGGCTGCGCAGCGGCGTCGAGCTCGAGAAGCCGCCGGGGGTGGCCGAGACCCTCGACTGGGCCCGCGCGCTGCAGCACCTCGGCGCCACCGAGCTCGACCTCGAGTCGTCGGCGCGCACGCTCGGCGCGCTCGTGAAGTACCGCGAGGACGCCGACCGCGTCCGTCACGCCCTCGACCAGATGCTGAGGCCCTGAGTCCGGTGCCGGAGATCGACGAGGTGCTGCTCGGCTTCACGCGCGCCCTGCGCGCCGCGGGGGTCGGGGTCACCCACGACCGCTCGGCCGGCTTCCTCGAGGCGACCGCCCTGGTGGGGCTGCACAGCCGCGCGGCGACGTACGCCGCCGGGCGCGCGACGCTCTGCTCGACCCCTGACGACCTGCTGCGCTACGACCAGGTCTTCGAGGCCTACTTCGACGCCCGCGACGGGCTGCCGCGCGAGAAGCCGGCGCCGCCGTCACGACCGGTCACCTCGTCGCTGTCACTCACCGAGGGCTCGGGCGACGGCGAGGACGGCGGGTCCGACGACGCCGTGCGCGCCCTGGCCAGCGACGTCGAGGTGCTGCGCCACCGCGACCTCGCCACCATGACCGCCTCGGAGAAGCACCACCTCGCCGCGATGTTCGCGACCCTGCGGCCCCGCCCGCCCATGCGTCGTACGGTGCGCCACGAGCCCCACCGGCGCGGTCGCGTCGACGCCGCCCGCACCCTGCGCGCCAGCATGCGCGTGCACGGCGAGCCCGCGCGCATCGAGTGGCGCCACCGCCGGCAGCGGCCCCGCCGCGTCGTGCTGCTGGTCGACGTGTCCGGCTCGATGAGCGGGTACGCCGACGCCCTGCTGCGCCTGGCCCACACCATGACCCGTGAGCTCGGGGTGCGCGGCGGGCAGGTCGAGACGTTCACCGTCGGCACCCGGCTGACCCACCTGACCCGGGCGCTGCGCAGCCGCGACGCCGAGCGGGCGCTGGTGGCCGCCGGGTCCGCCGTACCGGACTGGTCGGGGGGCACCCGCCTCGGCGAGACGCTCCAGGTCTTCACCGACCGGTGGGGCCGACGCGGCCTGGCCCGCGGCGCGGTCGTGGTCGTCTTCAGCGACGGGTGGGAGCGCGGCGACACGGCGCTGCTGGGCGAGCAGGCCCGCCGGCTGCGCTCGGTCGCGCACCGGCTCGTCTGGGTCAACCCCCACCGGGGCAAGGTGGGCTACGAACCGGTGCAGCAGGGGATCGTCGCGGTGCTCCCGCACGTCGACGACCTGGTCGCCGGGCACACGCTCGCGACCTACGCCGAGCTGATGGAGGTGGTGGCCCGTGCGTGACGTGCTCTCGGAGCTGATGACGTGGTGGGAGGCCGGCGAGACGGTCGGGGTCGGCACGGTCGTCGCGACGTTCCGCTCCGCCCCGCGCCCGCCCGGCGCCTCGATGCTGGTCGGCCCCGACGAGAGCGCCGTCGGCTCGGTGTCCGGCGGCTGCGTCGAGGGCGCGGTCTACGAGCTCGCCCAGACCGTGGTCGGCTCCGGCGACCCGGTCCTCGAGCGCTACGGCGTCAGCGACGACGACGCCTTCGCCGTCGGCCTGACCTGCGGCGGCATCCTCGACGTCTGGGTCGAGCGGGTCTCGCGCGAGACCTTCCCCGAGCTCGGCGAGATCGCCGCCGACATCGAGGCCGGCCGGCCGGTCGCCCTCGCCACCGTCATCGAGCACCCCGACCCCGCCCGCCTCGGCACCCGCGTGGTCATCCGGCCCGAGGGCGAGAGCGGCCAGCTGTGGTCGGACCGGGCGACCGACGCCGTGCACGACGACGCCCTGGGCCTGCTGGCCAGCGGCACCAACGCCACGCTCACCTACGGCCCCGACGGCGAGCGCCGCGGCGAGGGGATGCGGGTCTTCGTCTGGGCCTTCGCGCCCAAGCC
>JAOPXU010000057.1 GCA_025964985.1 Nocardioides sp.
ACTCCCCGTAGGTTCGGGTCATGGCTGACCTCCCCTTCCCCGACGACGTCCGGGCCCTGCTGCTGCAGCCCAACCCCGCCGTGGTGGCGACCCTGCGCTCCGACGGCGCGCCGGTGTCGGTGGCGACCTGGTACCTGCTCGAGGACGACGACCGCGTCCTGCTCAACATGGACGACACCCGCGTGCGGCTCAAGCACCTGCGCCGCGACCCGCGCGTCTCGCTGACGGTCACCGACAAGGACGACTGGTACACCCACGTCTCGCTCGTCGGCCGCGTCGTCGACATCACGCCCGACGAGGGCCTGGTCCAGATCGACCGCCTCAGCACCCACTACGCCGACCGGCCCTACCCCGACCGCGAGAGTCCGCGCACCAGCGCCTGGCTCGTCGTCGACCGCTGGCACGGCTGGGGCGCCCACCGCCAGGACTGAGCCGGCCCGGGTCAGGCCTGGTCGGTGATGTCGATGAGCACCTTGCCGACGGCGCCGCTCTCGACGGCGTCGTGGGCGGCGGCGGTCTCCGCGAGCGGGAAGTGGTGCAGCGGCACGCCGCGCTCCTCCCCCACGCCCAGGGCCCCGGCGGCGACCGCGGCGCTGACGTCGTCGGCCCCGGCGCGCAGCGCGTCCTCGCCGACGGTGTAGAGCAGGATCCCCTGCAGTCGCACGTTCTTGGAGAAGCTCGGGCGCAGCGGCATCGTGACCTCGTCGCCGCCGTTGTTGGCGTAGAACGCGATCGTGCCGAGGTTGGCCACGACCTGGAGGTCGAGAGCGAAGTTCTGGGCGGGCGCCACCTCGACGACGACCTGGACGCCGTCGGGCGCGACGTCACGGACCCGCGCGGCGACGTCCTCGCTGGTGTAGTCGAGCACGTGGTGGGCTCCGGCCGCACGGGCGAGTGAGGCCTTGGCGTCGCTGCTCACCGTGGTCACCACGGTCGCGCCCGCCCACACACCGAGCTGGATCGCGGCGTTGCCGACCGCACCGGCTCCCCCGGCCACCAGGACCGTCTGCCCGGCCAGCGAGCCCGGCGCCAGGCGCCCGTCGCCGCCCAGGGTCAGCGCGCGGTGCGCGGTCAGAGCGGGCACGCCGAGGCTGGCCCCGACGTCGTACGACGCCCCCGCGGGCAGCGGGACCACGTGGGCGGCCGGCTGCACGGTGAGCTCGGCGGCGGTGCCGATCGGGCGGCCGTGCTGCGCCATCCGCACCCAGACCCGGTCTCCGACGGCCAGCCCTTCGACGCCGTCGCCGAGCGCCTCGACCGTGCCGGCGCCGTCCTGGCCCGGGGAGACCTGGTCGTGGCCCTTGGGCATCATCCCGGCGCGGAACTTCCAGTCCGTCGGGTTGACCCCCGCGCGCACCAGCCGGACGACGACCTCACCGGGCCCCGGCTCGGGATCGGGGAGCTCGACGAGGCGCAGGACGGAGGACGGACCGTTGTCGGTGTAGACGACTGCTCGCATGCTCCCGTCATACTCCGCGCATGGGAACCCTCGACGGCCGGGTCGCGATCGTCACCGGCGCCGCCCGCGGCGTGGGCCGCGGCATCGCGCTGGCGCTGGCCAAGGAGGGCGCGCGGGTGGCGGTCGCCGACCTGCTGCCCGCCGACGACGTGTTGGCCGACGTGGCGGCGGCCGGCGGCGAGGCGTGGGCCGCGACGTGCGACATCCGCGTCTCCGCCGAGGTCGACGCCTTCGTGGCCGCCGTGGTCGATCGCTGGGGCACCGTCGACGTGCTGGTCAACAACGCGATCGCCACCGCCATCGGGCCGCTGAACGAGATGAGCGACGACGACCTGATGCTCGGGTTCGCGACCGGGCCGCTGGCCTCGGCCTACTTCATGCGCGCCTGCCACCCCCACCTGCGCGACGGCGGCCGCGTGGTCAACCTGCGCTCGGGCACCGAGCAGAACGGGATGCCGGGCTACGCGGCGTACGTCGCAGCGAAGGCCGCCGTCGGCGGGCTCACCCGGGCCGCGGCGCGCGAGTGGGGCCGCGACGGCATCACCGTCAACGCGGTCGTGCCGTTCGCGCTGAGCGAGGGCACGCTGTCGGCGCTCGACGAGCAGCAGGTGGCCGGGGTGCTGCGCCAGCTCTCGGTACGCCGCTCGGGCGACCCCGAGACCGACATCGGGCGCGCGGTGGTCTACCTGGTGGGTCCCGACGCGTCGTACGTCACCGGCACGACGTTGATGCTCGACGGCGGCGGCGCGTTCTTCAGCTGAGCGCCTCGCGCGTCAGGTCGTGCAGGCTGCGACGACTCGCGGGGTGCACCAGCCAGTGCTCGTAGGCGTGCTCGGCGGCCGCGAGCCGGGCCGCGACGACGGCGCCCGGGCGGACGTCGTGCTCCGGGTCGGCGCCGAGGCGCTCGCCGACCAGCGTGACCAGCTCGGCGCGCTCGTCGTCGTCGAGCAGCGAGGCGCGGCGCACGCGCGGCGGAGCAGAGGCCATCGCCTTGCGCCACAGGGCGATCACGTCGGTCTCGTCGGCGAACTGCTCGGTGCGGTGCAGGATCGCGGCGACCAGCCCCTCGCCGACCGGCTCGTCGGCCGGGCGGTCGGCGAACGCCCGCACGATCGCGGCGCGGCCGGTGCGCACGACGCCGACCAGCAGGTCCTCCTTGCTGGCGACGTGACGGAACAGCGTGCTCAGCGACACCCCGACCTCGGCGGCGATCGCCTCGACCGTCACCGCGTCGTAGCCGTCGCGGGCGAACAGCTCCAGCGCCACCCGGTCGATCCGCTCGCGCAGCTCGACGCGTCGCCGCTCCCTCAGCCCGCTCACGTCGTGGAGGGTTCCAGACGCGGTGCGGGTACGTCGATCGCGGGTCGCTCGCAGCCGCCGTCGACGTGGAGCAGCTTGCCGGTGACCCAGGCCGAGGCGGGCGAGGCGAGGTAGAGCGCCGCGCACGCGATGTCCTCGGGCGTGCCCGCGCGGCCCATCGGGGTGTTGGCCTCGAACTGGGCGCGCAGGGCGTCGTCGGTCAGCACGACCTCGAGACCCTGGGTGGCCACGCCGCCCACGCCGATCGCGTTGACGCGCACACGCGGCGCGAGCTCGACGGCGAGGTTGCGGGTCATCTGGTTGAGCGCGGCTTTGCCTGCGCCGTAGGCGACGAAGGAGCTCAGCACCATGTCGGAGGAGCGCGACGAGATGTTGACGATCGACCCGGAGCCGGCCGTGTCGACCATGGCCCGGGCGGCCAGCTGGCTCATCAGGAACGGCTGGGTGACGTTGAAGCGCATCGCCATCTCGAAGAACCGCTCCGAGGTCATCATCGCCGGGCGCGGGCCCGAGCCGCCGGCGTTGTTGACCAGCACGTCGAGGCGGCCGTAGGTCTCGACCGCCGCGTCGACGAGCCGGCGGCGGTCGTCGTCGACGAGCACGTCGCTGACCACGGCGAGCGCCCGGCGTCCGGTCGCCTCGATGCGGGCGACGACCTCGTCGAGGTCGGCCTGGGTGCGGGCGCCGACGACGACGTCGGCGCCGGCCTCGGCCAGCCCGATCGCGATCCCGCGCCCGATGCCCTGGCCCGCGCCGGTCACGACGGCGACCTTGCCGTCGAGCCGGAAGCTGTCGAGGATCACTGCCCGTTGCTCCGCTCGTGGCCCAGGTGCGGGGCCGCGCGACCGGCGAGCAGCGGCAGGTCGAGGTAGGTGGCGATGCCGGGGGCGGCCGCGACGACGTACGGGATGGCGCTGACGCAGTGGTTGGCGGTCACCACGACCCCGGGGTTGCGGATGAGGCCCTCCTCGATGCTGGCCGGCTGCAGGCCCTTGAACGTGACCTTGACGTCGGGGTCGCCGGTGACCTCGACTTCGAAGCGCTCGCCCTCGGGGCCGAACTCCCAGGCGGGGTCGAGGTGCTCCTCGCCCATCAGCCAGTTGACGGTCGCCGTGACGACCGGCACGCCGTCGACGGTGGCGCGCCAGTGGAAGCGGCGCGCGGCGACCTGGCCGGGCTCGACGACGCCGATCGGCGCCTCGATGGGCGCGGTCGCGACGGCGATCTCCTGCACGGTCTCGATCTCGGGGTCGACCGCGAAGCCGAGCTCGGCCACGATCATCCGCACCGACGCCTTGAAGCCCGCGCCGAGCAGGTCGGTGATCGGCCCCGACATCGCCTTCTCCGGGCTGACCCCGAACCCCATGATGTGGCGCACCACGTCGGGGGCGTTGTAGGTGCGGATGTCGCTGAACTCCTCCGAGCGCACGTGCGTGATGCTCGCCGTCAGCGCCGAGACCGTCAGCGGGAACCGCTCGGTGATGCCGCCGGGGTGGATGCCGGTGCCGTGCAGCGTCGTACCGCCCTCGCGGCAGGCCTCGAGGATCGCCCCGCTGCGCTCGAGGTCGGGGTAGATCCACCCGACCGGCGTGACGACGTTCTTGCCGCTGCGCAGCAGTGCGCAGACCTGCGCCTCGTCGGGCAGCAGCGGGCTGTAGACGACGCAGTCGGCGTCCATCGCCATGATCTCGTCGATGCTGGTCGTCGCCTGGACGCCGACCGGTGCGATCTCGGCCAGCTCACCGGCGTCCTTGCCGTGCTTGTCGTCGCTGTGCACCCACGCCCCGACCAGCTCGAGGTCGGGATGGGCCACCACCGCCATGATCGCGGCCTTGCCCACCCCGCCGGTCGCCCACTGGATCACCCGGATCTTCGCGTCAGTCGTCATGCTGCGCGATCTGACCAGCGATAGGAGTCACTGTCAAGATCGAAGTGGCTGTCACGTCCGGGGATAGTTCGTCACCAGGTCAAGGTCAAGACGCCTCTTAGGCCTGACCTGGTGACGAACTATCCGAGGTGGGCCCCGTCAGAGCTGGTTGAGCGCGTTCTGGATGGTGCGGTGGAAGGTGAGGTAGGCGAAGTGCATGCCGCGCAGGGTCTCGACCGGCGTGCAGGCGTGGACGGCAGCGGCGAGCAGACCCAACACCTCGCCGCCGGCCGGCGAGACCGTGGTCGCGCCGACCAGGACGCCGCGGTCGGTGTCGGCGACGACCTTGACCACGCCGTCGGTGTGGTCACCGTGGATCCAGCCGCGGCTCGCGCGGGCGATCGACGCCACGCCGACGGAGACCGGCAGCCCGGCCGCGCGGGCTTGCGCCTCGGTCATCCCCACGGCGCCGACCTCGGGATCGGTGAAGGTGACGCGGGTGACGGCGTGGTACTCGGTCCACGGCCCGTCTTCGCCGAGCAGGTCGCGCACCGCCGCGACCGCCTGGTAGCGCGCGACGTGCGTGTAGCTGCCGCGTCCGGTGATGTCGCCGAGCGCCCAGAGCCGGTCGCCGGCCCGCATCCGCTCGTCGGTCTCCACCGTGCGCGCGGTCGGGTCGAGGCCGATGGTCTCGAGGCCGACGTCGTCGAGGTTCGGACGACGTCCGGCCGCGACGAGCAGCCGGTCGTCCTCCAACACCTCACCACCCGCGAGCCGTACACGGAAGCGCTCGTCGTGGTCGACGCGCTCGATCGTCACGTCGGTGCGCACGTCGAGGCCCTCGCGGGCGAAGACCCGGGCGAGCACCTCGCTGGTCTCCGGCTCCTCGTGCGCCATGACCCGTGGCCCGGCCTCGAGCAGCGTCACCTCCGACCCGAACCGGGCAAAGGTCTGGGCGAGCTCGCAGCCGATCGCTCCCGCGCCGACGACGACCAGGCGGCCCGGCGCCTCGGTGAGGCGGAAGACGTCGCGGTTGGTCAGGTACGGCGTGCCCGCGAGCCCGGCGACGGGCGGCACCGCCGGGCGGGTGCCGGTGCTGAGCACGACCCCGCGCCGCCCGACCAGCAGCAGCGAGCCGGACCCGTCGGCGCGCTCGACGACGACCCGGCCGGGCCCGTCGAGGCGGCCGCGGCCGCGCACGATCCGCACCCCGGACTCCACGAGCCGGTCGGCGTGGGTGTGGTCGTGCCAGTCGTTGGTCGCCGTACGGACGCGGCCGGAGGCGACGGCGAAGTCGGGGTGCACGTCGACCCGGCCGCCGACCGCGGCGGCGTGCCGGGCCTGGGCCAGCGCCTCGGCCCCGCGCACGAGCAGCTTGGAGGGCGTGCACCCGTAGAACGGGCACTCCCCGCCGACCAGGTCCTCCTCGACGGCGACGACGTCGAGACCGGCGCGGCCGAGCTTGTTACCGGCGTACTCACCGCCCGGGCCGAGCCCCAGGATGACGACGTCGGCCTCGATGGTGTCCACGGCGGACACCCTGACAGACGGGCCGGACCGGCCTCAGCGGTCGAGGTGGCGCGCCAGCGCGAAGCAGAAGACGCCGTAGGCGGCGAAGCCGAGGCCCATCAGGGTCAGCAGCACCGGGCCGTAGGGCTGGTCGAGCACCTCGAGCAGCGCCTGGTCGAGACCGCCGGACTTCTTGGGCTCGTGGGTCGCGGCGGCGTAGACGAAGAGCCCGCCGACCACGAGCAGGGCGATGCCCTTGGCGATGTGGCCGACCCGACCGAGCACCCGGGTCGCCTTGCCGGAGCTGCCGGCGTTGCCCTCGCCGTCGAGGCGCTTGAGGTAGGACTCCTTGTAGGCGGCGACGAACATCGCCACGCCGACCGCGACGATGCCGAGGCCGATCGCGCCGACGAGCAGCTGTCCGCCCGGGAGCTCCATGATCTTGGCGGTGGTGGAGTCGGTGCCTCCGCCGCCGCCCCCGCCTCCGCTCGAGCCGCTCGAGCCCGTGGCGACGGTGATCGCGCTGATCGCGATCGCGGCGTAGACGACGGCCTTGCCCGCGGAGACGAGCCGCTTGCGCAGGCGCTTCTTGTCGTCGGTCTCCTCGCGGTAGCCGACGGCGGCCTCGATGCCGCGCCACAGGACCATCAACAGCATCCCGACGGCGACGAGCCAGACGAGCGCGGTGCCGAGGGGCTGCTCGGCGAGCTGGCGCATGGCGCCCTCGCTGTCGGCGCTGCTCTCGCGGTCGCCGATCGCCAGCTGCACGGCGAGCCAGCCGATGAGGAGGTGGACGACGCCGAAGGCGACGAGCCCGGCCCGCGCGGCGTGGTCGACCCAGTCGCTCTGCTCGACCTGGTGGGCGGTGTCCTGACCAGCACTCACGACAGGTCTCCGATCGCTGTCTCGATGGCGCGGTGGAAGGTGGGGTAGGCGTAGATCATCGACTGCAGCGTCTCCACGGGCACGGCCGCGTGCACGGCCACGGCCAGGGCGCCGAGGATCTCGCCGCCCGCCGGTCCGACGACGGTGGCGCCGACGAGCACGCCGCGGTCGGCGTCCTCGACGACCTTGATGAGGCCGCGGGCGCCGGGACCGTGGACGAAGCCGCGCGAGGACTGCTCGAGCGGCGTGCTGCCGACGCGGACGGAGAGCCCGGCGTCGCGGGCCTGCTGCTCGGTCATCCCGACGCCGGCGACCTCGGGGTCGGTGAAGGTGACGTGGGGCAGCGCGTGGTAGCTCGCGGGCGGTCCCTCGTCGCCGAGCAGGTCGCGCTGGGCGATGCCCGACTGGTACATCGAGACGTGGGTGAAGGCGCCCTTGCCGGTGACGTCGCCGATCGCCCACAGGCGGTCGACACCGGTGACGCGCAGGCGCTCGTCGACCTCGATCGTGCGGGCCGTCGGGTCGAGCCCGACGGTCTCGAGGCCCAGGTCGTCGAGGTTGGGGGTGCGGCCGGCGGCCACGAGCAGCTGGTCGGCCACGAGGGTCTCGTCGCCGACGGTGAGCGTGAAGGCGCCGTCGGCGTAGGTGACGGACGAGGTGTCGGCCGAGGTCATCACGCGGACTCCCTCGCTCACCAGCACCTCCTCGATGAGCGCTCCGGCCTCGGGCTCGCTGGTCGGCACCAGGCGGTCGCCGTGCTGCAGGATCGTGACCCGGACGCCGAACCGCGCGAAGACCTGCGCGAGCTCGCAGCCGATGGGGCCGCCGCCGATGACGACGAGCGACCCGGGCAGCGAGTCGGCGCGCAGCGCCTCGCGGTTGGTCCAGTACGGCGTCCCGTCGAGCCCGTCGACGGGTGGTGCGGCGGGGCGGGTGCCGGGGTTGAGGACGACGCCGCGGACGGCGGTGACCGAGCGGGTCGACCCGTCGGGCAGTTCGACGTCGACGCGGCCGGGTCCGGCGAGCCGGGCGGTGCCGTGCACGACCTCGGCGCCGGTGCCCTCGAGGCGGCGTACGGCGATCGTGTCGTCCCAGCCCGACGTCGCCTCCTCGCTCACCCGGCGCGCGACCGGCGCCCAGCTCGAGGTGACGCTGACGTCGCCGGCCAGCTGGGCGGCGCGGCCGGCCTCGGCCAGGGTGTCGGCGGCGCGGACCATCATCTTCGACGGGATGCAGCCGTAGTAGGGGCACTCGCCGCCGACGAGGTGCTTGTCGACCGCGAGGACGGACAGGCCCGAGGTCGCGGCGGCCGTGGCAAGGGCTTCGCCACCGGGTCCCAGACCGATCACCACGACGTCCACGTCCTGCTCGCTCACGGTCTCGCTCAGGGTCTCGCTCATGGCGTCAGCATGGCGCAGGCCCCGGGGGCACTGCTCCCCCGTGGGGGCATGGCGACGTGGCGACCAGCAACCGGTCAGCTGGCGGTGGGGTGGGCGCGCTGGATCGCGCCGAGCACGCCGTTGACGAACTGCGGCGACTCGTCGGTCGACAGGTCCTGCGCGAGCGCCATGGCCTCGGTGACGGCCACCGGACCGGGGACGTCGTCGGCGTAGAGCAGCTCCCAGACGCCGAGGCGCAGGACGTTGCGGTCGACGGCCGGCATCCGGTCGAGGCTCCAGCCGGAGGAGTACTGGTCGAGCAGGGCGTCGATGCGCTCGGCCTGCTCGGCCACCCCGCGCACGAGGGTCAGCGTGTAGTCGTTGGGCGGACCGTCGCCGGCCGCGATCACCCGGTCGAGCGCCTCGGTGGCCGACTCACCGCGCAGGTCGGCGGAGAAGAGCACGTCGAGCGCACGCTTGCGGGCCTTGGAGCGGGCTCCCATCAGGACTTGACGCGACCCATGTAGGACGAGTCGCGGGTGTCGACCTTGACCTTCTCGTTCTGGTTGATGAACAGCGGGACCTGGATCTCGTGACCGGTCTCGAGCGTCGCGGGCTTGGTGCGGCCGGTGGCGCTGTCGCCGGCGAGGCCGGGCTCGGTGAAGGTGACGGTGAGCTCGACCGAGGCCGGGAGCTCGATGAACAGGACGCGGCCCTCGTTCTGGGCGACCACGGCCTCCTGGTTCTCGAGCAGGAAGTTGGCGTTGCCGCCGACGATCTCGGGGGCGATCTCGAGCTGCTCGTAGTTCGAGGTGTCCATGAAGACGAACGAGCTGCCGTCGTTGTAGAGGTACTGCATGGTGCGGCGGTCGACCGTGGCGGTCTCGACCTTGGTGCCGGCGTTGAACGTCTTGTCGACGGTCTTGTTGGACTCGACGTTCTTGAGCTTGGTGCGCACGAACGCGGGGCCCTTGCCCGGCTTGACGTGCTGGAACTCGATGACGGCCCAGAGCTGGCCCTCGAGGTTGAGCACCATGCCGTTCTTCAGGTCGTTGGTGGAAGCCATGAGCGCAGGTCAGCCTTCGTCGTCGGGATCAGTCGGCGTGCCTCGGCGTCGGCGTCTCACGGAGACAGCTCCAGCGCCCGGGCAACAGCGGAGGAGTCTATCCGGCGCGCCGGGCTGTGCGCGAAAGCCCGCCGTGAGCGGCGCTCAGAGCGCGCCGGGGTCGTTGGCGACAAGGCGTGTAACGTCGAGCCGCCTGACCCGGGGAGCAGCTCGTGCATTCGGTGCCGTCGACGGCCACCCGCACCCGCAGGCCACTCACCCGGGCGTCGTCGGTCTGGTAGTAGGTCCTGCCCCAGCGAAACCCACGGATCTCGAGGAACGTCCTCGTCTGCGCCTGCCCGGTGGGCGCGGCCGCCTGCAGCAGGGTCAGCGCCAGGGCGGTGCTGACGGCGGCGGCGAGGGGGCGAGGAGTCCGGATCATGCGCGGCGGTGGGCGCCGCCGCGCACGAGGAGAGCTGACTGTTCCGCTCGGGCGCCGGAGGTGCTCAGAGGCCGAGGCGGGCCAGCACGCGGTCGGTGGCGTAGCCGTCCTCGAGAGAGGTGTAGGTCTTGCGGAACCGCTCGTAGCGCTCGGCGTGCTCGGGCAGCACCTCGTCGAGGCGGGCCAGCACGTCGACGAGCTCCTCGGCGGTGCGCAGGAGCGGTCCGGGGGCCTGGGGCAGCAGGTCGAAGTAGAAGCCGCGCACCGTGTCCTGGAAGCGCTCGAGGTCGTGGGCCAGCAGCACGACCGGCCGGCCGGTGACCGCGAAGTCGAACATGGTCGAGGAGTAGTCGGTGACCAGGACGTCGGCGGCGGCGTAGAGGTCGCTGACCTCGGGCCACCACGAGACGTCGTGGACGCTGTCGTGGGCGGCGACGGCGGCGCGGGCGGTGACCATGTAGTGCGAGCGCACCAGCAGGTCGTGGGTGTCGCCGAGGGCCCGGGCGAAGACGCCCGGGTCGAGCGGCAGCACGATGGCCGGCGCTCCCTCGGCGAACGTCTCGTCGTCGCGCCAGGTCGGGGTGTAGAGCACGACCCGCGAGCTCTCGTCGATGCCGAGGGCGGCACGGACCTCCTTGCGGACGGTCTGGGCCTCGGGCCGGCTCAGCACGTCGTTGCGGGGGTAGCCCGACTCGAGCACCTCGCCGTCGTAGCGGAACGCCTGGCGCAGCCGCGGCGTGCTCACCGGGTTGGGCGACAGGAGCAGGTCCCAGCGGGCGATGTCCTCGTCGAGCCGTGCGAGGCGTCCGGGCGGCGCCCACAGCACGTCGTGGTGGATGCGCTTGAGCGGCGTGCCGTGCCAGGTCTGGAGGTACGTCGTGCCGGCCGGCTTGTCCCACTCGACCTCGGTGTGGGTGTTGGCGATGAGGAGGTCGGCCGACTCGAGCGCGGCGCGCGCGTCGGGTCCGTCGACGTCGACGAGGTCGACCCCGGCCGGGAACGTGTCGCGGTGGGCGGCGTCGGCGAGCCAGACGTGCTCGAGCCCGGGGCGCTCGCGCAGCGTCTCGAAGAGCACGCGCGGGTTGTCGGAGTAGCGGCCGTGGAACGAGTTGTAGACGATCCTCATCGGCCGGCTCCTGCGCCCTCGAGCGACGCGGCGACGAGGTCCTCGACCGCCGCCCAGTCCTCGACGACGCCGAGCGCGCCGGCCTCGAGCAGCTGCGCGCGGCGTGCGTCGCGCTCCTCGGGTGCGACGAAGACCAGGTTGCCGACGACGGGGATGCCGGCGCCGACGGCGGACTCCACGCCGGCGGTGGCGTCCTCGATCGCGAGCGCGTGCTCGGGAGCGACACCCAGTCGCTCGGCGGCGAGGACGTAGACCGCAGGGTCGGGCTTGCTCGTCGGCGCGGGCAGCGAGTCCTGCGCGCTGAAGCGGTCGGCGGACGGGAAGAGGTCGGCCAGGTCGGTGGCGCGCAGGCAGGCGTCGAGGCGGGCCAGGGCGCTGGAGCTGACCACCGCGGGCCGTGCCCGCGTGACGAGGCGGCGCAGGACGTCGCCGACCGCCGGGTCGGGTCCGAGCACGGCGGCCAGGTGCTCGGTGACCACGCGCGCCTCCTCGGCGACCCACTCGTCGAGCTCGGCGGCGGCGAGGGTGCGGTCGAGCTCACGGGCCAGGTCGCCGGCCAGCGCACGGAAGTTGCGGCCGAGGGCGGCGCGACGCAGCGTCGGGGCGTCGTACCGGACGTCGGAGCCGAGGTGGTCGAGGAACCGGTTGGTCACGCCGACCGACGCGTCGAAGGCGGGGTCCTCGGACGGGAACAGGTTGCCGTCGGCGTCGCAGAGCAGGGCGCGGACGGGGTGCAGGAGGGGGTCAGGACGCAGCGGCACGCAGGTGATCCTTCCGCACCGTCAGCCGTCGCTGGAGGGAGGAGGCGAACGACGGCACCGCGGCGAGGTCGCCGAGGCCGGCGGCGACCAGGAACGGGCGCACGTCGTGCGGCGCGGTCCGCGCCAGCGGCAGGAGCACGTCGGCGAGCGGGTCGGTCGCCACCTCGGGAGCGTCGCCGTGGTGGGCGAGGTGGTTGATCCACGCGGCCAGCACGTCGGTCATCACCGAGCGCGAGGCGCCGGACTGCACGGCGCGGCGAAGCGAGGGCGCGACGTAGTTGAGGACGCGCACCGAGCCTCGGCCGCGTAGCCGCTCGAGGGGGTCGGCGAGGGTCTCGTTGGCGAAGCGCTGCAACAGGTCGGCGCGGTAGGCGTCGAGGTCGACCCCGGGCACGGCGTCGAGCAGCGGGGCGACCTCGTGGCGCATCATCCGCGTGATCGTCGCGACGAGCACCGGGTCGCGCATGGCGTCGGCGGTCGTCGTGTGCCCGGCCGCACCGCCCAGGAAGCCGAGGGCGACGTGGGTGGCGTTGAGCAGGCTGGTCTTCATCGCCACGAACGGGCGGGCGTCGGTGACGAGCTGGACGCCGACGGCGTCCAGCGGCGGACGCTCGGCGCAGAAGGCGTCCTCGACCACCCACTGCCGGAACGACTCGCAGACCACCGGGGCGGCATCGACGAAGCCGTGGCGGCGCCGCAGCCAGGCGCCGAGGTCGGCGTCGGCGGGCGGGGTGATCCGGTCGACCATGCTGCTGGGGAACGTGACGTTCTCGGCGATCCAGGTCGCCAGCCGCGGGTCGCGGCCCTCGGCCACGGCGAGCACGCAGGCGCGCGCCGCCCGGCCGTTGTCGGGCAGGTTGTCGCAGGACAGCACCGTGAACGGGCCCAGGCCCGCACGGCGCCGGAGGGTCAGCGCGTCGACGACGAGGTCGAACACGCCGCGGGTGCCGGGCGCAGCGGTCAGCTCGTAGGCCGGGGCGGTCACGGTCAAGGTGACGACCTGGGTGTGCGGGTCGGCCATCCGGCGCACGAGCGCCTGCGGGTCGGCGACGGCATCGACCTGGTCGCGGACCACGCCGACCACCCGCACCGAGCGGCCCTCGGGGCCGATCTCGGTCACCGAGTAGAGGCCGTCCTGGCGGGCGAGGTCGTCGAGGGTCGCGCGGGTGCGCATGCCGGTGCCGACCACGCCCCACCGGTCGGAGATCCCGGCCTGGGCCAGGTCGTGCAGGTAGACCGCCTGGTGGGCGCGGTGGAACACGCCGCTTCCCAGGTGGACGATGCCGGGTCGCAGCGACCGGGCGTCGTACGACGGCACCTCGATGCCGGGCCCGAGGGCGCCGACGGTGGTGCGGTCGAGACGGCGCAGGTCGCCGCGCAGCGGGCTCACGGCCGTGACCCGCGGCGACCGGGCGGGCCGGCAACGGTGGTGGAGGTGCGTACCGAGATGGTGCTGGTGGGAGCGTTGGTGTGCCGTGTGGTCGCGCACGAGAACAAGTCAGGGAGCATGGGTTTCCAGTTCCCTTTTCCGGCCGGGTCCGGCCTCATCCGAAGGGGCGTTCGCATGTGGCGCGCCACACCCCTGTGGTGAACCTTAGCCGCTCTCCCCCAGCCGCCAGACCACCTGGACCGTGACGCCGATCTCGGAGCGCCCCGAGCGGATCGGCACGCTGGCCCGTGCCGCGTCCGCGAAGGCGTAGAGGTTGCGCTGCTCGATCACGCTCGTGACGTCCTCGGGCTGCACCTCGACCAGCGTCATCACCTCGCCGAGCTCCTGGCCGGTGGCGGCGGCGTACTCCTCGGCCTTGGTGGTGGCCGCCGCGACGGCGTCGGCGCGGGCCCGGGCCAGCCCGGCCTCGGGGTCGCCGACGCGCAGCTCGATGTCGCCGACGCGGACCGCGTTGCCGCCGGCGTCGACGGCCGCGGTGATCGCCCGGCCGGTGCGCGCGAGCTCCTTGACCAGGACGGCGACCGACTGGCTCACGCGGTAGCCGCGCAGCACGGGTGGGGCGTTGCTGGAGTAGTCGTAGACCGGCGACATCTCCAGGCCGGTCGTCTCGACGTCCCCGCGCGGGATGTTGAGGGCCTCGAGCCGGCCGAGCACCCGCTCGAGGACGGCGCCCGAGTCGTCGAGCGCGGTCTCGAGCTCGTCGCGGACCACCCGCACCGAGACGTCGAACGCCGCCTGGTCCGGCACCGCCGACGCCTCCCCCTCGCCGCGCATGGTGAGGGTGCGTGGGTCCGTCGCCCCGGTCGTCCCCGTCGTCCCGGTCGCACCGGTGGTCGTGGCGGCTGCTGCGGGGGCGGCCTCGGCCGCCGTACCGCCGCGGCCGACGAGGAACGCCGCCGCCAGCGCGAGCAGCACCACCCCGGCCACCGCGATCCCCCTGACGCTGATCGTCACCTGCTGGTCCATGCCTGTCTCCGTCCGT
>JAOPXU010000360.1 GCA_025964985.1 Nocardioides sp.
GGGTGCACCTCGGCGGGTCCGGGCGGCAGTAGGGTGCGAGCGCCCAGCGCCCCCTCCCACACGATCCGAACGGAACACGATCCTCCGCGGCCTCGCCGCCGCCACCGCCCTCTCCCTCGCCCCGCTCACTGCGGTCGCCATGACGACCGCTCCTGCGGCCCAGGCCGCCGAGGCTTACACGACGACGACCACCATCGAGCTCAACCGCACCTCGGGCACGGTCGGCGACTACCTCTCGATCACCGGTGAGACCTCCGCCTCCGGTGGTTTCACCGAGGGCGTCGCCTACCTCCAGCGCCAGGCCCCCGGCCGTGACTGGCAGAACGTCGCCACCGACGACGACCCGAGCTTCTCCTACTTCCCCGACCAGGACGAGCTGGTCAGCAATGCGGCCTACCGTATTGTGTTCGTCGGCGGCACCGACTCCAGCGGCAACACCTACGGGAACTCGGAGTCCGCGCCGGTCAAGTTGCGGGTCTTCCGCAAGATGGACGTGACCGACACGCCGGGGCGCCTGGCCCGGCTCAAGATCGTGGTGAAGCCCAACTTCGGCGGCAAGAAGGTCGTCATCCAGACGCGCAAGGCCGGCAAGTTCCGCACGACCGGGCGCGTGCGCACCAACAAGCGCGGCGTCGCTTTCAAGACTTTCGCCGGCTCCCGCCGCGGCATCCGCTACCGCGTTATTGCTCCCGGCGGCCGTGACTACCAGAACACCGGCTACGCATTTACCATCGAACGCACCCCCTTCTGACCACGGCGTAGCCGACCCGGCCAGAGCCCCGACCTCGCGCGAGGTCGGGGCTTCGGCGCGTCAGGACGCGGCGACGGCCGAGGCCCGCGCCTCGCCGGCCTCGATCTCGGCGAGCAGGTCGACGACGTAGCGGCCGAAGTCGATCTGGATGGTGTGGCGCGGGGAGGCGTAGTACTGCTCGAGGTGGAACGCCTCGTCGGCGCCCATGATCCGCTCCTGCTCCTCCACCGACGGCAGCGCGTAACGCCCGATCAGCAGTCGGGCGAGCAGCTTGGACTGCTGCTCGGCGAGGTTGACGATCGTGGGCGACGACTGGGCCAGGCCCAGGAAGAACAGGTGGTCGACGCCCGGCTTCACCATCCGCTTGAAGAGCGGGTAGCGGTGGTCGGAGTCGGGGTGCAGCTCGAGGTCGCCGTCGTCGAAGAACGGGAACGCCATGTCGTAGCCGGTCGCGGTGACGACCACGTCGGCCTCGAGCGAGGTGCCGTCGACGAGGTGGACGGTGTGACCGTCGAACCGCTCGATCGCGGCCACCACGCGGATGTCGCCCGACCCGGCCTTGGTCAGGAAGTCGGCGCTGACCGACGGGTGCGCGGCCAGCGGCTCGTGGTCGGGCTCCGGCAGCCCGTAGCCGCTCATGGTGCCGACGAGGTCGCGGATGATCTGGCGCGAGGCCTGCAGCGCGACGTCCTTGGGGATGTCGGGCGGCGCCATGACCTTGTCGGCCGCGACGCCGTTGCGGTACTTGGGCAGCACCCACACCCCGCGTCGTGCGGAGACGTGCAGGCTCGCGGCCATCCACGGGTAGGCCAGCTCGGAGGCGATGTCCATCGCCGAGTTGCCCATCCCGACCACGACCACCCGCTTGCCGCGCATCTCGACCGGCTCGAACGGGTTGACGTAGGCGTGGCTGTGGATCAGCTCGCCGGCGAACTCCCCCGGCCAGTCCGGCACGCGCGGCTTCCAGTGGTGACCGTTGGCGACCACGAGGTCGGTGTAGCGCCGGGTCTCACCGGTCGACAGCGTGACCTCCCACCCCTCCCCCGCGCGGACCGCACGGTCGACACCGACGCCGAAGGTGATGGCGTCGCGCAGGCCGAAGTGGTCGACGTAGGACCGGAAGTAGTCGTGGATCAGCGTGTGGTGCGGGAAGTCGGGGTAGTCGGCCGGGGCCGGGAAGTCCTCGAACTCCAGGCGCCGCGTGGACGTGTCGATGTGCAGCGACTCGTAGACCGCGGAGCGCCCGTTGGGGTTGCGGAAGTACCAGTTGCCGCCGACGTCGTCGCTCAGCTCGAACTGGTCGTAGTCGACGCCGAACTCCTTGAGCCGCTTGGCCGTCGTGATGCCGGAGCAGCCGGCGCCGATGATGCAGACCTTCCTCGATGTCGTCATCAGAGAGCCTCCAGACAGGCGAGAGCAGTGCTCACGTAGGCGTCGGTGCGGGGCGAGGACACCATGTGCTCGGCGAGCTGGTTGGGCGTGTAGGCGACCGTCGTGCGGCGGTCGAGGTCGTTGACGACGATCGCGCCGCCGTAGCCGGTCCACCAGCAGACGCGACCTGCGGGCACGGCCGGGGCGGACGGGCCGGGAAGGCCGTAGCCGATGCCGAACGTGAGCGGCAGCGACAGCACCAGGTCGGGCCCGTCGGCCTGGACCTCGAAGATCCGCTCGACGGTGGCCGGCTGCAGCAGGCGTGTGCCGTCGAGCTCGCCGCCGTGCGACACGACCGCCTGCGCCCGGGCGATGCCGCGGGCGTTGCCGTGGCCGCCGGTGGCGCCGACCGCGCCACGGCGCCACTGCTCGCCGTTGCAGTAGGTGAGGGTGTGGAACGGGTTGGCGATCGTGCGGAGCAGGAAGTGGTCGGGCGCCATCGTCGAGTAGTCGACCGAGGACGCCGGGGGCGGCAGCAGGTCGGCGCAGTGCTCGAGCCGGTCCTCGGGCACGCCGAGGTGGAAGTCGGCCCCGAGCGGCCCGGCGACGTCGTCGCGGAAGACGTCGGCGAGGGGCCGGCCGGTCGCGCCGCGCACGATCGCGTCGAGCAGGTGGCCGTGGTCGAGGATCTGGTAGGCCGACGCCGAGCCGGGCTCGTACCAGGGCGCCTCCTCCGCCAGCCAGCCCTCGCTGAGCTCGAGGTCGAGCAGCTCCTCCATGGTCACCGGGCGCGACCAGCCCGGGACGCCGCTGGTGTGGCCGAGCACGTGGCGCACGCGGACGTCGTCCTTGCCGGCCGCGGCGAACGCCGGCCAGTAGTCGGCGACCGGCGCGTCGAGGTCGAGCTCGCCGCGGTCGGCGACGACCAGGGTCGTGAGCGCCGACATCGTCTTGGTCACCGACCAGACCTGCACGATCGTGTCGCGCTCCCACGCGACGCCGGGCCGCGCCTGCCCGCCCCACAGGTCGGCGACCAGCTCGCCGTCGTGGACCACCGCGACCGAGGCGCCGACGTCGGCCCCCGAGTCCAGGTTGGCCGCGAGAAGGTCGCGCAGGGGTTCGAATGCTCCGGTGCAGGCTCCGTCGACCACGCCCGACACCCTAGAACGTGTTCTAGGTCGGGGCCAGGGTCAGTCCTCGACGCCGAACAGCGCCGCGGCGTTGTGCCAACAGACGTCGCGCAGCCAGTCGTCGCCGAGACCGAGGCCGGCCAGGGCGTCGAGCTGCTCGACGTAGGCGAACGGCAGGGTCGGGAAGTCCGAGCCCCACAGCACCCGCGAGCGCAGCTCGCCGAGCAGCGGCACCACCTCGGGGTCGAAGTGCTCGCCGAAGAACGGCGTCACCGCCATCGAGGTGTCGAGGAAGACCCGCTCGTGCTCGGCGGCGAGCCGGGCGAAGTCGAGCACCTCGGGCGCGCCGAGGTGGGCCACGATGACCGTCAGGCGCGGGTACGCCGCCAGCAGGCGGGCCATCGACGCGGGACCGGTGAACGGGGTGCCGACCGGGCCCGACCCGGCGTGGACGAGGACCGGCGTACGGGTGTCGGAGAGGAGGTCCCAGACCGGGAGGAGCAGCGGGTCGTCGAGGTGGAAGCCGCCGACCTGCTGGTGGACCTTGAGGACCTCGACGCCGTCCTCGACCTGCGCACGGACCTGGTCGACGGCGCGGGGCTCGGGGTAGAAGGTCGCGGAGCGCAGCACCTCTGGCACGGTGGCGGCGAAGTCGCGCGACCAGTCGTTCAGGTAGCCGGCGACGCCGGGCTTGTGGGCGTAGGGCAGCGTCGTGAAGCGGCGGATGCCGAACGAGCGGAGCAGCTCGACGCGCTCCTCGACCGGCTGCCGGTAGCGGATCGGCCAGTCGCGCCCGATGAGCGGACCGGCCTCGTCGAAGACCCGCCACACGGCGCGCTCGATCGGCGGCGGCAGGAAGTGGACGTGGACGTCGATCAGGCCAGGGAGGCCGAGCCGCTGCCAGAACGCGCGGGTCGCCTCGACCGGCTCGTCAGTCACTCATGCCCTTGAGGCGCCGACCGACGGCCTGCTCGACCTCACGGTCGGCCTGGCGCTCGGCGAGCGTGTTGCGCTTGTCCCACGACTTCTTGCCCTTGCCGATGCCGATCTCGACCTTCGCGCGGCCGTCGAGGAAGTAGAGCGACAGCGGGACGACGCTCAGGCCCTTCTCGCTGATCCGGCGCTCGATCTTGTCGATCTCGATCCGGTTGAGGAGCAGCTAGCGCTTCCGGCGCGCGGCGTGCTTGGTCCAGGTGCCCTGGGAGTCCTCGGGGATGTGGACGCCGTGCAGCCAGGCCTCTCCCCCGTCGATGTCGACGAACCCGTCGACCAGCGAGGCCCGCCCCTGGCGCAGGGACTTGACCTCCGTGCCCTGCAGCACGAGCCCGGCCTCGTAGGTGTCGTCGATGGCGTAGTCGTGCCGCGCCTTCTTGTTCTGCGCGACGAGCTTGCGCCCCTGCTCCTTGGCCATCCACCCATCCTCCCAGAGCGGGCAATCAGATTCGCCCACACGGGCCCCCGGTTGATCCACACGTCGGTCGAGGAGGTCGCCCGGCGACCGTCACGAGACCACCCGACCGCAGGTGCCGACCGACCACACCCCACGTGGGTCGAGGAGGTCGCCCCGGCGACCGTCACGAGACCACCCGACCGCAGGAGCGGACCGACCGCACCCCACGTCGGTCGAGGAGGTCGCCCTGGCGACCGTCACGAGACCACCCGACCGCAGGTGCGGGGCGAGTGGCCGAGGACGCTGCGGCGGATTGGTCTCGTGACGGTCGCGGGCGACCTCCTCGACCAACGTGTGGTGCCGACGTGCCGACGTGCTCGTCGACCAACGTGTGGTGCCGGCGTACCGGCGCTAGAGGTACTTCATCGGGTCGACGGCGGTGCCGTTCTCCATCACCGTGAAGTGCAGGTGGCAGCCGGTGGACCAGCCGGTGGTGCCGGAGAGGCCGACGACCGTGCCGCGCTCGACGCGGTCGCCCTCGGAGGCGCGGTAGGCCGAGAGGTGGTTGTAGATCAGCACCAGGCTCTTGCCGTTGATGCGGCCGAGCGACAGGAAGAGGCGGTTGCCGTAGACCGAGTCGTAGTAGGTGTCGAGGACGGTGCCGCCGGCGGAGGCGTAGAGCGGGGCGCCGCAGCCGGTGCCGTAGTCGGTGCCGTTGTGGAGGCTGTAGTAGCCGTAGATCGGGTGGACGCGGTAGCCGTAGGGCGAGGTGACGGCGCCGCCGGTGGGCGAGCTGAGGTAGCCGTCGGAGCGGCCGCTGAAGCCGACCTGGCTGCGCTGGCTGCGGGCCAGGGCGATGAGCCGCTGCTGGATGCGGGCCTCGCGGGCCTTGAGGGCCTGCAGGACGCGGCGGTCCTGGGCGCGGGCGGCGAAGGCCTGGCGACGGGCCTCGCGGGCCTCGACGACGAGCCCCTCGACGCGCTGCTCGGCGGCCAGCGACTCCTCGTAGAGGCCGCGTACCTCCTCGAGGTGGGCGGCGGCCTCGAGGCGCTTGGTCTCGACGGCCTCGGTGGTGCGCTCGACCTCGGCCTCCTCGGCGACGAGGGCGTCCTCGGCGTCCTGGAGGTCTTCCCACACGACGGTCTGGCGGCCGGTGATGATCTGGTTGCCGAGGCGGCTCGACTCGATGTCGGCCAGCGATCCGCTGTCGAGCAGCGACGACAGGGCGCGCAGGCGCGGGTCGCCGTCGGTGTAGATCGACAGGGTCGTGCTGCGGGCGAGGTCGCGCTGGGCCTCGACGGCGGCGGCACCGGCGGCCGCGGCGGCGTTGGCCTGCTCGAGCTCGAGCTCGGCGGCCTTCAGCTCCTCCTGCAGCCGGTCGTCGCGCTCACGCGCGTCGGCCAGCCGGTCACGTACGTCGGTCAGCTGCGCACGCGCGTCGGCCAGTCGGCTGGTGGCCCGGTCGAGACGGGCGGAGGCCCGGCTGAGCTGGCGGCTCGTCTCCTCCAGGTCCGAGGAGGCGGCGTCGATGCGGCCCTGCACCTCGCGCTGACGCTGGCGCAGGTCGTCGTCGTCGGCCGACGCGAACGGCGACAACGGGACCGCGAGGGCCGCCAGAGAGACGAGTCCGACGCAGGCAGCGGTCGCGCGCTGCCGCGTGGCGCTGGGGAAGAAGCGCACAGCACAGCCCATTCGTGAGGAAGCGTCCGGGGAAGAGGACGCTCACGACGGTAGGGGACCGAGGTCAGAATCTGAGGTATTTGCGGGTCAGCAGGAGTGTCGGAACGATGGTCAGGAGCGGACCGGCGATGGCGATGACCACGACGGTGTAGGTGTAGGCCGACCAGCCGACGAACGGCAGCCCGCGGAACGACGCGTCGATGCCCTCGATGACCGCGAACTTCTCGAACGCCGCGAGCGCCCCGGCCGCGAGCCCCACGCCGACGAGCGCGGTGAAGATCGCCTCGAGCAGGAACGGCAGCGCGATGAAGATCCGCGAGGCGCCCACGAGCCGCATGATCTCGATCTCCTTGCGACGCGCCAGGGCGGTGAGCCGGATCGTGTTGGCGACCTGCATGACGGCGGCGATGATCAGCGCGATCGCGGCGCCCCAGGCCGACCACTTGACCGCGTCGATGATGTCGAAGATCGGCCCGACGAGCTCACGGGCCGGCGTGATGTCCCGGACCCCGTCCAGGTCTTCGAGCGCGCTCTGGATGCCGCCGTACTCGTCGGGGTCGACGAGCGTGATGCGCAGCGCCTTGGGGATGTCGGCGGCGGTGATCAGCGGGTCGGGACCCTCGAGCTGCTCGTCGGGCACGATGCCGCGGCGGCGCAGGTTGTCGAGGCCCTCCTCCTTGGAGACCGCGGTCCACGCCTCGACCTCGGGGTTCTGCTCGATCACGTCGATGATCGCGGCCTCCTGCTCCGCGGTCACCTCGCTGGTGCACTGCGGGAAGCGCGGCTCCTCCGGCACGCACAGGGTGACCGTCACCTGCAGCTCGTTGCCGATGACCTCGGTCGTCAGCTCCGCCTGCTTGTTGAGCAGGACGCCGACGCCGACGAGGGTCAGGGAGACGAACAGCGTGAGGATGACGGCCGCGTGCATCGACATGTTGCGACGCAGGCCCTGGCGCAGGTTGGTGCTGACGTGGCGCAGCTGCATGGGGCGGGGTGCTCCTGGAGATCGGGTGGGGCGGCGTACGACGCCCGGGTCGGCGGGCAGGCAGTCCGGACGGCTAGTGCTGGAAGCCGTAGGCGCCGCTGGCCTCGTCGCGCACGACGGTGCCGTGGTCGAGCTCGACGACGCGCTTGCGCATCTGGTCGACGATGCCGTGGTCGTGGGTGGCCATCAGCACCGTGGTGCCGCTCGCGTTGATCTGGTCGAGCAGCTTCATGATGTCGACCGAGGTCGTGGGGTCGAGGTTGCCGGTGGGCTCGTCGGCGATGAGGATCATCGGCTCGTTGACCATCGCGCGGGCGATGGCGACGCGCTGCTGCTCGCCGCCGGAGAGCTCGTCGGGCATCCGGCCGGCCTTGTCGGCGAGGCCGACCAGCTCGAGGGTGCGGGGCACGGTGGTCTTGATCTCGCGCCCGGAGTGGCCGGTCACCTGCAGCGCGAACGCGACGTTCTCGGCGACGGTCTTGGACTGCAGCAGCCGGAAGTCCTGGAAGACGGTGCCGATCTGGCGACGCAGCCGCGGCACCTTCCAGGTGGCGAGCCGGTTGATCTCCTTGCCGGCGACGTAGACGCGGCCCGCGGAGGGGCGCAGCTCGCGCAGGACGAGCCGCAGCGCGGTCGACTTGCCGGAGCCGGACGTCCCGACGAGGAACACGAACTCGCCCTTGTCGACGTCGATGGAGACCTGGTCAAGGGCCGGCTTGCCGGGCCCCGGGTAGGACACCGTGGCCTTCTCGAATCGGATCACCGAAAAGACGGTACCCGTCCCGGCCCCTGCCCTCCGACTCGGCGCGTGCCGGGCGCGGGCGCTCCGTCCGTAGGCTGGACGCGTGCGTCGCGCCCTCGTCCTGCTCCTCGCCGCCGTCGTGACAGTGGTCGTCGTGGCGGTCGGCGTGCTCGTGGTGCTCGACAGCGACGACGACCAGCCGGGTGCCTCGGCCCCCTCCCCCACGCCCACGCCCTCGACGCCGACCACGGCACCCGCGGTCCCGCTCTCCGAGGTCGACACCCTCACCACGGCCGTACGACGCGAGGCCTTCTGCGACGCCGTCGCCCCCGAGGCCGTCGAGGCGGCGCTGGGCGGTCCCCCGGCCGACACCACCTCGTACGTCGACGGGCAGAGCGCCCCGCTGACCGGCGAGGTGCGCGACATCGCGCACGAGTTCGGCTGTGGCTGGACCACCCGGGAAGCCACCGCACGGGCCTGGGTCTTCGCCCCGCCGGTCACCCCGGCCACGGCCAAGGCGCTGGTCCGCGCGGCCCGCACCGAGCGCGGCTGCCGCCCGCTGGCGGGGGCTTCCGACTTCGGCCGGCCCTCGGTCGCCCTGGCGTGCCGGACCCCGCGCGGGGTGCAGGCGTCGTTCCGGGGCCTGTTCGGCGACGCCTGGCTGACCTGCACGGTCACGGGTGACGACGCCGACGTCGTCGCAGGCCGTGCCGACAGCTGGTGCGCGGCCGTGCTGGGCGCCCTCGCGACCTGACCGGACCAGTTCTGGGCGATCCGCCGAAAGCCTCACCAACGGGGAGGCGCGGTCGTACGCTCCGAAAGTGCCCCGCGTCCCCCCCGCGGTGCTGTGGTCGACGACGGTGCTCGCTGCCGTCCTGTCGGTCACCGTGCCCCCCGCACCCTCCGCCTCCGCCGCTCCTGCGGTGGGGGCTGCGAGTGCTGCGCCGGAGCCGCACGTGTGGGCCGACCCGCCGCCCGCGTCAGGGCCCGGCACCTGGTCGCCGCGGGCAGCCAGGCTGGGGTCAGCGACCTCCGGTGACGTGCTCGACCTGCACAGCCTGCCGGGGTCGCGCCGCACCGTCTTCATCGACTTCGACGGCCACGCCGTCACCGGGACCCTGTGGAACGAGCAGGGCGTGCCGAGCGGCGTCTCGCCCGGGTGGGACCTGTCCGGCAACGGCGTCGACGTCCTGTCGGCCACCGAGCGGGCCGCGATCGCCGACGTCTGGTCGCGGGTCGCCGAGGACTTCGCCCCCTTCGACGTCGACGTCACGACGGCCGACCCGGGTCGCGACGCGATCACCCGCAGCGGCGCGGCCGACCAGGTCTACGGCGTGCGCGTCCTCGTCACCCGCGACGCCGCCGCCCGCGCGGCGATCGACGCCTGCCAGGCGGGATGCGGCGGCGCCGCGGCCAACGACGTCTTCGACACCCCCGTTGGCCACGAGCGCTTCCAGCCCGCGTGGGTGTTCCCGCAGGCGCTGCGCGACGACCCGGCTTACGTCGCCGAGGCGGTCAGCCACGAGGTCGGCCACACGTTCGGGCTGGCCCACGACGACCGCGCCGGCGACGCCGACGCCGGCTACTACGCCGGGCACGCCGGGTGGGCGCCGATCATGGGATCCGCCTACGGCCAGCCGCTGTCGCAGTGGAGCCGCGGTTCCTACGCCGGCGCCACCAACACCGAGGACGACCTGGCGGTCATCGCCGCCCACGGCGCGCCGCTGCGCCCCGACGAGACCGGGGCGCTCCCGGGCCCGGGCCGCACGGCATACATCAGCGACGACGACGACGTCGACGTCTACCGGCTGCGAGGGTGCGTCGGCCCGGTGCAGGCCGAGGCGTCGGTCGCCGGCGCCGGGGCCGACCTCGACCTCGAGCTGCGCCTCCTGCGGGCCGACGATCGGCTGCTCGCGACCGCCGACCCGGTGTCGCGGGCCAGCGGCCGCACGGTCACCGGGCTCGCGGCCACGCTGCGGCACGCGGCACCGAGCACACCCACCGACTACCTGCTCGCGGTCGACGGGACCGGTCGTGCCGGCAGCACCCCGACCAGCGGCTACGACGACTACGGCTCGGTCGGGGCCTACCGGCTGGCCGTCACCGGCTGCGGCATCGTCGGCGGTGCGCCCGGCGCACCCGGCGCACCGACGGTGCGGCTCGACGGCACCACGGCGCGGCTGTCCTGGACGCCCCCGGCCTCGTCGGGCGGCTCGTCGCTGACGGCGTACGACGTGCTGGTCGACGGCGTCCGCCGGACCCGGGTCACGGGCCTGCGGGCCACCCTGTCGGGCCTGGCCCGCGGCCGCACGTACGACTTCCAGGTCGCGGCGGTCAACCAGCAGGGCGCCGGCCTGGTCTCGCGCACCACGGCCAGGGTGGCCGCCGGCCGACCCGGCGCTCCCGTGCTCACCAGGGCCACCTCGGGCGGACCCGGCGGCGGCCCGACGGCCTCGACCTGGTGGACGCCACCGACCGACACCGGCGGGGCCCCGGTCACCCGGTACCGGCTGACGGTCTACCGGCTCAGCCTCCTCGGCCGCGTGCTCGACGTCTTGGACCACGCGGACGTCGAGGCCTCCGTCTCCCACGCGCTCGTCACGCTGGCGCCCGGGCGCTACCGATTCACAGTGCGAGCCCGGAACGCCGTCGGCTGGGGACCCCCGAGCGCGCGCTCGGCCCCGGTCACCGCCCGCTGACGACCCACCACGCGGCGTACGGCGGAAGCCACAGCGTGCCGTCGGCGCCGGCGACGAGCGCGTGGTCGCCGATCGCCTCGCGGGGCTCCTCGAGGCCCAGCCGGTGCAGCGCCGCGAGTGGGAACGGCCGTGGCTGCGCCGTCACGTTGTAGATCCCGACGAACGGGCCGCTCGGGTGGCGTCGTACGACGGCCAGGACGCCGTCGTCGACCTCGGCCGACCCGGGGTCGAGGACGGTCACGGGCGCGGAGGCGTGCAGCTGCGGCAGGTCGCGGCGCACGGCCATCAGCCGGGCGATGCCGGCGTGCACCCGGCCCTGGTCGCTGGCGGGGTCGTCGCGCAGCACCAGGTCGGCGTCGGTGAGGCGCGGGCGGTGCACCCAGCGGTTGTCGGCCTCGTGGCCCGGCTCGTCGGCCCAGGCCGGGTCGTTGGGCAGGCCGAGCTCGTCCCCGCTCCAGATCACCGGTACGCCGCCCCACCCGGCCACGACCGCGTGCGCCAGGAAGATCCGCGCGAAGGCGCCGCCGGGGTCACGACGCTCCGAGCCGAGCCCGGTCAGCGACGCGGCGGTGCCGCTGATCCGGCGGTCGCCGGTGGCCTCGTTGTGCTGGAAGACCAGGCCCTCGGCCCACGAGCCCGGGAAGGTGCCGGCGTAGAAGTCGGCGAGGAAGTGGCGGTGCCCCGGCCCGGTGACGCCGGCCGCCGCCGCGTCGCCGTCGTCGACCGCCCAGCCGATGTCGTCGTGGCAGCGCAGGTAGGTCACCCAGGTGCCGCTGGGCGGCGTCGGCGGCAGCGCGGCGAGGGCGGTGCGGGCCAGGCGGGTGCCACCGGTCGCGAGCATCGACCAGACCTGCACCATCAGGCTGTTGTGGTAGGCCAGGTCGCTGACCCGGCCGGTGTGGCCGCCGGTGCCGAGGTAGGGCACCAGCTCGCGCGGGCCGACGATGGCCTCGGCCTTGAACAGCGTCGCGGGCGCCGCCATCCGGCCGATCGCCCGCAGCGCCTGGGTGATCGCGTGCACCTCGGGCTGGTTCTGGCAGTCGGTGCCCATCCGCTTCCACAGGAAGGCGATGGCGTCGAGCCGCAGCACTTCCACGCCGAGGTTGGCCAGGTCGACGACGATCTGCGCGAACTCCGCCAGCACCGCCGGGTTGGCCCAGTCGAGGTCCCACTGGAAGCCGTTGAACGTCGTCCACACCCAGCCCTCGAGCTCGGCGTCCCACGTGAAGCTGCCTGGCGCGAAGTCGGGGAAGACCTCCGGCAGCGTGCGCTCGTAGGCGTCGGGCAGCTCGCGGTCGGCGAAGACGTGGAAGTAGCCGCGGCAGGCCTCGTCGCCGGCGCGCGCCGCCACCGCCCACGCGTGCTCGCGCGCCACGTGGTTGAGCACCAGGTCGACCACCAGGCTGATGCCGTGCGCGCGCAGCGTCGTGGCCAGCTCGCGCAGGTCGTCGACGGTGCCGAGGTCGGGGCGGACGGCCCTGTAGTCGGCCACCGCGTAGCCGCCGTCGCTGTCGCCCTCGCGCGGCATCAGCAGCGGCATCAGGTGCAGGTAGGTGACGCCGAGGCCCTGCAGGTGGTCGAGCCGGTCGACGATCCCGCGCAGCGTGCCGTCGGGCGAGAACCGCTCGGTGTAGCAGGCGTAGCCGACGCGGTCCGGGGCCTGCATCCAGTCCGGGCGCAGCAGCCGCCGCTCGTCGAGCGCGTGCAGGTCGGCCGGACGGTCGGCGTACCCGCGCGCCGCGATCTCCACCAGCCGCACCGCCACCCGCTCCGGGTCGTCGTACGCCGCCGCGACGCCGGCCAGCAGGTCCGGCCACCAGCGCTCCAGGCGCAGCAGGAAGGTCCGCCTGCGGTGCTTCTTGGTCCCGCTCAGCGCCGCCTCGGCCACCGACCGGGCCTCCTCGGGGATGCTCACCCGCTCATGTCTACACCGGCGGCTCGGCGGACCCCACGCGCGATCAGGTGGGTCTCGTGACGCTCCCCAGCGGGAGCTCCTCGACCGACGTGGAGGTGCGGTCGTGCGCCAGGTGACCACACGTCGGTCGAGGAGGTCGCCCCGCGACCGTCACGAGACCACACCACCGCAGGAAACGGTCGACCTGACCCTGCGGTCAGGTGGTCTCGTGACGCTCCCCAGCGGGAGTTCCTCGACCAACGTTTGGCCCGGTCGGTGGGTCTCGTGACGCTCCCTAGCGGGAGCTCCTCGACCGACGTGAGGTGCGGTCGTGCGCCAGGTGACCACACGTCGGTCGAGGAGGTCGCCCCGCGACCGTCACGAGACCACACCACCGCAGGAAACAGTCGACCTGACCATGCGGTCAGGTGGTCTCGTGACGCTCCCCAGCGGGAGCTCCTCGACCAACGTGTGGTCCGGTCGGTGGTCTCGTGACGCTCCCCAGCGGGAGCTCCTCGACCGACGTGTGATCCGGTCGGTGGGTCTCGTGACGCTCCCCAGCGGGAGCTCCTCGACCGACGTGTGGCGCTGTCTGGAGGACCTAGTTCTCGTCGGCCTTCTCGGAGCCGCGGCGCCAACGGATGCCGGCCTCGATGAACCCGTCGAGGTCACCGTCGAAGACCGTGGACGGGTTGCCCTGCTCGTAGCCGGTGCGGAGGTCCTTGACGATCTGGTACGGGTTGAGGACGTAGTTGCGCATCTGGTCGCCCCAGCTGGCCTGCACGTCGCCGCGCATGCCGTCGAGGTGGGCCTTCTCCTCGGCCTTCTTGAGCGCGAGAAGCTTGGCCTTGAGCACGACCATGGCGCTGGCCTTGTTCTGCAGCTGGCTCTTCTCGTTCTGGCAGGACACGACGGTGCCGGTCGGCAGGTGGGTGAGGCGGACCGCGGAGTCGGTGGTGTTGACCGACTGGCCACCCGGTCCGCCGGAGCGGTAGACGTCGGTGCGGATGTCCTCGTCGGGGATGTCGATCTCGTCGGTCTGCTCGAGCACCGGGACGACCTCGACGGCGGCGAACGACGTCTGGCGGCGACCCTGGTTGTCGAAGGGGCTGATGCGGACCAGGCGGTGGGTGCCGGCCTCGACCGAGAGCGTGCCGTAGGTGTAGGGCGCGTGGATGGCGAAGGAGGCCGACTTCAGGCCGGCTTCCTCGGCGTAGGAGGTCTCGAAGACCTCGACCTTTTAGTCGTGCTGCTCGGCCCAGCGGATGTACATCCGCATCAGCATCTCGGCGAAGTCGGCGGCGTCGACGCCGCCGGCGCCCGAGCGGATCGACACGAGCGCCTCGCGGGCGTCGTACTCGCCGTTGAGCAGGGTGCGGACCTCGAGCCCGTCGACGGCCTTCTTGACCTTCTCGAGCTCGCGACCGGCCTCCTCGAGGGAGTCGGCGTCGCCCTCCTCGGAGGACAGCTCGTGCATGATGCCGACGTCCTCGATGCGGCCGAGCAGCTCGTTGTAGCGGTCGAGCGTGCCCTGCACGAACGAGAGGCGCCCGGTGATCGAGGTGGCGCGGTCGACGTCGTCCCACAGGTCGGGGGC
>JAOPXU010000363.1 GCA_025964985.1 Nocardioides sp.
AGGCGGCCGCCCCGCGGGCCACCGTCGGCCCGACCGCGCCGGTGGCCCTAGCCTGAGGGCATGGCAGTGCGTGCGGTCAGGGGAGCGACCCAGCTCGACGTCGACGAGCGCGGGCTCATGCTCGAGCGGGTCTCGGAGATGGTGCTCGACGTGATGGAGTCCAACGGCCTCACGGTCGACGACTTCATCTCGGTGATTTTCACCGCGACCTCCGACCTGCACAGCGAGTTCCCGGCGTACGCCGCCCGGCAGCTCGGGTTCGGCGAGGTGCCGCTGATCTGCGCGCGCGAGCTGGAGATCGAGGGCTCGATGCCCCGGGTGGTGCGGATGATGGCACACGTCGAGACCGACCTGCCCCGCGCCGACATCACCCACTGCTACCTGCACGGCGCCGCGGCGCTGCGCAGCGACCTGACCCGGGTGCGCTCGGTCCCCGACCAGTAGGATCAGCGCCCGTGGTGGACCTGGGACGCATCGTGGTGGCGGTCGACGGCACGTCCGGGTCGGGCAAGTCGAGCACCTGTCGCGGCGTCGCCGAGCGGCTGGGCCTGCGCTACCTCGACACCGGAGCGATGTTCCGTGCCGTGACCTGGTGGATGCTCCACCACGGGATCGACGTCCACGACGCCGTGGCCGTGGCCGCCCGGGCCCACGAGCCGGTGCTGTCCTCGGGCACCGAGCCGACCGGGCCCACCATCGCCGTCGACGGCCGCGACGTGAGCGCCGCGATCCGCACCGACGAGGTGACCCGCTCGGTGTCCCCGGTCAGCACCGTGCCCGAGGTCCGCGCCCGCCTGCTCGCCCTGCAGCGCGAGATCATCGGCGACGGCGGCATCGTCGTCGAGGGCCGTGACATCGGCTCCGTCGTCTGGCCCCAGGCCGAGGTCAAGGCCTACCTGACCGCCGACCCCGCCGCCCGCGCCGCCCGCCGCGCCCTCGAGGAGGGCGGCACCGACGTCGGCGCCACCGAGCAGGTGCTGCGCGAGCGCGACCGCATCGACTCCGGGCGCGCCACGGCACCGCTCGTGCAGGCCGACGGAGCCGTGCACCTCGACACGACGCCGTACACGCTGGACGAGGTGATCTCCCTGCTCGTCGGTCTGGTCGAGCAGGCGCAGGACCCAGCGCCGTGACCGGGCTGCCGCGCACCGACGACCTGCAGCCTCCGAGCAGGTGGCTGCTGCACGGCGGCCGCCCGGTCTTCCGCTGGCTCATCCGGCGCCGCTACGACGTCCGCGTGCACGGCGCCGAGCACGTGCCGACCTCCGGTCCCGTGGTGATCGCCGGCAACCACACCGGCATCATCGACGGTCCGCTGATGGCCATCTACGCCCCCCGGCCGGTGCACGCGCTGACCAAGATCGAGATGTTCCGCGGCCCGATGGGCCGCTTCCTGCGGTGGGCCGGTCAGGTGCCCCTCGACCGGTGGCACGCCGACCCGCTCGCGGTGCGCTCGAGCGTCAAGGTGCTGCGCGAGGGGCGGGTCGTCGGCATCTTCCCCGAGGGGGCGCGCGGCTCCGGCGAGCTCGAGCTCTTCCACCGCGGTGCCGCCTACCTCGCCCTGGTCACCGGGGCGCCGATCGTGCCGCTGCTCATGTTCGGCACCCGCGAGCCTGGCGGGTCGTCGTCCTCGCTGCCGCGGCGCCGGGCGGTCATCGACCTCGTCTTCTGCCCGCCGTACGCCGTCGATGCGGTGCCCTGGCCCCGGACACGGGAGACTGTGGGGGAGGCCTCGCGCCTCCTGCGGGCCCGGATGCTCGCCGACCTGCAGGAATCCATCCGCGCCACCGGGCGTTCGCTCCCCGGGCCGCTTCCTGCTGGCCAGCACGAACCAGACCCCGGCGGGGGTGTCACGGAGAGATCAGCATGAACGACATCGACAACGTCGAGCTCGAGACGGAGCAGGACGGGCCTGTTCCCGTGCTGGCCGTGGTCGGCCGGCCCAACGTCGGCAAGTCGACGCTGGTCAACCGCATCATCGGACGCCGTGAGGCCGTCGTCGAGGACGTGCCCGGGGTCACCCGTGACCGCGTGTCCTACGACGCCCACTGGAACGGGCGCGCCTTCACCGTCGTCGACACCGGCGGCTGGGACCCCGACGCGCGGGGCCTGGCCCAGCGCATCGCCGCCCAGGCCGAGGTGGCCGTCAGCCTGGCCGACGCCGTGCTCTTCGTCGTCGACGCCATGGTCGGCATCACCGACGCCGACGAGGAGGTCGTCAAGATCCTTCGCTCCTCCGGCAAGCCCGTCGTCCTCGCGGCCAACAAGGTCGACGACATGCGCACCGAGGCCGAGGCCTACGGCCTGTGGAACCTCGGGCTCGGCGAGCCCTGGCCCGTCTCGGCCCTGCACGGACGCGGCTCGGGCGACATGCTCGACGCGATCCTCGCCGCCCTGCCCGAGCCGCCGCCCGAGCGCGACAAGGAGCCCGGCGGACCGCGTCGCATCGCCATTGTCGGCAAGCCCAACGTCGGCAAGTCCTCGCTGCTCAACCAGCTGGCGCAGGAGGACCGCGTCGTCGTCGACAACGTCGCCGGCACCACCGTCGACCCCGTCGACGAGCTGGTCGAGCTCGGCGGTCGGCAGTGGCGCTTCATCGACACCGCCGGCATCCGCAAGCGGGTCAAGGAGGCGTCGGGCCACGAGTACTACGCCTCGCTGCGCACCACCACGGCCATCGACCGCGCCGAGGTCGCCGTCCTCGTCGTCGACGGCGGCGAGCCGCTGTCGGAGCAGGACGTCCGCATCCTGCAGACGATCCGCGAGGCCGGTCGCGCCCTCGTCATCGCGTTCAACACGTGGGACCTCGTCGACGAGGAGCGCCGCTACTACCTCGAGCGCGAGATCGAGCGCGACCTCGTGCAGGTGCAGTGGGCCCCACGCATCAACATCACCGCCCGCACCGGCTGGCACGTCGACCGCCTGGTGCCGGCCATCGACAAGGCCCTCGCCGGCTGGGAGACCCGGATCTCCACCGGCGTCCTCAACGGCTTCCTGGGCCGTCTCGTCGCCGAGCACCCCCACCCGGTGCGCAGCGGCAAGCAGCCCAAGATCCTCTTCGGCACCCAGGCCGGCACCGCACCGCCGGTGATCGTGCTCTTCACCTCGGGCAGGCTCGACGCCGGCTACGAGCGCTACGTCGAGCGTCGCCTGCGCGAGGAGTTCGGCTTCGCGGGCACCCCGATCATCCTGCAGCAGCGCGTCCGCGAGAAGCGCAAGCGCTGATCCCGGCGCACGGGCCCCGACCAGTGTCGGCGGCCCGTGCGACCATCGAGGTCTGCTGTCCTCTCGCTTGACTCGTTCGAACATGTGTTCGAAGATGGCGAGGTGTCAGCCCGTCCCACTCTCGCGCCCCTCGACCCCGGCAGGTCCGTGGTCGACCAGCTGCGCGAGCGGGTCGCGGCGATGGAGCGCAAGCCGGCCCGCCAGGCCGTCTCCACCCTGCCCGGGCTGGCCGACCTGGTGCCTCTGCACGCCGGCTCCACCTACGGCGTCGACTCCGCGTCGCTGGCCCTCGCGCTGGCCGCGGGTGCCTCGCAGGCCGGCGAGTGGGTCGGCTTCGCCGGGTGCCCCGACTTCGGGGTCGAGGCCGCCGCCGAGCTGGGCGTCGAGCTCTCGCGCACCGTGCTGGTGCCCGACCCCGGCGAGCACTGGCTCGAGGTCACCGCCGCCCTGGTCGACGTGCTGCGTGTCGTGGTGCTGCGCCCGCCGGCCACCGTCGACGCCCGCGCCGCCGGCATCCTCGACTCCCGCCTGCGCACCCGCTCGGCCGTGCTCGTCGTGTGGGGCGACTGGCCGCGCGTCGAGGCCCGGGTCAGCGTCGAGGAGTCGCGCTGGACCGGACCGCTGGCCGGCAGTGGGCGGCTCCACGAGCGCCACGCCCGGGTCGTCGTACGCCGCGGGGCCAGGCCGCCGCAGCGCGCCGAGCTGACGTGGCCGGGGCTGCGGGTCGAGGCCCCGGTGCTCGCGGGGCTCCGCGAGGCGTCGGGGTGAGGTCGTGAGGGTCCTGGTCGTGTGGTGCCCCGACTGGTCGGTGGTCGCCGGGCTCGCCGAGCAGGGGCTCCCGCCGCGCACCCCCGCCGCGGTGTTCTCCGCCAACATCGTCGAGGTCTGCAACGGCCCCGCCCGCGCCGAGGGCGTGCGCCGCGGCCAGCGCCGACGCGACGCCCAGGCGCGCTGCCCCGAGCTCGCGCTGCTGCAGGCCAACCCCGACCGCGACGCCCGGTCGTTCGAGCCGGTCCTGGCCACGGTCGAGGAGCTGCGTCCGGGGGTGGCGGCCCTGCGACCCGGGCTGCTCGCCGTACGTGCCCCGGGCAGCTGGTTCGGCACCGAGGCCAACGCCGCGGCCACCGTCTGCCAGGCCCTGGTCGAGGCGGGGGTCTGGGACGTGCGCCTCGGCGTCGCCGACGACCTGTTCACCGCCGAGCAGGCCGCGCGCACCGCCGAGGTCCAGGGCTGGGAGGTCGTGGCGGCGGGCCAGTCGGCGGCGTTCCTGCGGGCGCTGCCGGTGCACGTCCTCGAGGGCGACGGGCCCCAGGGCCGCGAGGCGGTCAGCCTGCTGCAGCGCCTGGGCCTCACCACCCTCGGCGACCTCGCCGCTCTCCCCGGTGACGCCGTCGAGCACCGCCTCGGCACCTACGGCGCGTCGGTGTGGCGCCGGGCCCGCGGCGAGGACCCCGCCCTGTTCGCCGCCCGCACCCCACCGCCCGAGCTCGAGGCCGAGGTGGCCTTCGAGCCGCCCCTCGACTCGGTCGAGGCCATCACCTTCAGCGTGCGCACCACCGCCGAGCGGTTCCTCGCCCAGCTCGCCCGCCACCAGCTGGTGGTCACCGGGGTGCGCGTCGAGGCCGAGTCCGACGGCGGCGTCTGCTCCCGCCGCACCTGGCTGCACCCGCGCCACTTCGGTCCGCGCGACCTCGTCGACCGGGTCCACTGGCAGCTGCAGTCCGGCGTCGCCGGGTCCGGGCTGCGCTCGCGCAAGGACGCCGGGGTCGTCCGCGCGCCGATCGAGCGGGTGCGCTTCGTGCCCGAGGTGGTCGAGCCGGCCGCCGCCCACGGTGAGGCGCTCTGGGGCGGCAGCTCCGACGACCTGGTCGAGCGGGGCGTGGCCCGGGTGCAGGGCATGGTCGGCTTCGACGCCGTACGACGCCCGGTGCGCCAGGGCGGTCGCAGCCCCGCCTCACGCCAGACGACGGTGCCCTGGGGCGAGAGGGCGGTCGACCTGCGTCCGCTCGACAGGCCGTGGCCGGGGGCCGTGCCCGGCCCGCCACCGGT
>JAOPXU010000069.1 GCA_025964985.1 Nocardioides sp.
GGGTGATGCCAGTCCTGTCTGCGTTGCTGCGCTACTACCCGCACCTGCAGGCGCTGTCCGCGTCGTCTCCGATCTGGGCCGGGATGGACACCGGCTACGCCTCCAACCGCGCGCTGATGTTCCAGCAGCTGCCCACCGCGGGGCTGCCGTTCCAGTTCGCGACGTGGGAGGAGTACGAGTCCTTCGCCCACGACCAGCTCACCACGGGCGTCATCGACGAGCTCGGCGAGATCCGGTGGGACCTGCGCCCCGCCGCCCACATCGGCACCCTGGAGAACCGCGTCTGCGACGGCGTCTCCTCGCTGCGCGACCTTGCCGCCCTGACCGCCCTGATGCACTGCCTGGTCGTCGACCTCGACACCCGGCTCGCGGCCGGGGAGGAGCTGCCGACGATGCCGCCCTGGCACGTGCAGGAGAACAAGTGGCGCTCGGCGCGCTACGGCCTCGACGCCATCGTGATCCTCGACGCCGCCTCCACCGAGCGGCTGGTCACCGAGGACCTCGTCGACCTCGTCGAGCGGCTCGCGCCGGTCGCGGAGCGGCTCGGCTGCGCCCGTGAGCTGGCCTCGGTCGCCGACCTGGTGGCTGGCGGGGCGTCGTACCAGCGGCAGCGGGCGGTCAGCGCGGCCACCGACGGCGACCTGGTGGCCGTGGTCGACTCTGTCGTGCGCGACCTGCGCGACTCGATCTGACCGCCACCTGAGCCGTCAGCGCAGGTAGCCGCCCTCGGGCTCCACCATCTCGAGGCGTACGCCGATCAGCCGGACCGGCCGGCGCCGCTCCACCTGGGCGAGCAGCGCGACCACGGCGTCGGCCAGCACGGCCGGGTCGTTGGTGGGCTCGGGCAGCTTGCGGCTGCGGTTGACGGTCTGGAACGCGCGGTCGCGCACCTTGAGCCCGACCCGCCAGGCCGGGCGGCCCTCGGCGTCGATGTCGACGACGACCCGCCGGGTGATCCGGCGGCAGGCGGCCTCGATCTCGGCGTCGTCGTCGAGGTCGGTCTGGAAGGTCTCCTCGCGCCCGTGGGCCCGGGCGACCCAGGGCGTGGGGTCGACCGCGCTGGTGTCGGCGCCGCGGCCGAGCCGGTGGTAGTAGGGGCCCATGGTCGGGCCGATGGCGGCCGCGAGCACCCGGACGTCGGAGGCGGCCAGCTGGTCGACGGTGTCGATGCCGAGGTCGGCCAGCCGCTTCTGGACCTTGGCGCCGACGCCCCACAGCGCCCGCGTCGGTCGGTGGCCCATCTGGGCCGACCAGGTCTCGTCGCTGATGCGGTGGACGCCGCGCGGCTTGCCGAAGTCGGTGGCGATCTTGGCCTGCAGCTTGTTGTCGCCGATGCCGACCGAGCAGTGCAGGCCGGTGGCGGCGAGCACCTCGGCGCGCAGCTGCTGGGCGAAGGCCTCCGGATCGTGCTGGTGCGCCGGGTCGGCGCCTGGGCGCAGGCCCACGAACGCCTCGTCCCAGCCGAGCACCTCGACGTCGACGGGGTCGCCCGCCCACAGCGACGCCCGCAGCGTGGCCATCACGGTCGCCGACTTCTCCTCGTAGACCGGGAAGTCGACCGGCAGGAAGACCGCGTCGGGGCTCCGCTTGGCCGCCGTGCGCAGGGGCATGCCGGAGCGGACGCCGTGCTCGCGCGCCTCGTAGGACGCCGTCGAGACGACCCCGCGCTCGGTCGGGTCGCCACGCCCGCCGACCACGACCGGCTTGCCGGCCAGCTCGGGACGGCGCAGCACCTCGACGGCGGCCAGGAACTGGTCCATGTCGATGTGGAGCACCGGCACGGCCATGCCCCGATGGTGCCACCCGCCACCGACGGTGCGGGGCGTCCTGTCGCGACTCGTGGGCGCTACTCGTGGGCGCGCACCCAGGCGAGCGAGCGCTGGAGGTCGCCGAGGTCGCGGTACCAGGTGCGGACCTCGACGCGGCAGCGCACCCGGGCCAGGCGGGTGTCGTACTCCGAGCACTCGGCCGCGGCCTCGGAGTCGGTCGGCGGGAAGATCGCGGAGCCGTCGGCGTGGTGGATGCCGAAGCCGTTGGCCTTGTCACCCTCGACCTCGACGATGACCGGCCGCTCGGCCGGGGGCGCCGAGGGGCCGGCGCTGGCCGGGCCGGTGAGCAGGGCGACGAGCGCGGCGAGCAGCAGGACGGGCAGCAGGAGCAGGGTCTTCACGGGTCCTCCGAGGGGTCGTGCAGCCGGTGGGTCCGACCGCCCGAGGGACGCTAGGTCGGCGCACGGACCGTCCGGACCGGCTCGACGTCCGGCTGTGGAGGGCCGGAGCGACGCGGTCTCCTGTGGACGACTCCGGGTCGTTCCCACAGGCCGCAGCCGGGCGCCGGTCCCACCCACCCGGGTGCCGGGTTGCTTGTGGACGGGGTCACGGCACGTCAGGATCCCCCCGTGGCCACACCCATCGATCCGACGTCCGCCGGCTTCCTGCTCGCCGAGAACCGCAACATGCCGATGCACGTGGGTGGCCTCCAGCTGTTCCAGAAGCCGGAGGGCGCGGGCCGCAACTACGTGCGCGAGATGTACGAGTCGATGCTCGACGTCGACGAGGTCGCGCCGCTGTTCCTCAAGCACCCGCACCGCTCGGTGCGCACCGGCGCCCAGCTGGTCTGGAAGCCCGACGAGCAGTTCGACATCGAGCACCACGTCCGGCACAGCGCGCTGCCCCGGCCCGGCCGGGTCCGCGAGCTGCTCGACCTGTGCGGTCGCCTGCACGGCCAGCGCCTGGCGTGGGAGCGCCCGCTGTGGGAGGCGCACCTGATCGAGGGCCTCAAGGACGGCCGGGTCGCGATGTACACCAAGACCCACCACGCGCTCGTCGACGGCATCTCGGCGATGCGGCTGCTGGCCAGCACGCTGAGCACCGACCCCGACCGACGCGACATGCCGCCGCCGTGGGGCCACCAGCCCACCCGCCGTACGACGGGGGGCGGCGACGCCGACAAGGGCGGGCTGTCGGAGGTGCCGCTGGCGGCGCTGCGCGGGGCCATGGGCATCACCGCCGAGGCCGCGGGGATGCCGTCGGCGCTGGTCAAGACGATCCGCAAGGGCCTGCGCAACGAGACCTCGGCGCTGTCGCTCTACGCACCGCGCACGATCTTCAACCAGGAGATCACCGGCTCGCGCCGCTTCGCCGCGCAGGACTGGCCGATCGATCGGCTGCGCGCCATCGGCAAGGCCACCGGCACCACGATCAACGACGTGGTGATCGCGATGTGCTCCGGCGCCATGCGCGCCTACCTGCTCGAGCTCGACGCGCTGCCCGACCGCCCGCTGGTGGCGATGGTGCCGGTCGGCCTCAACGCCAAGCAGTCGCAGGTCGCCTCGGCCGAGGGCGGCAACGCCGTCGGCGCGGTGATGGTGCAGATGGCCACCGACCTCGACGACCCGGCCCGCCGCCTCGGCGCGATCCACCGGTCGATGAAGGACGGCAAGGAGGCGCTGTCGTCGATGACGCCGGTGCAGATCCTGGCCATGAGCGCGATCGGGCAGGCGCCGGCGATCCTCACGCCGATGCTCAAGATGCAGGGGTTCGTCCGGCCGCCCTACAACCTCATCATCAGCAACGTCCCGGGCCCGCGCACCACCCACTACTGGAACGGCGCGCAGCTGCTCGGCACCTACCCGCTGTCGATCCCGATCAACGGCATGGCGCTCAACATCACCTGCACCTCCTACGACGGCAACCTGGCCTTCGGGCTCACCGGCTGCCGCCGCACGGTGCCCCGCCTGCAGCGGCTGCTGACCCACCTCGACGACGAGCTGGCCGCCCTCGAGAAGGCGGCCGGGCTGTAGGGCCACCCGGAGGGGTGCCGGGCGAACGAGCGGTCACGGGTACCGGGAGCGGTCCCGTACCGATCTCCCGGAGGAACCCCATGACCCGCAACACCGTGTCCCGCGCCCTGCACGACGTCGGCCTGTCCGCCTGGTTCGGCGGCACCCTCGCCAACGCCGTGTCGCTCAACTCCGCGGCCGCCGCGGCGACCACGCCCTCCGACACCGGAGCGGTCGCCAACGTCGGCTGGGACCGCTGGACGCCGGTCAACGCGGCCGCCATCGGCGCCCACCTGGTCGGCAGCGTCGGCCAGCTGGCCGGCAACAGCGGCCGCATCGCCGCCCAGGACGGCGTCGGCTCGATGGTGCTGGTGAAGACCAGCCTCACCGTCGCCGCTCTCGGCGCCACCGCCTACGCCCGCGCCCTGGGCCGCACCGTCTCCGAGCACACCCACGTGCCGGCCGAGTCCGGCACCCAGCCCAGCGACGCCACGCCGCCTGCGGTCGCCGCGGCGCAGAAGAAGCTCGCCGCCCTGCAGTGGGTCATCCCGGCCCTCACCGGTGCGCTCACCGTCGTGACGTCGTACGCCGGGGAGCAGCAGCGCGCCGGCGAGCAGCGTCGCGGCGTGCGCCAGCGCGTGCTCGGCTGAGTCCTACCCCTCGGCGAAGCCGCCGCCGACCCGCTCGGCGACGGCGAGCAGCCGGGCCCGGGTGACGTCGGCGACGGTGGCGTGGCCCGCCAGGTCGGCGTTGGACCCGGGCCGCACGGGTGCCGCGACGTCGACGGACAGGCACGTGCGCGTGCCGCCGTCGGCGGCGTTGGCCAGGGCGACCGCGTGGCCGGTGGTGCCGCTGCCGGCGAACGGGTCGAGGACCCGGGCGTCGGCCGGCATCGTGGCCAGCAGCCGCCGCAGCAGCCCGGTCGGCTTCGGTGACTCGAAGACGTGGCCGACCAGGGCCTTGAGCTCGGCGACGGCGGTGTCGGTGGACCCGACCTCCTCGGCGAGCCAGATCGTGCGCAGCTTCTTGCGGCGTCCGGGCTCGAGCCAGTCCTTCTGGAACACGTCGACCCGGACGCCGTCACGACCGCGGATCTCGCGGCACAGCAGGTCGCGGGGCCGCTCGTCGACGCGCGGCACGCTCCACCGCCACACCGCGGGCGTCCCGTCCCCGAACACCGGGCGCACCTCGACCCCGCCGACGAACGGTGCGCTGCGCACCGCCCCGCTGACCGGGTCGCCCCACAGCGGGTAGTGCATGGTCGGCGCGGTGACCGGGTTGAACTTCTTGTTGGTGTTGCGCAGCGGCAGCCGCCGGTAGCGCCGGGGCTCGCCGGGGTCCTCGTGCGGGAAGTCGTCGGGGTCGACGGTGTCGGACGTCGACGCGTCGAGCACGCACGCGGCGGCGTCGCGGGCGTGGACCAGCAGGTACTCGTGCGAGGTCGCGAACCCGCGGCCGAGCTGACGGCCCTTGGGATTGAGGTTGACCACCACCTGGGCCAGGAAGCAGTCCTCCCCGAACACCTCGTCGAGCAGCAGCCGCAGGTGGGCGACCTCGTGGTCGTCGATCGAGACCGCCACCGCGCCGCCCGGGGCGAGCACCCGGCGTACCTGCTCGAGGCGCGGGCGCATCATCGCGGTCCACGCCGCGTGCGAGCCGTAGGAGTCGCGGTAGGCGAACCCGTTGCCGGTGTTGTACGGCGGGTCGAGGTAGGCCAGGTCGAACGACGCCTCGGGCAACCCGCTCAGCACGTCGAGGTTGTCACCGACCAGGAGACGGTTGGTCGGGGTGGTCTGCGCGGGCACGGCGCCATTGTCGCCGTCCTTCGGGCGTCGGCCGACGCAGGTGATCCGCGCCACACCGTGTGACCATCGGCACACCGGGTCGTTGACCCGTCGTGACGCCACGCCGCTCCGCCCTCGCCCTGTCGACCGCCGCCCTCGTCGCGGGGCTGCTGCCCGCGACCACGACGGCGTCGGCGTCGATCCCGACGCAGGCCCGTGCGCAGGCCGCCCAGGTGGCGAGCGCCGCACGGGTCACCACGACCAACGGCTGCCTGCTCAGCAAGCCCGAGCCGCGCAGCACCGAGCCGGTCAAGATCTGCTACTCGATCCACAAGCCCGGCCGCGCCTCGGCCGGCACCCCCGTGCCGATGCTGATGCACAGCCACGGCTGGGGCGGGTCCCGGACGACCAACGCCGCCGACCTGTCCGAGTACCTCGCCGCCGGCTACGGCGTGCTGAGCTTCGACCAGCGCGGGTTCGGCCAGTCCGGCGGACAGGCCCACGTCGAGGACCCGCGCCTCGAGGGCGTCGACGTGCGCAAGCTCGTCGACCTCGTCAGCCGGCTGCGCTGGGTGCAGCAGGACGGCCCCCGCGACCCGCGGCTCGGCGCCGTCGGCGGCAGCTACGGCGGTGGCTACCAGTTCGTCGGGGCCTTCGAGGAGCTGCGGCTGCGCGGCAAGCCCGTCTTCGACGCCCTCGCCCCCGAGATCACCTGGAACTCGCTCAAGGGCTCGCTCGCCCCGGAGAACGTCGCGCGCACCGAGTGGGCCGCGGCGCTCTCGGCGGCCGCCCTGCCCAGCGACGCACTGCCGACCGGTGTCTACCAGGCGCTGCTCGAGGCCGCGGCGACCGGCCAGTGGCCCGACGGCTCCGGCCCGACCGGCCAGGACCTCGACGCGTTCTTCGAGCGCAACGGACCGGCCTACCACGTGGCGCAGGGCCGCCGCCTCGACATCCCGGTCCTCTTCGGCCAGGGCACCACCGACGGGCTCTTCCCGCTCGAGCAGGGGCTGACCAACTGGCGCACCGCCATCACCGCCAAGGCCCGGCGCCAGAGCATCTTCGTCGGCTACAACGGCGGCCACGTGCTGCCGCAGCTGCTGCCGCAGGGCATCGACGTCACCTCCGACCCCTGCAGCCGCCGGCTCGCGGGCGGCGACTTCCGCCAGCTGTCCATCCGGTTCTTCGACGAGCAGCTCAAGGGCCGCCGCACCGGTCTCAAGGGCTACGGCCGCATCCACCTGGCGACCCCCGCGTCGCGCTGCACGACCGTCGACTCCCCCGCCGCCACGGCCACCCGGCCGCTGGGCGACGTCGTCTCCACCACGGTCGCCGGGGTGCCGCTGCCCTACGAGATCGCCGCCGGTCCGCTCAAGCTCGCGGGCACGCCGTACCTCACCGCCGCGGTGACCACGCTGACCCCCGAGAGCCGCGCCTTCTACGGCCTGGCCGTCGGCACCAGCCCGCTCGACGCCCGCCTGGTGCAGAACAACGTGCTGCCGCTGCGCGAGCCCACCGCCGTCGACGGCGTACGCCGCCGCATCGCCCTGCCGTCGGTGGCGGTCGACGTCCCGGCCGGGCAGAACCTCTACCTGGTCGTCTCGCCGCTCAGCGACACGTTCGTCGGGATGGGTTCTCGCGTGCCCGGCGTCATCTCGCTGGCCGACACGGTGGTCCACCTGCCCGTCGTGCGCTAGCCGGTCGACGACACGCAGTTCCCACCAGCCCCAGGAGTCACGGCTACCCTGGTGCCGGTGCGGCCCTTCCCCTCCGTCCTGCTCTGCCTCCTCGCACTGATCGCGGCGGTGCCGACGGCCGCGCCCGCGGGTGCCGACCGTGCCCAGCCCAGCGCGCAGCCGGTCCGGACGGCGCTGGAGGGCCAGGACGACGGCCCGGACGGGTTCGTGCTCGGCACCCGGCGCCCGCAGACCAGCGACGGCGTCGTCGGGCCCGCTGCCCGTGACCTGCCCCCGCAGCTGCGCGGCGTGCAGCAGCGCTCGGCGATCCGCCGGTTCCGGGTCGCGCCCGGCGTGGACGTGGCGACGTGGGACCAGCGCGACGCCCGCGGCCCGGTCCGCCTGCACCTGATGACGGTGAAGTGGCGCACCCCCGGGCTCACCGTCGACTACGCCGAGCCCGGCCGGGTCGGGCGCACCGCCCCGGTCAGCACGATGGTCGCCCGCGACGGCGCCGTGGCCGGCGTCAACGGCGACTTCTTCGACATCGGCCGCACCGGCGCCCCCCTCGGCCTGGGACGTGACCGCCAGCGCGGGCTGCTCCACGGACGCCTCGAGGGCTGGAACGCCGCCTTCGCGTTCGGGCGCGGCGGCGTCCCCGACATCGGTCCGCTCGCGACCTACGTGCGCGTCAAGGAGCACCCCGACCTCGAGATCGGCTCGGTCAACAGCCCCAACGTCAAGCAGGACCGGGTCGGCGCCTACACCCCGGCCTGGGGCGACGCCTCCGGCTACCGCTGGACCGAGGGCCAGCGCGAGCGGGTCCGCATCGTGCAGGTCCTCGACGGTCGCGTCGAGTTCACCGGCACCCGGCTGCCCGTCGGCCGTCCGTTCCGCGGCACGCTGCTCGTCGGGCGCGGCGACGGCGCCCGCGCGCTGGCGGCGCTGAAGCGCGGCTCCCGCGCCACCGTGTCGTCGTACGTCGAGGGGCAGCCGCGGATGGCGATCACCGGCAACAAGTTCCTGGTCCGCGACGGGCTCGTCACCGTCGTCGACGACCGCGAGATGCACCCGCGCACCGCCATCGGCATCGACCGCGACACCCGCACGCTGCTGCTGCTGGCCGTCGACGGGCGGCAGTCGTTCAGCCGCGGCTACACGATGGTCGAGCTGGCCGACCTGATGATGGACCTCGGCGCCGACGAGGCGCTCAACCTCGACGGCGGCGGCTCCACGACGATGGTGGCGCAGCGGCGCGGCGCGCTGGGCGTCGTCAACTCGCCGTCCGACGGCGTCGCCCGGTCGGTTGCCAACGCGATCTCGGTGCGCTACCGCGCCCCGCGCTAGTCGCTAGTCCTGGATGGCGACGATCGCCACCGAGGTGACCGCGGCGAAGCACTCCGTCAGCGGATCGGCGACCTTGGCCCCCGTGACGGCGTAGCCGTCGGCGTCGCGGCGCACCGACACCCCCGGCGGGACGTCGCACCCGAGGCCGACGACCGCGCCGTAGATCTCCTCGCCGGTCCGGGCAGGCTCAGCCGCCACGGCCACCCGGACGTCCTCGGCGAGCTGCTCGGAGAAGCCGGCGACGAAGGCCTCGACGTCGGCGTCGGAGGCCAGCGGCACCGCGTCGGGCGACAGCTCGCCCTGGCCCGCCGTACCGCTGACCATCTCGCGCAGCTCGAACGGGACGCCGCCCGGCGTGATCGGCGCGCTCTTGGTGGGGTCGGTGGTCGTCGGCAGGTCGGTGGCGGTCTCGGCCGGCGCGGCGGGGCTGCTGCTCGACGACCCGCCGCCGGCCGGGTCGGAGGCCGTGGGTGCGCTGTCGTCACCGCAGCCGGCCAGCAGGGGGACGGCGAGCAGGGGCACGAGGAGAGCGGTGGGAACGGGTCCGAGAGGGCGTCGCATGGTGGTGTGACGCTACTGCGGCGTGGACGGTTCCGGCAGGCTCAGCCCATGGGGTTCACGCGCGCCGAGCTGGAGACGTACCGCGACGCCGTCGTGCCCGACCTGCTGCCGCCGGACGACGAGCCGCTGCGGCTGCTGTTCGTCGGGATCAACCCGGGCCTGTGGACCGCAGCCACCAGCACCCACTTCGCCCACCCCGGCAACCGCATGTACCCGGCGCTGCTGCTGGCCGGCGTCATCACGCGACGCATCGACCCGGCGGCCGGCATGAGCGACGCCGACCGCGACCACCTGCGCTCGCGCGGCATCGGCATCACCAACATGGCCCCGCGCGCGACCGCCAAGGCCTCCGAGCTGACGGCCGAGGAGCTGCGCGCCGGTGGTGCCGCCCTGCGCGCGCTCGTCGAGCGGCGCCGGCCCGCGGTCGTGGCGGTCGCCGGGGTGACGGCGTACCGGACGGCGTTCGGGAAGCCCAAGGCCGCGATGGGCCGTCAGCCCGAGCCGTGGGGCGCCAGCGAGCTGTGGGTCGTGCCCAACCCGAGCGGGCTCAACGCCCACGAGACCGTCACCAGCCTCGCCGCGGCGTACGCCGAGCCGGCGCGGGCGGCCGGCGTGGTGGGTCCTTGAGGACCGGGACCTAGGCCGGGAAGTGCTGGTCCTTGCCGAGCACGGTGAGGCCGTCCTCGACGAGGAAGCCGCGGGCGCGGTCCTCCTCGGCGTCGACGCCGACGCGCGCGCCGTCGGGGACCACGACGTTCTTGTCGAGGATCGCGTTGCGGACCGTCGCACCGGCGCCGACGCGCACGCCGTTCATCAGCACCGATCCGTCGACCGTGGCGCCGGGGCCGACCCCGACCGCGGGCGAGAGGACCGAGCGCAGGACGGTGCCGCCGGAGACGACCACACCGGGGGCGAGCACGGCCTGGTCGACGTGGGCGGCGTGGCCGCCGCCGGCGACCACCTTGGCCGGGGGCTGCGGGCCGTAGGAGGTGTAGATAGGCCAGTCGAAGTTGTAGAGGTTGAAGACCGGCAGCGGCGAGACGACGTCCATGTGGGCGGCGTAGTAGGAGGCGAGGGTCCCGACGTCGCGCCAGTAGCCGCGGTCGCGGTCGGTCGAGCCGGGCACGTCGTTGTCCTGGTAGTCGTAGACGCCGGCCTGGTCACGGCGCACGAACGCCGGCACGATGTCGCCGCCCATGTCGTGCTTGGACCCGTCGAGGCTCGCGTCGCGGGTGACGGCCTCGACCAGGGCGTCGGCGTCGAAGACGTAGTTGCCCATCGAGGCCAGCACCTCGCCGGGGCTGTCGGGCAGGCCGACGGGGTCGGTGGGCTTCTCGAGGAAGTCGCGGATCCGCCCCGGGGAGTCGGGGACGACGTCGATCACGCCGAACTGGTCGGCCAGCCCGATCGGCTGGCGGATCGCCGCGACCGTGCACGGGGCGCCCGACTCGACGTGCTGGGCGACCATCTGCGAGAAGTCCATCCGGTAGACGTGGTCGGCGCCCACGACCACGACGATGTCGGGCTTCTCGTCGCGGATCAGGTTGAGGGACTGGTAGATCGCGTCGCCGCTGCCGAGGTACCAGTGCTTGCCGACGCGCTGCTGGGCCGGCACCGGCGCGACGTAGTTGCCGAGCATCGTCGACATCCGCCAGGTCTGCGTGACGTGGCGGTCGAGGCTGTGCGACTTGTACTGCGTCAGCACCACGACCTGCAGGTAGCCGGAGTTGACGACGTTGGAGAGTGCGTAGTCGATGAGCCGGTAGATGCCCGCGAACGGCACCGCGGGCTTGGCGCGGTCGG
>JAOPXU010000416.1 GCA_025964985.1 Nocardioides sp.
GCGATCTCGACGTTCTCGGGGTGCGCCTCGTAGGTGCGGTCGATCGAGATGCCGCCGGTCGACATGTTGCCGGTCAGGGCGAGTTTGACCTGGACGCCGTCCGGCGGCACGTCGGTCATCTCGAAGCCCTGCTCGCGCACCAGCAGGACGGCGGCATCATCGACCTTGATCCGGGTGAGCACCTTCTCGTGGCCCACGCCGCGGCGCGGGTCGGCGTTGGCGGTGTCGACGAGCTGCTCGACCGTCGAGGAGCCGTCACCCGTCACCGAGGCCGGCACGCGCTCGGCGATGGCGGCGACGCGGCCGTCGATGATGAGGCAGCGGTAGTCCTTGCCGACGATCTGCGACTCCACGAGCACGATGCCGCGCCGCGACTCGGCCTTGGCGACCTCGAACGCCGCGCGGACGTCGTCCTCGTTCTCGTTGTCGAGGATCACGCCGCGGCCGTGGTTGCCGTCGAGGGGCTTGAGGACGACGGGGTAGCCGATGCGCTCGGCGGCCCGCACGGCCTGGTCGGCGGTGCGCATCGTCTCCTGCTTGGGCACCGGCAGGCCGGCCGCGCCGAGCAGCGTCGTGGTGAGGTCCTTGTCGGAGGCGATGTCGACGGCGATGGCGGAGGTGTTGGACGTCATCGTCGCGCGGATCCGCTTGGCGTGGACGCCCTGGCCGAGCTGGACGAGGGAGTACTGGTTGAGCCGGATCCACGGGATGTCGCGCGAGACGGCCTCGTCGAGGATCGCCTGCGTCGAGGGACCGAACGCCGTGCGCTGGGCCCGCTTGATGAAGTCCTCGAGCGCGGTGTCCCAGTCGAACTCCGGGTCGGCCTCGACCAGGTGGTTGACCAGCCGTACGGCGAGGCGGGCGGCGGCGAGGCCGACCTGCTCGTCGGCGTAGCCGAAGATGACGTTGTAGAGGCCCTTGCTGCCCTTGACCCCGCGGGTCTTGCCGCGGCGGATGTCGTGGCCGACGACCTGCTGCAGCGCGAGGGCGGTGTGCTCGGCGACGTGGCCCAGCCAGGTGCCCTCGTTGAGGCGCTCGACGAAGCCGCCGCGCTTGCCGCGCGAGCACGAGTGCTCGCGCAGGCCGGGCAGCATCGCGAGCAGGTTGTCGGTGAAGCCCGGCAGCGTGTTGGTCGGGTAGTCCTCGAGCGCACCGAGGTCGACGACCAGGTGGATGGCCTTGTCGTAGGACCAGATGTTGGCGCCGCGGTAGACGCGGGTCTCGGCGATCGACAGGTCGGGGGTGGGGCGCTCGCTCATGTTGTAGGTCCGTCCTTCTTCTTGCGGCTGCGGGCCAGGCGGCGCTTCAGGGTGGTCGGGTCGGCGTCGGCGGCCGCGATGTCCCGGGCCAGCTGGCGCAGGTCCTGGCCGGCCTCGGCCATCTCGGCGGCCTCGGTCGGGTCGACCGCGGCGACGTGGGGGAGCAGGGTGCGGGTGGTGAGGTCGAACGCCGAGCCCTCGGGCAGCACGTGCAGCACGACCCCGCTGGCCAGGATGGCGGCCGAGCGCCTGGCCTCGAACGCGTTGGTGGTGATCCGCGAGGGGTCCATCACCGTCACGGCGCCCCGGCCGATGACCCGGAGGACCTCGTGGCTGCCCTCGCCGTCAGCGCCGATGTCACGGGCCTCGACGGTCTCCACGACGGCCGCGGTGTCCTCGTCGACACCGAGGCCGAGCAGCTGAGGCGACTGGGCGACGATCATCAGCAGCCGACCGTAGCGGTTGCGCTGGTCGAAGTGCTGGTCGATGACCGACGAGTCGAGCAGGCCCAGGCCCGCCGCGACCTGGGTCATCCGCTGCTTGGGCGTCGAGCCCGGACCGCCGAAGGCGACCATGTGGCTGGACTGGATGCTCGCGCCCGCCGAGGTGCCGGCGATGACCACGCCCCGGGCGCGGGCCCCCACGATGGCGTTGCCGAGCGGGGTGCCGCACACGATCGCGGAGAGCTTGAGCTGGTTGCCGCCGGTCATGAAGATCCCGGTGACGTCGTCGAGCCGGGCCGCCAGGGCCGGGTCGTGGGCGTCGTCGCGCGACTCGGGACGGATCGCCACGACCTCCGCGGCGCCCTCGCGACGGAAGAGGGCGTCGTACACCTCGACGACCTCGGGGCCGAGCGACGACGCGGTCGGGACCACCGCGATGCGGGCCTGCGGTCCGCCCGAGGCCGCCACGAACTCCTTGAGGATCGTGCGGCGGCGCAGCTTGTCCTCCGCGCCGCCGATGATCATGAGAGGGCCGGGACGTGGAGCGGGAGCCATGACGCCAACCCTAGGGCGTGAGGTCGGTCCCACCCGGGCCCTACCCTCGTCCCATGGCTGAGCACCGCACCCTCGTCGTGATGCGTCACGCGAAGGCCGAGCCCGACGCCGCGACCGATTACGAGCGCCCTCTGGCCCCGCGCGGCCTGCGTGACGCCGCCGAGGCCGGCCGTTGGCTCGGCGCCCTGGGCATCCGGGTCGAGCACGCACTCGTCTCCGCCGCGCTGCGCACCACCCAGACCTGGGAGGCGGTGGCCCAGGCCGCCGGCTGGAGCGTCGAGCCCGACCTCGACCGCGGGCTGTACGCCGCCGACGTCGACACCGCGCTCGACCTGCTCCGGGCCGTCGACGACGCCGTGGGCGCCGTCGTGGTGGTCGGCCACAACCCGACGACGGCCCAGCTCGCCCACCTGCTCGACGACGGCGAGGGTGACGTCGAGGCCGGCAACGAGATGGCCATGGGCTCCTACCCGACGAGTGCCGTCGCGGTCTTCGAGCTCGACGGCGCCTGGGCCGACCTGGCCGCCTCGGGTGCGAGCCTGACCGCCTACCACGTCGGCCGCGACTGACGCGTCGCGCGCACCCGTCCGGCTACGGTCGGACCGTCATGACCGACCACGTCCACGACCCGGCCGCGCCGTCCGCCGTCGACCCGCGCGGGCTCGCGGTGACCTGGTGGGGCCACTCGTCGATGACCATCGACCTGCCGACCGTCCAGGTCGCGACCGACCCGCTGCTGAGCGGCCAGCTCTACCACCTGCGCCGCGCCACCGCCCCGCCTCCGCCGAGCGCCGCCGTGGCCGACGTCGTGCTCGTCTCGCACCTGCACCACGACCACCTGCACCTGCCGTCGCTCGACCGCTTCGACCGCGACGTCCCGGTGGTCGTGCCGCGTGGCGCCCCGCGCGTCGTCAGGGGCCTCGACCGGCGCCGCCTCGTCGAGGTCGCCCCGGGCGACTCCGTCGACGTGGCCGGGGTGCGCATCGACGTGCTGCCCGCCCACCACAGCGGACGGCGCAGCGTGCTCGAGCGCGGCGGCGCGGTGCCCGCACTGGGCTTCCGCTTCAGCGACGGCGCCGCGTCGTGCTGGTACCCCGGCGACACCGGCATGCGCGTCGGCTTCAGCGACATCGGCCCCGTCGACCTCGCCGCGGTGCCGATCGGCGGCTGGGGCCCGACGCTGGGCGACGAGCACCTCGACCCCGAGGAGGCCGTCGCCGCTCTCGGCCAGGTCGGCGCCCGCTGGGCGCTGGCCGTGCACTACGGCACCTACTGGCCGCTGTGGATGCGACGGCTGCGGCCGGGCAACCACCGCAGGCTGTTCGTCAGCCCGCCCCAGCGCTTCCGTCAGGCCGTCGCGGCGTCCGGGCTGGACGTCGTACCGCTGACGCCGGTGTTCGGCGAGCGGGTCGTGCTCACACCGGCGGGGACGGCGTGACGATGCCGGCCTCGGCGTCGGCGGCCTCGATCTCCTCGCGAGAGATGCCGAGCAGGTAGAGGATCGTGTCGAGGTAGGGCACATTGACGGTGGTGTCGGCGGCCTCCTGCACGACGGGACGCGCGTTGTAGGCCACCCCGAGCCCGGCGGCGTTGAGCATGTCGAGGTCGTTGGCCCCGTCGCCGACCGCGATGGTCGCCGCGATCGGCACCCCGGCCTCGGCGGCGAACTCCCGCAGCGCGCGCGCCTTTCCGGCCCGGTCGACGACGTCGCCGACGATCTCGCCGGTGATGCGCCCGTCGACGATCTCGAGCTCGTTGGCGCGCGCGAAGTCGATGCCGAGGTCGGCGGCGAGGCGGTCGGTCACCTGGCTGAACCCGCCGCTGACGATCGCGAACCGGTAGCCGAGCCGGCGCAGCGTGCGCACCATCGTGCGGGCGCCGGGGGTGACCACGATCTCCTCGTAGACGCGGTCGAGGGCCGAGGCATCGAGGCCCGCGAGCAGGCGGACGCGCTGGCGCAGCGAGGCCTCGAAGTCGAGCTCACCGCGCATGGCGGCCTCGGTGACCTCCGCGACCTCGGCCTCGTGCCCGGCGTGGGCGGCGAGCATCTCGATGACCTCGCCCTGGATGAGCGTGCTGTCGACGTCCATCACGATCAAGCGCATGCCGCGGCGCAGCAGGGTCGCCGGCTGGACGGCGATGTCGATGCCCTGGCCGGCGGCCTCGGCGGCCAGCAGCGTGCGCAGGTGCTCGGGGTCGGCGCCCGACACGTGGAGGTCGATCGCGGTGACGGGGTAGCGCGCCATCCGCTCGATGCGGTCGATGTTGCCGCCGGTGTCGGCGATGCGGCCGGCCACGGCGGCCATGTGCCCGGCCTTGAGCGGGTTGCCGATGACGGTGACGTGCGCGCGTCCCGCCTGCCGGGAGCGGTTGTCGCCGCTGCCGCGCTCGATCTCGACCTGCATGTCGAGCCCGGCCGCGGTCTGCTGCACCGCGTCGACGACGCGACGCCAGTCGCGCGGGGCGGTGACCAGGACGCCGAGGATGAGGCGCCGTCGCAGGATGATCTGCTCGACGTCGAGCACCTCGACCCCGGCCGAGGTCAGGGCGGCGAAGACCGATGACGTCACCCCGGGCCGGTCCCGGCCGGTCAGCGTGACCAGGAGGGTGTCGGGACGGTCGTTCGTCGCGGCGGGCCGGGTGCTCATCGAGCGTGAGGCTATCGGCTCGCCCCGGGTTGTCGGTGGCGACGTCCATGCTGGTGCCATGACCAAGCCACCCCTAGCCGGCGCCGTGCTTGGCGCCTACGCCACCGCGATCGGCGCCCAGGACTGGGCGGGCCTGCGGGCGCTCCAGGTCGACGGCGCGCTGACGGCGCTCGACGAGGTCTGGACCGAGGATCGCCCCGCCAGCACGACCACACCACCCACCACGACAGGAGCCGCACCATGAGCGAGCAGCAGACCCACGTCCACCACGCGATCGACTACGTCGAGATCGGCGTGACCGATCTCGCCAGGGCCAAGGCGTTCTACGCCGCCGCGTTCGGGTGGGGGTTCAACGACTACGGGCCCGACTACGCCGGGATCCGCTGGTCCGACGGCGAGGGCGAAGTCGGTGGGCTTGCCGTCGGGCCGCCCTCCGGCTCGGGAGGTGTGCTGGTGCTGCTGTTCTCCGACGACCTCGACGCGACGGTCGCCGTCGTCGAGTCGGCCGGGGGCGAGGTCGTCGAGCCGCCCTACGCCTTCCCCGGCGGGCGCCGTTTCGTCTTCCACGACCCCGACGGCAACCGCCTGGGCGTCTGGGCGTCTGCCTGACGTCCCGGGCCGCCGGTCCGGATGAACGCTCGGATCCCGACCTGACTCCGGGTGGATCGCTTTCCCGTGAGCCGGAACTACGACGTGACTCGGGGTGAGTCGCTCTGACGTGGACCCGAGATCAGGAAGTGACTCGGGATGGATCGTCCTGCTGTGCGCCCGAACTCGCTATGTGACTCGGGGTGGGTCGCATTGCTAAGCGCCCGG
>JAOPXU010000013.1 GCA_025964985.1 Nocardioides sp.
CCTCGACCGACGTGTGGTGCGGCGTGCTGGCGCTGCGGCGTGCCCGGCGCGGCTCGACCAGCGTGGCGTCGTGTGAGGATCCGGCAATGGATGTAGCGGTCGTTGGCTTGGGGACGGGCGGCGCCACGTTGGCGTGCCTGCTGGCGGACGCCGGCCACGAGGTGACGGTGCTCGAGCAGGCCGAGGACCCGCGGCCGGTGGGGGCGGGGATCTGGCTGCAGCAGATGGGCCAGGAGGTGCTCGACCGGCTGGGCCTGCTGGCGCCGCTGCGCTCGGTGTCGCGCTCGGTGGAGCGGGTGCAGATCGTGACGGCGGGCGGCCGGTCGCTGGTCGACCTGGGCTACGACGCGCTGCCCGGCTCGACGCCGGCTCTCGGCGTGCACCGCGGCGACCTGTGGGCGCTGCTGCACGACGCGGTGCGCAGCCGCGGGATCCCGGTCGAGCTCGGCGTCGACGTGACCGCGGTGCGGCCGACCGCCGGCGGGATGACGGTCGAGACCGCGCAGGGCGACCTGGCGGCGTACGACCTGGTGGTCGGGTGCGACGGGACCCGGTCGAAGGTGCGGTGGAGCATGGGCGTGACGCTGCGGGACCGGGTCTACGCCTACGGCGCGCTGTGGGCGATCGTCGACGACCCGCTCGAGACGGCCAGCGACACCCTCTTCCAGTGCCTGCGCGGCACCAGCGCCTACCTCGGCGTGCTGCCGACCGGACGCGGCCGCACGTCGCTGTTCTGGTCGGTGCGCGAGCGCGACATCGCGACCACGGTCGCCGCGGGGCTGCCGGCCTGGCGCGAGCAGGCCAGGCCGTACGCCGGTCCGCACGCCGACCTGCTCGACCGGGTCGAGGTGCTGCTGCCGGCGACCTACCGCGACGTGGTGGTGCGCTCGCCGTACCGCGTCGAGGGCGCGTACGCCGCGGCGCTGGTCGGCGACAGCGCGCACGCGATGAGCCCTCAGCTCGGCACCGGCACCTCGCTGGCGCTGGCCGACGCCTGGACGCTCGCCCACGCGATGAGCAGCGGGCGGGACCTGCCGACGGCGCTGGCGGAGTACACGCGGCTGCGGGCGGCGCACGTGCGGTGGTACCAGTGGATGACGCGGCTGATGATGCCGGTCTTCCAGAGCGACCTGCAGCCCCTGGCGTGGCCGCGCGACGCGCTAACGCCGTGGGTGGCACGGGTGCCCGGCGTGGGCGGGCTGATGATCGGCACCCTGTGCGGCGACCGCACCACGCCGTGGAGGCAGTGGGAGCTGCCCGGCTAGTCGTCCACGACCTGGTGGTGGGGGCGGCCGGGGTCGGGCTCGGCGGGGGCCGGCTGGTCGGCGCGCAGCGCCTCGAGCTGGGCACAGACCGCGACGCCGAGGAACAGCGCGATCGACGACATCAGGCTCCAGATCAGCAGCGCGACGATGCCGGCGAGCGGGCCGTAGGTGCTGCCGAAGGAGCCGCTGAGGTTGACGTAGAGCGCGAGCCCGGCCGCCGCCGCGGTGCTGAGCGCGACGGCGACCAGGGCGCCGAGCGCGAGCCACGACAGGGCCGGCTGCCGTCGGCGCGGGGCGTGGTCGAGCAGCACCGCGATCGTGACGACGAGCAGCAGGAGCCCGGCCGGCCAGCGCAGCACCTGCCACGTGGTGTGCATCGGGTCGGACCAGCCGTACTCGACGACCATCGCGTCACCGAACGCCCCACCGGCGACCAGCAGGAAGAACCCCGTGCCGACGGGCAGGGCCAGGAGCGCGGTCAGGACGGCGGCCCGGCCGTACTTGGCAAGCGCGGGCCGGTCGCGGCGGATGCCGTAGATCCGGTTGCTCCCCCGCTCGACCTGGGCCACCGCGGTGGTCATCGAGACCAGCGCGAGCAGCAGGCCCAGGACCAGCGCCACCTCGCCGGCCTCCTCGGAGCCGCCCGAGACCGCACCGGCCAGCGCGTCGTCGCCGTCGCCGCCGGGCGAGACCGCCTCGACGGTGCGCGCGACGACCCGCGACCAGCGGTCGTCGTCGACGTCAGCGGCCAGCCCGGTCGCCGCCAGGAGGAACGGGACGACGCCCAGGCAGGTCTGCAGGGCCAGCGCGCGGCTGTTGGTGAAGCCGTCGCCGTAGCGGAACCTGACGAAGGACCCGACGAGCACCGCGCGCAGGCCGTGACGCCGCGCGAGGTGCCAGGCGTCCTCGGCGTCGAGCTCCTCGCCGTCCATCTCGGTGGTGACGGGCACCAGGCGGGCGGTCGTCATGGGGCCAGCATGCCGTGCGGTTCTTCCCTTCCTGACAGGACCGTCTCAGCGAAGTCATAGGGACCCGCAGCACTCTCGAAGACATGAGCGACACGCCCCTCCCGACCCCGCAGGACCCGCAGCAGCGACCGCCCTTCCGCGACCAGGGCGGCGCGCTGCCCCCGCCGCCGTCGTGGTCGCCCTTCGAGTCGCGGACCCAGGCCCTGCCGGCCCAGCCCGCACCGGTCCCGCCGCGGCGTGGCCGCAAGGGCTTCGCGGCCGCCGTGGTGGCGGCTGCGCTGCTGGTCGGTGGCGGCGCCGGACTGGGCGGCGCGGCGGCGTACGACGCACTGGACGGCGACGAGGCGAGCACGCCGGGTTCCTCGACCGTGGCGGCCAGCCCGGTCGTGGCCCGCAGCGACGACCAGCCGGCTGCCGACGGCAGCGTCGAGCAGGTGGCCGCGGCGGTGCTGCCCTCGGTGGTCAAGCTCGACGTGGGCGGCCAGCAGGGCTCGGGGTCGGGCTCGGGCATCGTGCTGAGCTCCGACGGGCTGATCCTGACCAACAACCACGTCGTCGAGGTGGCCGGCGACGGCGGCTCGATCACGGTCTCGTTCGCCGACGGCAGCCACGCCGCGGCCGAGATCGTCGGCACCGACCCGCTCACCGACACCGCGGTCATCCAGGCCCAGGACGTGGACGGGCTGACCCCGGCCACCATCGGCGAGTCCGACGCCGTCGACGTGGGCGAGGAGGTCGTGGCGATCGGGTCGCCGTTCGGCCTGGACGCCACCGTCACCTCGGGCATCGTCAGCGCGCTCAACCGCCCGGTCGACGTGGGCTCTGACAGCCAGGGCAACGCGGCGGTCTACCCCGCCATCCAGACCGACGCCGCGATCAACCCCGGCAACAGCGGCGGTCCGCTGGTCGACCTCGAGGGCCACGTCATCGGCATCAACTCCTCGATCCAGTCGACGTCGAACGGCTCGGGCGAGGCCGGCTCGATCGGCCTGGGCTTCGCGATCCCGATCGACGAGGTGCTGCCGGTCGTCGAGCAGATGAAGGCCGGCGAGACGCCCACCCACGCCCGCATCGGCGTCTCGGTGCGCGACGTCGCCGCGACCGGCGGGGCCCTGGTCGTCGACGGCGCCCAGATCTCCGACGTCGGCTCCGAGTCGGCCGCCGGCCAGGCCGGGCTGCAGGACGGCGACGTCATCACCAAGGTCGACGACCAGCTGATCACCGGCTCCGACTCGCTGGTGGCGACCGTCCGGTCCTACCGGCCCGGCGACGAGGTGACGATCACCTACGAGCGCGACGGTCGCGAGCAGACCGTCGACCTCACCCTCGACTCCGACGCGGACCCGACCTCGTAGGTCCGCGCTCGGGCGGGCGCACGCGACGGCCACCGGTCCTCCACCCTGACCGGTGGCCGTCGGCGTGCTCAGGCCTTCTTCTGGAACTCCCCCATGCGCGAGACCGGCCGGAAGCCGAGCCGCTCGTTGACGCCGATCATGTGGTCGTTGACCTCGGCGTTCCACGTCGAGACGCGCACCGCGTCGGGCCGCTCGGCCTGCAGCAGCCGCTGGTTGGCGACCTTGACCGCGAGCCCGAGCCGGTGGCCCCGGTGGTCGCGGTGCACGAGCGTCCCCCACTGGTAGGCCGTCGGCGAGGCGCCCTGCACGATCATCGAGTAGGCGACGACCTCGCCGGCCGCGTCGAGGGCGACCGAGTGGTACGTCGTGCGCCCCTGTCGCGCGACGCTCGCCTCGACCTCGCGGAGCCGGGCCACGTCGGCCTTCGCGGCCTCGTGCTCCAGCTCCCCCATCGGCGCCTCGGTCATCAGCGTGGCGTCGAGCGCGACCCAGCCGGCGGCGAGGTCGTCGGGCACGGGTCCGGCCCACGAGCGCAGCCCGTAGCCGTCGTGACGCGCAGCGGCTTCCGTCTCGAGCCCGTCGAGCAGGGCGTCGTCGACGGGGACGTCGAGCCAGCGCTGGACGTCGCTGAGCCCGAGCCGGAACCCGGCGGACTCGGCGAACCGGACGTCGCGCGCGCCGCCGTCCTGGTGGCCGTCGGTGCCGTGCTCGTAGCGCCAGCGCACCTCGGCGGTCAGCCGGGTCCGGCCGGCCTCGGCGGCAGCCCGCTCCACGTGCTCGAGCATCGCGCGGCCGTGGCCGCGGCCCTGGTGCTGCGGGTGGACGGTGACCTCGACGAACGCCGCGTCGAGGTTCTCGAGCTGCGGCACGACGAGCGCGCCGACGGCGACCACCTCGCCGTCGTACAGACCGGCGAAGCCGGTGCGGACCTGGTCGGAGGTGGGCTGCTGCCACTGCACCCGGATCTCGTCGAGCGTGTAGACGCCCGCCTCGTCGACGCCGACGGCGTGCTCGAGCGCGGCGGCGTAGGAGGAGTACCAGGGCACGAGGACGGACTCGTCGTGCGGGTCGATCGTGCGGATGTCGAGCTGCTGGTCGTTCATCGTGTGCGGACCACCCGTCCCTCGTCCCACACGGGCCCGTCGGACTCGTAGACCTCGCCGTCGGCGCCGTAGACCAGGAAGCGGTCGAAGCCGCGCGCGAACCACCGGTCGTGGGTCACGGCGAGCACGGTGCCGTCGAACGCGTCGAGGCCCTCCTCGAGCGCCTCGGCCGACTGCACGTCGAGGTTGTCGGTCGGCTCGTCGAGCAGCAGCAGCGTGGCGCCGCTGAGCTCGAGGAGCAGGATCTGGAAGCGCGCCTGCTGCCCGCCGCTGAGCGACTCGAAGACCTGCTCGGCCTGGGCGCTGAGCTCGTAGCGGTCGAGCACGCGGCTCGCCTGCTCGCGACCCATGCCGGTGCGGCCCTTGCCGTCGAGGCCGCCCTCGCCGCGGTGCAGGATCTCGACGAGGGTGCGCCCGACGAGCTCGGGGTGCTCGTGGGTCTGCACGAACCAGCCCGGGCGCACCCGCGCGCCGAGCTTGGCCTGGCCGCGGTGCTCGACCGGCTTGATCGTGACGTCGCCGACCGGCAGGTGCTCCACGTCGGGGTCGCTGCCGCCGGCGGCCAGCAGGCGCAGGAAGTGGGACTTGCCGGAGCCGTTGGAGCCCAGGACCGCGACCCGCTCGCCGTACCAGACCTCGAGGTCGAAGGGCCGCATCAGCCCGCTCAGCTCGAGGTCGGTGCACACGACCGCGCGCTTGCCGGTGCGGCCGCCCTGCAGGCGCATCGAGACCTGCTGCTCGCGGGGCTGCTCGGTCGGCGGGCCGGCCTCCTCGAACTTGCGCAGCCGCGTCTGGGCGGCGCGGTACTGGCTCGACATGCCGTCGTTGTACTCGGACTTGATCTTCAGGCGCAGCACGAGCGCCTTGATCTTGGCGTGCTCCTCGTCCCAGCGCTTGCGCATCTCCTCGAACCGCTCGAAGCGGTCCTTGCGGGCCTGGTGGTAGCTGGTGAAGCC
>JAOPXU010000066.1 GCA_025964985.1 Nocardioides sp.
CTCGCGCTGTTCGGCGCCGTGTCGTCGGGCGGCATGTCCATCGGCCTGCTGCTCGGCGGCGTGCTGACCGACCTCGGCTCGTGGCGCTGGACGATGTTCATCAACGTGCCGATCGGCCTGGTCGTCCTGGCGCTGACCCGTCGCGTGCTCGACGAGACCGTGCGCCGCCCCGGCCGCTTCGACGTCGTGGGCGCGGTCGCCGCGACCGGTGCTGCGGTGTCGGTCGTGTGGGCCCTCATCCAGGCCCCCGAGCACGGCTGGGCCTCCGGCCGCGTCGTCGGCGGACTGGTCCTCGGCGTCCTGCTCGTCGCGCTGCTGGCCCGGACCGAACTGCGGGTGGCCCACCCGATGCTGCGTCCCGAGCTGCTCCGCGACCGCCGCCGCGTCGGCGGGCTGGCGGTGATGGCGCTCGTCGTCGGCGGCCAGCTGTCGATGTTCTTCCTCGCCGTGCAGTTCATCGAGGGCGAGCTCGGCTTCGGCCCGACGGCCTCGGGCCTGGCGTTCCTGCCGCTGACGCTCGGCATCTTCGGGATGTCGCGGGTGACGCCGCGCCTGCTCGTCCGCTTCGGCGCCGCCCCGATGATCATCACCGGCGCGGTCGGGCTGGCCGCCAGCTTCGCCTGGATGAGCGCGCTGTCCTCGTCCGACGACTACCTCACCGGCCTGTTCGGGCCGATGCTGCTCAACGGCCTGTCGGCCGGCCTGGCGTTCATGCCGGTCACCGCGATCGTGCTTGCGGGCGTCGACCCCGAGCACGCCGGCTCGGCGTCCGGGCTGCTGCAGACCTTCCAGCAGCTGGGCGGCGCGATCGGCCTGGCCGTCATCGTCTCGGTGTACGCCGTGGGTGCGGTCCCCGGCGAGTTCCTGCCCGGCGCCCGGGCGGCGTTCCTCACCTCGGCCGGCTTCGCGGTGCTCGCCCTCGTCGTCGGGCTCGCGCTGCAGCGGCAGTCCCGACGCGCCCGGGTCCTGGCCGCCGCGGGCTGAGCGGGGTCAGGCGGAGAGCGGCTGGCGCACGACCCAGTGCTCGCCGTCCCACCACCAGTGGCCGTCGGCGCTCACCTGCGGCGGGCCGCCCGCGAACGGGTCGGCGTGGAAGGCGGGCGCCCAGGCCAGGGCGGCGGGCTCGGTCCAGGTGTCGTCGGTCATGACGAGCTCCTCGTGTGGTCGGACGGTCCACGGTCCTCGCGCCGGCGGCCACCGTCCGCCGATCGACGCATCGCGGTCGAAGTCCGCCCGAACGGCCAGCCGCGGGTGACCCGGTCGGACCATCCGTGGTCCGGCCGGGTGGCGGTCCGGGTGGGGTGCTGCGAACTACAGCGTTGTAGTTACCTGGGAGTGCTGTTACTGGTGTGACCAGTGAGGTTATGGTCCGGCAGAACGACGGATCCATCACCTCTTCCCCTGGAGCTCCGCCATGCGCCCGGCCCTGCCCCGCACCCTCCTGCGAACCGCCCTGCTGAGCGCGGGCGCCCTCGCGCTGGTCGCCACGACCGGCCCCCTCGGCAGCACCGGCGCCGCGACGACGGCCGCCAGCACCACCCAGACCGTCTCGGCCGCGACCGCCGCGGCCGCCGCCCCCGCCACCACGGCGTCGGCGCGGCGCAACACCTCGATGCCGCCGACGCCGGGCGACTTCGCCGGCTACGGCTTCGACCAGTGCCTGGCCCCGACGCAGGCGTCGATGAACCGCTGGCTGAGCAGCTCGCCGTACCTCGCGGTCGGCATCTACATCTCCGGCGACTCGCGTGCCTGCCGCAGCCAGCCCAACCTGACGCCGAGCTGGATCCGCACCCAGCTGCGCAACGGCTGGAAGCTGCTGCCGATCACGCTCGGCCCGCAGGCCTCGTGCCAGCCGCGCTTCCCGCGCTACAGCGACGACTTCAAGATCGACCCGTTCCGCGGGGCCGGCCGCTACCCGCGGGCCCGCGAGATGGGCCGGGCCTCGGGCGCCAGCACGGTCGCCGACGCCCGCGCGCTCGGCATCCCCGAGGGCAGCACCCTCTGGTACGACCTCGAGGGCTTCGACCACACCAACACCGCGTGCCGGGAGTCGGCGCTGGCCTTCATCTCCGACTGGGTCCGCACCGTCAAGCGCGAGGGCTTCGTCACCGGCGTCTACTCGAGCGCGAGCTCGGGCATCAAGGCGATGGACGACGTCCGCGCGACCCGCGCGTCGGCGTACACGCTGCCGGACCGGATCTGGCTGGCCCGCTGGGACGGCGTCGCCAACACCTCGACGTCCTACATCCGCGAGGACGGCTGGCGGCCCGGCGGGCGCGTCAAGCAGTACCGCGGCGGGCACGACGAGACGTGGGGCGGCGTCCGGATCAACATCGACACCAACTACCTCGACCTCGGCCGGGGCATGGTCGCCGAGCCGGAGACCCACTGCGGCACGACCAACCTCGACTTCGTCGACTACGGCACGCTCGAGCCGCCGCGCGCCGGCTACAAGGCCTCGCCCGAGCGCGTGGCCGCCCTGAAGTGCCTGATGCTCGAGCGCGGCTACTACACCGGCCCGGTCGACGGCACCTACGGACCGTCGATCGTGGCCAGCGTCCGCCGCTGGAAGGCCGAGCGCAGCCAGCCGGCCGACGACCGCTGGTTCCGCAAGGACTGGACCGCGCTGCTCTCGGGCGGCTCGCGCCCGATCCTCAAGCTCGGCTCGTCGAGCGCCTACGGCCCCTACGT
>JAOPXU010000076.1 GCA_025964985.1 Nocardioides sp.
GGCGGGTACGTGGCCCCCGGCGACCGCGAGCCGGAGCCCGAGCGGCCCGTGCGCGGGGTGCGCCCCGCGCGGCGCTGGATCCTCGCCGGTCCGGACGCCGAGGCCGAGGCGCCGTCGTACGACCGTCGCGCGATCGCCCTGCGCGCCCTGCACTCCGCCCCCGAGGGGACCCAGCTCATCGACGGTCTGACCGGCGAGGTCGTGGAGCAGCAGACCGGGCGGTGAGGAGCGGACGCCGCGCCCGCTGTGCCCGACGATCAGGCGTCGACGCCGTGCAGCCGCAGCTGCCCGAGCCAGGCAGGCGCCTCGGGGCTGCTGACCACGACCTCGTCGTACGCCGCCCCGTCCAGGGTCAAGCGCAGGGTCGGCTCGCCGGCCCGCACCGAGACCGCGGTGCGCCTACCTCGGGAGCGCCACGTCCCGATCTTGCGTCGGCGCGGGACGGCGAGCCCGGGGGATCGGATGCCCTGCACGGCGCCGCGGCTGTCGACGATGCGCGCGGAGGTCACGGACCCGAGCGGGACCTCGATGTCGCGCAGCAGGCCGAGGACCTTCTCGGTCCTGGTGAGCTCGACCCGCACGGTCGTCGACGTCACGTGCAGCGTGGCCATGGGTGCTCTTCCCGGTTCGGAGGTCGGGACACGCCCGGAGGCTAGCGAGGCCGGACCGGGTCGCCCGACGCGGACTCCATGACGCGCACGCCGCGGCGGTGCAGCAGCCAGCCGCCGACGACCAGCAGCGCACCGAGGACGAGGAAGCCGATGTCCCACGACAGGGGGGACCCGACGTCGTCGCGGACGTGGTGCACGCCGAGCAGGTGGTGGTCGACGATCCCCTCGACCAGGTTGAAGATCCCCCAGCCCGCCAGCACGAGCCCGAAGTGGAAGGACCAGCTCGGGGCCCAGCGGCCCTCGCGCCACGCTCTGATGGCGGTGAGCGAGCCGGCCAGGACCAGGAACCACGTCGCGACGTGGAAGAAGCCGTCGGCGAGCGTGTTGACCTCGAGGCCCGCGACCGTGTCGGTGGGGTAGTCCTCGACGTGGCTGACCATGTGGTGCCACTGCCGGATCTGGTGCAGCACGATGCCGTCGATGAACCCGCCGAAGCCGAGCCCGTAGAGCAGGCCCGACGCCTTCGACGGCATGGCGTTGCTCCGGGGTCGGGACGGTGACGTCATCCGGGTAGGTACCCAGAGCGGGGCCGCACCCCGCTCGGGGTGCGGCCCCGTCCTGGGTCGTGCTGGGGTCGTGCTGGGGTCGTGCGAGGGGTCAGGGCCGCCGCACGACGTACGACGAGGTCCAGATCCGGTCGACCTTGACCGGCGTGCCGGACCGGCTGGCGTGCACGATCTGGTTGTTCCCGATGTAGATGCCCGCGTGGTAGGCGTCGCCCCCGTCGACGAACACGATGATGTCGCCGCGAGCCCGGTCACGCTTGGCGATACCGCGCAGCTCCGACTTGAGCTGGTCGGTGGTGCGGGGGAGCGAGCGACCCACGCGGCCGTAGGAGTACTTCGTGAGTCCCGAGCAGTCGAAGGAGTTCGGGCCCGCAGCGCCGTAGCGGTACGGGTCGCCGCGCTGGGCCAGGGCGACCTTCATGGCGCGCACGCGTTGGTTGTCGCTGGTGCGGGTCGAGGCGGCCTCGGCGCTCGGGCCGTGGTCCTCGCTCGGTACGCCGCCCAGCAGCCCGGTGAAGAGGAACGCCCCGACGAGGATCGTCAGGGCGCGCTTGATGACAGACATGGGTGTCCCTTCGTCCACGCCTGCGGAATGTGACCTGTCGGGTTCGGGCTGACGATTGCCCGCTCAGCGTGCTGAGCTCACCCCAAGGCTCCCTCTGGAGCCGTCGTGCTCGGGCATCCCACTTCCCCCCGTTGTCCGTGACGGCACTGAGCGGGAGGAACTCGGCGAACCCCGTGCCGGCGGTCTAGACAGGCCGCCCGAGGACTGTACGACGCCGGCTACCGGCCGGTCACATCGCCACCTTGGGCCCGCAGGAGCACCATGAGCCCCGTCACAGGCGGGCCAGCAGCTGCGTCATCGGGTCGTCCGGCCCGCGGTCGCCGCGCGGCCCCGACGTCGGGACCGGGAGCCGGTCCTCGGCGTCCGACCGCGCCCACTCGCGGACCGCCCACCGCTCGGCGATGCGCCACCGGCCGCGCTCGCGCACGAGGTGGTCGACGTAGCGGAAGCCGGTCGTGAAGTTCAGCGCCGGCTCGCTGGCCGGGGTGCCCCAGTGCGTGGCGGTGCCGTAGGTCTCGGCCGCAGCGACGTCGCCCCGGACCTCGCACCAGTGGGTACCGAGCACGTGCCGGGTGCCGTCGAGCAGCGGGAGGGCGCGAGCCAGCCAGGCGACGTACTCGTCGGCAGTGCCGTCGAAGCCGGTGTGGTGGTCGACGCCCGCATCGGCGTACACGGACCGGACGAGGTCGAGGTCGAGCCGGTCGACACCACGGCAGTACGTCGCGAGGAGGTCGAGGATCTCCTGCCGGTCGGCGAGGTGGTCCAGGGAGGTCATGGCGCCATCGTCCCCGACGGGTTCGGCCGATGCTCGCGGACGGCTTCCAGGACCTACCCTTCGCGGGTGGACGACCGAGCGAGCGACCGCGCCCGGCGGCGCGCCGACGTGACCGACGTCGAGCTGGTGGGCGGCGTCGAGAAGCGCGAGCTGTTCCTCGTCGAGCCCGACCCCGCCTGGACGGAGGCGTACGCCGCGCACGAGGCGCGCATCCGCGGCGCCCTCGGTGACGTGGCCCGGTCGGTCGAGCACATCGGGTCGACCTCGGTCCCCGGGCTCGCGGCCAAGCCGATCATCGACGTCCTCGTGACGGTGCCCGACATCACCGCCGAGGAGGACTACCTCGCACCCCTGCTCGCTGCGGGCTACGTCCTGCGCGTGCGCGAACCCGGCCACCGACTGGTGCGCACGCCGGAGCGCGACGTGCACGTCCACGTGCTCGAGCCGGAGGACCCCGCGGCCGACGACTACCTGCTGCTCCGCGACCACCTCCGCGTCGACGTAGACGACCGTCGCCTCTACGAGACGACCAAGCGCGACCTGGTGGCGCGGGACTGGTCGGACATGAACGCCTACTCCGACGCCAAGACCAGCGTGATCGAGGACATCAAGGCCCGCGCGCGGTCCGCTCGGCCGCCGACGACCTGAGTGCTCAGTCCGCGGAGGCGTCGAAGCCCGTGGAGCGGATCACCCGGGCCGGCACCCCGGCGACGATCGTGTCGGCCGGTACGTCGCGCGTGACGACCGCGCCGGCGCCGACGATCGCACCGTCTCGCCGATGGTCACGCCAGGGACGACGGTCACCGAGGCTCCCAGCCAGACCTTGCGCCCGATCACGATCGGGGCCGGAAGCATGTCGGCCCGCCGGGCGGGATCCACCCCGTGGTTGAGCGTCGTGAGAGTGCTGCCGTGGCCGATGAGGCTGCCGTCGCCGATGCTGATGCCGCCGGTGTCCTGGAAGCGGTGGCCGATGTTGATGAAGACGTCCTTGCCGAGCCTCAGGTTCATGCCGAACTCGCTCCAGAACGGCGGGAACAGAGCGACGGACTCCTCGACCTGCGTGCCCGTCAGCTCCGACAGCAGGGCGCGCACCTCCTCCGGCGTCCGGTAGCCGGTGTTGAGCCGCGCGACGACGCGCAGGGCCTCCTGGGCGGCCCCGTGCATGAATCGGTGGTACGCCGACCCGCCCTCGATCAGGCCGCCGCTGTCCACGTGCGCGAGGAAGTCCACCAGCTCGACGTCTGCCGGTGGCACCTCGGCGGTCATCGGCGGAGCCCGGTGAGCAGGGCAGGGAGGGCATCGGTTCGCATCAGGTCTCCGGATCGTGTCGGGGAGGACCCGGCCCTCGACGGGTCGAGCACCGGTCCGTCGCCCGGTACCCAGCGACTCGCTCGCGGGCACAGCACCCCCCTCCAGGCACGCCTCGTGACCGGCGGACCTCCAGACGCAGAACGCCGCCGGGCGACCGTGGGGTCGCGCGGCGGCGTTCCTGCGTCCAGTGCGGCTCCGACGAGGAACCGCCCACACCCAGGATCAGATGTCGTAGTAGAGCTCGAACTCGTGCGGGTGCGGACGCAGCTGCACGGGGGCGATCTCCTCGGTGCGCTTGTAGTCGATCCACGTCTCGAGCAGGTCGGGCGTGAAGACGTTGCCCGCCTGAAGGTACTCGTGGTCGTCCTCGAGCGCCTCGAGGACGGCGCCGAGCGAGGTCGGCACCTGGTCGATCTCGGCCATCTCGTCCGGCGGGAGCTCGTAGATGTCCTTGTCGATCGGCGCGGCCGGCTCCGTCTTGTTCTTGATGCCGTCGATGCCGGCGAGCAGCAGCGCGGAGAAGGCCAGGTAGGGGTTGGCCGACGGGTCGGGGAAGCGCGTCTCGATGCGCTTCGCCTTGGGGTTGGAGCCGGTGATCGGGATCCGGACCGAGGCCGAGCGGTTGCGCGAGGAGTAGACCAGCGAGATCGGGGCCTCGAAGCCGGGCACCAGGCGGTGGTAGGAGTTCACCGTCGGGTTGGTGAACGCCAGCAGCGACGGGGCGTGCTTGAGGATGCCGCCGATGTACCAGCGGGCCATGTCGGACAGGCCGCCGTAGCCGGTCTCGTCGTAGAACAGCGGGGTCCCGTCGTTCCACAGCGACTGGTGCACGTGCATGCCGGAGCCGTTGTCACCGAAGATCGGCTTGGGCATGAA
>JAOPXU010000084.1 GCA_025964985.1 Nocardioides sp.
AGCCCTCGCCGCCACGACCACCGCCACCGCCACGCGAGCCGCCGCGGTCCTCGCGGGGCTTGCGCTCGACCGGGGCGGCGTCGATGATGCGGCCCTTGGTGCCGGGGGCGATGCCCTGGTCGTGGTACAGGTGCTCGGACGTGGAGTAGGTCTCCTGCGGCTCGTCGAACGGCAGGTCGAGCGTCTTGTTGATCATCTTCCAGCGGTGCAGGTCGGCCCAGTCGACGAAGGTGATCGCCGTACCGGTGGCACCCGCGCGGCCGGTGCGGCCGATGCGGTGGACGTAGGTCTTGTCGTCCTCGGGGCACGTGTAGTTGATGACGTGGGAGACGCCGGCGACGTCGATGCCGCGGGCGGCGACGTCGGTGGCGACCAGGACCCGGATCTTGTTCTCGCGGAACTTGGTCAGGGCCTTCTCGCGGGCCACCTGCGCCATGTCGCCGTGCAGCGGCGAGGCGCTGAAGCCGCGCTCGGCCAGGTCGTCGGCGATGCGCTGGGACTGACGCTTGGTGCGGGTGAAGACGATGATCTTGTCGGCGTCCTCGGCCTGCAGGACGCGCCCGATGATCTCGGGCTTGTCGAGGTCGTGGGCCAGGTAGATGAACTGCGCGGTCGCCGGGACCATCGTGGTGTCGTAGGACGACTCGGCGCGGATGTTCATCGGGTGGCGCATGTGGGTGCGCGCCAGCGCCACGATCGCGGCCGGCATGGTCGCGGAGAACAGCATCGTCTGGCGGGTCTCGGGCGTCATCGACAGCAGGCGCTGCACGTCGGGCAGGAAGCCCAGGTCGAGCATCTCGTCGGCCTCGTCGAGCACGACGGCGTGCACGTGCGACAGGTCGAGGGCCTTGCGGTTGGCCAGGTCGATGAGGCGGCCCGGGGTGCCGACGACGACGTCGACGCCGCTCTTGAGGGTGTCGAGCTGCTCGTCGTAGCCGACGCCGCCGTAGACGGTGAGGACGCGCAGGCCGCGGTCCTTCGAGGCGATGGTGAGGTCGCTGGAGACCTGGAGCGCGAGCTCACGGGTCGGGGCCACGATCAGGGCCTGCGGCTTGCCCTGGGGGATCTCGACGTAGTCGGGGTCCTTGGGGGAGACCGAGCGCTGCAGCACCGGGATGCCGAACGCGAGGGTCTTGCCGGTGCCCGTGCGGGCCTGGCCGATCAGGTCGGTGCCCATCAGGGCGACCGAGAGGGTCATCTCCTGGATTGCGAAGGGCGTCGTGATGCCGTGGCGCTCGAGGGACTCGCAGATCTCGGGGTGCACGCCGAGGTCGCGGAACGTGACGGCCTCGCGCTCCTCGCGGACCTCGTTGGAGCCGTCGTCGGTGGGTTCGCTGATTTCGTTGGTCTCGCTGGTCAAGAGGTTCTGCTTTCGGTCAGGTGCAGCCGGACGGCCGGCGCAGCTGCACCGGCAGATGTCGCATCGTGCGGCTGGTTCGCCGAGCTTCGGGGCGGGACAACCGCGCACATACGGGGGAGCTGGTCGGGACGTACGTCGACCCGCTCGTGCGTCCAGTCTATCGATAGGGTGCGCGCATGGCTGAATCTGCCGAGATCGACCCGCCGAGCGATCCCGGCCTCGCCGGTGACGACCCCGGCTACCGCGCGGCCGTCGTCGACCTGCTGGGCGTGATCTCCTACGGCGAGATCACCGCCTTCGAGCGCCTCGCCGAGGACGCCAAGCTGGCGCCCACGATGCAGGACAAGGTGGCCCTGGCGACCATGGCCGCCACCGAGCTCGGCAAGGTCGGCCCGCTGCACCAGCGCATCACCGAGCTGGGCGCCGACCCGTTCGAGGCGATGGCGCCGTTCAACCGCGCGATCGACGAGTTCCACCGCCACACCGCGCCGTCCGACTGGCTCGAGGGCCTGGTCAAGGCGTTCGTCGGCGACGGGCTGGCCGACGACTTCTACCGCGAGATCGCGGCGTTCCTCGACCCCACGACCCGCGACCTCGTCGTGTCGTCGATGGACGAGGACGGCGGCCACGCGGTCTTCGTCGTCGACCGGGTGCGCGCGGTCATCGCGGCCGACCCCAAGGTCGCCGGTCGCCTGGCGCTGTGGGGCCGCCGGCTCATGGGCGAGGCGCTCACCCAGGCCCAGCGCGTCGCGGCCGACCGCGACTCGCTGACCGCCCTGCTCACCGGGGGAGTCGACCGTCCCGGCCTCGACCTCGCGGCCCTGGGTCGCATGTTCACCCGGCTCACCGAGCGGCACGCCGCCCGGATGAGCGAGCTCGGCCTCGACGCCTGAGCCTCAGACGTACGTCGCCGCGGCGTACGACGCCGGCAGGTCGGCCGGTACCGCGTCGCGGCGCACGAGCTCGTCGAGCGCCTGGACCGCGAGGTCGGGGCTGTCGAAGACGAACGTCGCCAGCAGCGCGAGCTTCCTGACCTCGTCGACCTCCCACGAGCCGAGGTGGCGCAGGTCGCGCAGGTAGACGGCGTCGCCGTCGACGAGCTGGCTGCGGGCCTCGCCGATGCGCTCGACCCCGGTCTGCGACCCGTGCAGGTGCACGGACTTCTGGAACAGGAACTTGTGCAGGCAGAAGCCCTGGTCGAGCAGCTCCTGGTGCAGGTCGGCGAAGGTCGGCGCCCCGGCGTAGAGCGGGAAGAAGCTGACCTCGGGGATGACGCACAGCGCGGTCGACAGCACCCGGCGCCCGGAGCGGAACACCGCGAGCTCGCTGCCCTGCACGTCGATCTTGAGCAGGTCGAACGCCGGCAGGTCGGGGACGTCGTCGAGCGCGGTCAGGTCCATCGCGACGGTCTCGCGCAGCCGGGTGCCGCGACGCCACCGCTTGTCGCCGATCAGGTCGATGGTGGTCTCGTCGATGGCGTACATCGAGGCGAAGCCGCTGCCGTTGAAGACGTTGAGCACCGCCTGCCCGGGCTCGCCGATGGCGTGGGGGAGGTAGAGCTCGCGCGCGGGGTCGCGGCCCTGCAGCTGGGCGAACGCCTCGGGCTGCGGCTCGAAGCCCACGACGCGGCAGGCGCCGAGGCCGAGCAGGCGCCCGTAGGCCGGGACCTCGAGCGGGTTGGCGCCGACGTCGACCACCACGACCGGCTCGTCGAGGGCCAGCGCCTCGAGCAGCCGCCGCGTCGGCTCGGCCGGGCCCAGCGCGGCCAGGCGGTCGAGCACGTCGAGGCACAGCGCGGCGACCTCGGTCGGCAACCCGTCGTGGTCCTCGAGGGTGCCCACGCGGAAGCGCCGCGGTCCCAGCCGGTCGTGCCCGAGCCGCGCCAGGAGCCGCTTGTCGACGCCCTGGCGGGCCACCACCTCGACCCCCCAGGAGCCCTCGGCCTCGCCGGGGCAGATCTCGAACGCCACCGGGGCGCCGTGCACGGCGTGCTCGAGCACGATCCGGGTCCCGACGCGTCGGACCTGGCGGAGCTCGACCGGGGCCTCGACGACGTCGACGAGCAGGACGAGCGCGTCGTGCAGCCGGGCTGCACGCTCGTCGTCCGGCTCGTCGGGTCGTGGGGGCCTCATCGAGCGGAGCCGATCAGCTGCGGAAGCCGACCGTCCCGGCGACGCCGCCGCCGATCTCGACGTAGGCGATCTTGGCCGCCGGGACGATGACCTTGCGGCCCTTGGTGTCGGTGAGCGTCACGACGCCCTCGCCGGAGACGGCGTCGGCGACGAGCTTCTCGACCGCCTCGGCGGTGTCGTCGGTCTCGACGACGAGCTCGCGCGGTGAGTGCTGGACACCGATCTTGACCTCCATGGGAGGACTCCTTCTGTCGCGGTACGGGGCTTGCGGGGCACGGCTGCGCGCCCTGTCATGCAGGATCACACAGCGGCGGGCATCAGTCGGTCTTGGGGTAGCCGCGGATGCCGCGCCAGGCCAGGCCCGAGACGAGCGCCACGGCCTGGTCGCGGTCGAGCCCGCCGGCCTCCGACAGCCAGAAGCGGGCACTGACCTGCGACATGCCGACCAGCGACACGGCGAGCAGGCGCGAGGCCGGAGCCGGGAGACCGGTGTCGTCCTGGATGACGTCGGCGATCATCGCGGCGCACTCGGTGGTGACCCGCTCGACGTGGGTGCGCACGGCCGGCTCGTTGGTCAGGTCGGACTCGAAGACCAGGCGGAAGGCGCCGGTCTCGCTGCCGACGTAGTCGAAGAACGCCTCCATGGCCGCCGCCACGCGCTGCTTGTTGTCGTGGGTCGACTGCAGCGCCACGCGACAGTTCTCGATGACCGCGTCGCAGGAGGAGTCGAGCAGTGCGAGGTAGAGCTCGAGCTTGCCCGGGAAGTGCTGGTAGAGCACGGGCTTGGAGACGCCGGCGCGCTCGGCGATGTCGTCCATGGCGGCCGCGTGGTAGCCCGAGCGGACGAACACGTCGAGCGCCGACTCGAGCAGCTGGGCGCGTCGTTCCCGACGGGGGAGACGGCCTCCGCGCGGGCGCGCGCCGTCGACGTCGGGGGGTGAGGTGGCCACGGGCGAACCCTACTTGTCGGGGTCGGCGGGTCCGGATGACGGGACGTGCCCGGCGGGCCGCTGGGAGGGGGCGGGAACAATGGGAGGGACGAGGAGCGTTCCCGCCAGGTCCGCCCCACCCCACAGAGGAGTTGAACCCCGTGAGTCTTCCCGCGCTGGTCGAGCCAGCCGACGAGCTGACCATCGACGAGGTACGCCGCTACAGCCGCCACCTCATCATCCCGGACGTCGGGATGACCGGGCAGAAGCGAGTCAAGAACGCCAAGGTGCTCGTCATCGGCGCCGGCGGCCTCGGCAGCCCCGCGCTCCTCTACCTTGCCGCGGCCGGTGTCGGCACGCTCGGCATCGCCGAGTTCGACGAGGTCGACGAGTCCAACCTGCAGCGCCAGATCATCCACACGCAGTCCGACATCGGGCGGTCGAAGGCGATCTCGGCCAAGGCGTCGGTCCTCGAGGCCAACCCCTACGTCAACGTCGTGCTCCACGAGGAGCGCCTCGACAACGACAACGTCCTGCAGGTCTTCGAGGGCTACGACCTCATCGTCGACGGCACCGACAACTTCGCGACCCGCTACATGGTCAACGACGCGGCGTACTTCCTGAAGATCCCCTACGTCTGGGGCTCCATCTACCGCTTCGACGGCCAGGCCTCGGTCTTCTGGCCCCACTCCGGCCCCGACGCGCCCTGCTACCGCTGCCTCTACCCCGAGCCCCCGCCGCCGGGCATGGTCCCCAGCTGCGCCGAGGGCGGCGTGCTCGGCGTCCTGTGCGCCAGCATCGGCTCGATCCAGGTCAACGAGGCCATCAAGGTGCTCACCGGCATCGGTGACCCGGCTGTCGGCAAGCTCGTCATCTACGACGCCCTCGAGCTCGAGTGGCGCAAGCTCAAGGTCCGCAAGGACCCCAGCTGCGCCCTGTGCGGCGACAACCCGACCGTCACCGGCCTCATCGACTACGACGCCTTCTGCGGCGCCATCTCCGAGGAGGCCGCCGACGCCGCCGCCGGCTCGACCATCTCGGTCACCACGCTCGAGCACATGCTCAAGGAGCGCGAGGAGGGCGCCCGCGACTTCGTCCTCGTCGACGTCCGCGAGCCCAACGAGTTCGAGATCAACCGGATCCCCGGCTCGGTGCTGATCCCCAAGGGCGACTTCCTCAACGGCTCGGCCCTCGAGCAGCTGCCGTCGGTCGACTCCGGCACCCAGGTCGTCATGCACTGCAAGTCCGGCGTCCGCTCGGCCGAGACCCTGGCCATCGTCAAGGGCGCCGGCTACGACGACGCCGTCCACGTCGGTGGTGGCGTCGTGGCCTGGGTCAACCAGGTCGACCCCAGCCAGCCGACGTACTGACCCTCGCTCCGCACCACGCCGACCCGTCGCCTCGAGGCGACGGGTCGACGTGTCTCCGGACCCGAGGGAGGTCTGGTCATTCGTGACCAGGCCCGTAACCCGGACGGGCCATGCTCGTTGTGACCCTCGACACGTCCACGTCCGAGCGTGCCCCCCTGCGCGCTCGGCCCCTCGGAGGGATCACCACCAGATGCGTTTGACCACCAAGATCTCGGTCGCCGCGGCTTCCGCCACCGTCGCCCTCGCCACGACCCTCGTCGGCGCTGCCCCCAGCAGCACCGCCGCTGTCGTCCGCGCCGCCTACGCCCCCGCCGCGACCGCGGCCATCACCCCGGGCGTGCAGATGTACACCGAGGGCGCCCAGTGCACGGGCAACTTCGTGTTCACCGACGCCGCCGCCAACACCTACGTCGGCTACGCCGCGCACTGCGCCGGCCTCGGTGAGGCGACCGACACCAACGGCTGCTTGGCCGACTCGGTCCCGCTCGGCACCGCCGTCACCTTCAACAAGGGTGGCTCGCTGATCTCCTCCGGCACCCAGGTCGGCACCGGCACCCTGGTCTACAGCTCGTGGCGCACGATGCGCGACCTGGGCGAGACCGACGCCAACGCCTGCGCCTACAACGACTTCGCCCTGGTCAAGGTCAGCGCCGCCGACGCCGGCAAGGTCAACCCGAGCATCCCGTTCTGGGGCGGCCCGACCGGCATCGACACCGACGGCACCGCCGCGGGCGACCGGGTCTACTCCTACGGCAACTCAAGCCTCCGCTTCGGCCTCGCGGCGCTCTCGCCCAAGACCGGCATCAGCCTCGGCGACTCCGCCACCGACGGCGGTTGGTCGCACCCGCTCTACACCGTCACCCCCGGCGTGCCCGGAGATTCCGGCTCGGCGTTCATGACGGCTGACGGCAAGGCGATCGGCACCCTGTCGACCCTGGGCCTGGCGCCCCTCCCGCTGTCGAACATCATCGGTGACCTGGCCAAGGAGCTCGCCTACGCCCAGGCCCACTCCGTCATCGAC
>JAOPXU010000119.1 GCA_025964985.1 Nocardioides sp.
CTCGGCCCTGTGGTGCGCGGTCGCCGTCGCGGTCGCCGTGCTCTCCGGCTGGCTCGCCGCCCGCCTGCCCGAGACCTCCGACCTGCGCCAGGCCACGGTCGTCGTCCTGGTCGCCGCCGCCGTCCTCGGCGTCCTGCCGGTCGGCCCGCTGGCCCGCCACCGCGTCCTGGCCGTGCCGGCGTTCGCCGGGGCCGCGGCGTACGTCGTCGCGTGGGCTCCCGAGCCCGAGCGGCTCCCGACGGTGCTGGGCGTGGCCTGCCTGGTCGCCGCCGTCGCCGCGGCCGTCGCCCGCTCGCTCGACCAGCCGGGCGAGGAGGGCCTGCGGGTCTGGATGGTCAACGGGGTGACGGTCTTCGTCGTCACGACGCTGGCCGCCCTCACCGACGTCGACGCCCAGGTCGTCTGGGCCGTCCTGCTGGTGGTCGCGATGCTGGCCGCACGCTTCGTGCCGATGCTCGCGGTCGACGTACCGGACCAGTACCTCCTCGACCTCGAGCGCCTCGCCGTCACCGCCTGGTCGGCGCGCGACCGGCCGACCGGTCGTCGCGGCCGCATCCTGGTGCCGCGCAGCGCCGTCGCCGTCGTCGCCGAGCGCGGGGCGCGCACCGTCACCGCCGCCTGCGTCGCCGTCCTCGTCGTGGCCACGGTCTCGGCCGTGCTGCTGCTGCGCGAGACGACCGTCTGGATCGACGTCCTGGGCGCGCGCACCGAGGTCGGCCTGGCCGGGGCCGCGCTGCTGCTCGCGGCCCGCAGCTACCGCCACGCGGCCGCCCGCGGCCTGCTCCGCGCCGCCGGGATCGCCTGCTGGGTGGCGCTGCTGCTCGACCTCGACGCCGCCGGCAGCCCCGGCTGGACCACGGTCGTCGCCTGGCTCTCGATCGGCCTCGGCGCGCTGCTCGTGGTCGTCGCCGTCGCCCTCGGTCGCGGCTGGCGCTCGGCGTGGTGGTCGCGCCGTGCCGAGGTCGCCGAGAGCCTGCTCGGAGCCCTCGCCGTGGCCTCCGTCGTGGTGGCCGCCGGGCTCTTCCGGGCCCTGTGGGAACTCACGGGCTGAGGTTTACCGGTCCTTGCCCCGGGTAACAGCCTGGCGTCCCGCTCCTCGTTGTGAGCGGCCCTCCTCACCAGCTCCACACACCCCATCACTCGGGCGGCGACATGCCGCCGATCGAAGGAGAAGGCACATGTCGAACGCCGCAGACTACGGCCAAGGCCAGGCGACCCTCACCAAGGCGGCCGGGATGGTCACCGACGCCAAGGCTGACTTCATCAAGGAGAGCGACGTCCTCAGCGGGCAGATCTCCGACATCCAGGGCAAGTGGGTCGGTCAGGGCGCCTCGGCCTTCTTCGTCCTGCACCAGACCTGGACCGAGAAGCAGCGCACGATCCTCAACGCGCTCGACGAGTTCTCGCAGTCGCTGCAGACGACCGAGCAGGTCAACACGACCAACGACGACGAGCAGAACTCCGTCTTCGCCCGCCTCAACGGCCGCCTCGGCTGACCACCACCTCGGACCCCAGGAGCACCCAGATGACTGAAATCCGCGTCAACCACCAGGCCCTGATCGGTGCGGCCGACAACATGAAGGCCACGATGGACCGGATCAACGACCGGCTCAACGTGCTCGAGAGCGAGCTCGCCCCGCTGCGCAACGACTGGAGCGGTCGTGCGCAGGAGACCTACGTGGTCGCCAAGGGCAAGTGGGACACCGCCATCTCCGAGATGCAGGAGCTGCTGCGCGACACCTCCGAGTCGGTGCGCCAGTCCCAGCTCGACTACGCCGCCGCCGACGCCCGCGGCGCCGCCCAGTTCGGGGGCTGACCTGTCCCTCCCGGCCCTGCGGGCCGGAGGTACCCGAGGGGTCGACACCGCCAGGTGTCGGCCCCTCCGTCGGTGTCAGGATGTCCCCGCACCGCTCGACCCCACCCGGTCCCGGGTGGCCTCGAGCACCAGCACGACGAGGGAGCAACGATGAGCCAAGCGGCGGTCAGCACGTCCGGCCTGGTGCGGGTCACGGTCGCGTCGGGCACCCGTCGCGTCGACCTCGTGCTGCCGGGTGCGGTGCCCGTGGCCGAGCTCGTGCCCGAGCTCGCGCGCAGCGTCGGCCTCCTCGACTCCGCCACCGTCTACGGCGGCTACAAGCTCGTCACCTCCGAGGGACGGCGCCTGGCCCGTGACACCGGCCTGACGATCCAGGGCGTCGAGGACGGCTCGGTGATCAGCGTGACCGCCGGCATCGACGAGCCGGTCGCGCCGGTCTACGACGACGTCGTCGAGGCGATGACCGACGTCGTCGAGCACGAGCTCAAGCCGTGGGCCCCCGAGTCGGGTCGGCGTACCGCGCTCACCGCCGCGGCCCTGCTCATGGCGCTCGGCGCCGCCGCGCTGCTCGTGCAGAGCACGACCCTCGCCGCCTACGCCGCCGCCGTCGTCGCCCTCGCCCTCGTGGCCGGGGCGGTCGTGCTGTCGCGCGCCCAGGGCGAGCCCGAGGCGGCGGTCACCGTCGCCTGGATCGCCGCGGCCTACGCCGTCGCCGCCGCCGTCATGCTCGCCGAGGACGAGCTCGACCTCGGCTACCGCCTGGCCGCCGCAGGTGCGGCACTGGCCGTCGTCGGGCTGGTGTGCGTGATCGGGCTCGGCGCCGGGCGCACCCTGCTCATCCCCGCCATCGTGGTGGGGGCGGTCCTCGCCGTCTGCGGCGCCCTCGTCGAGCGCACCTCGCTCGACCCCGACGTCCTGCTCAGCTGCGTCCTCGCCTTCGTCGTGCTCGTCGGCAGCGTCTTCCCCTGGCTCGCGCTCGGCATCACCAGCACCACGGTCGACCAGCTCTACTCGACCGAGGACATCACCGCCGACCCCGCCGACGTCGACCCCGGCCGCGTCGCCGCCGACGCGAGGGTGGCGCACGAGATCCTCATCGCCATCTCGGCGACCGTCGGCATCCTGCTCGTCGTGACCGCGCCGCTCGCGGTCCGCCTCGGCGTCTACGGCACGCTCCTGGTCGTCGTGGCCTGCCTGGTCGTCATGCTGCGCACCCGCCAGTACCGCACCGGCTCCGAGGTCCTCGTCGGCCTGGGCTCCGGCATCCTCGGCCTGGTCGCGGTCGGCGTGTCGGTGCTCGTCGTCCACGAGTCCTGGCGGCCCACCCTGGCCGTCGTGCTGGCCGGCGCCGGCGCGGCCCTGCTCGCCCTGACGCTGCTGCCCTCGGGCCCCTCCGTGCGGCGCGGCCGCTTCGGCGACGTCCTCGAGACGATCTCGCTCGTGGCACTCGTCCCGCTGCTCGTGATGGCCACCGGCGTCGTCGACTCGATCGGCTGACGCGTGGCCACCAAGAAGGACCTGGTCGAGGCCTACTCGTTCAGCCGGCGACGCCTCGTCACGGCGTTCGTGTCCGGCGCCCCGGGCGGCCGCGAGGTCGAGCCCGCCCGCCCCGGCCGCGCCGTCTTCGGCGGCATCGCCCTCGCCGTCCTGCTCATCGCCGGTGGTGCCGTGCTCGGTGTGCTGAAGTCGCCCAACTTCTACAACCTGGACGAGGAGGGCCTGGTCAGCGAGAAGGAGTCGGGCGCCGACTACGCGGTCCTCGGCGTCGCCGGTGGCGAGGAGGGCGAGACCGAGCTGCGGCCGCTGGCCAACATCACCTCGGCGATGCTCCTCTTCGGAGCCGGGATCGACTCCCGGGAGGTCTCGCGCGAGGAGATCGAGGACAAGGAGCTCGGCGACCCGATCGGCATCCTCGACGCCCCCGAGACCCCGCCGCAGGTGTCCGACCTCGTCCCCACCGGCTGGACCGCCTGCACCGGCGTGCTCGGTGCCCCGCCCGTCGGCATCAAGGTCGACATCTCCGAGCAGCCCGAGGCGACCCCGACCCCCGACCTGTCGTTCGTGGTGCGCACGGTCTCCGGCCAGCTCTACCTCGTCGCCCAGTCGTTCGTCGGCGCCGAGCGCGGCGTCGAGCGCGCCTACGCCTACCCCGTGCCGACCGGTGGCTCGCCCGACCGGGTCCTGCGCGCCGTGGCCGGCGCCGAGGACTCCGACGCCGTCACCGTGCCCGACGCCTGGATCACGCTCTTCCCCGCCGGACGCGCGCTGTCGCTCGAGACCTTCGAGCTCGACAAGGCGGCGCTGCGCGCCCCGTGGGCCTTCCGCGACCAGGTCCCCGGCGCCGGCCGGGCCGAGGTCGGCGACCTGCTGCGCGTCGGGTCGACGCCCTACCTGATGACCGCCCGCGGCACCCGCGAGCTCGACGAGTTCTCCGGCGCGCTCTACCAGGCGCTGCAGTTCCCGGCCCAGGACCCGTTCGAGGTGTTCGAGGCCGACCAGGTGCCCGCCACCGACATCCCCGACGCCAGCCGGCTCGACAACGCGTTCTGGCCGACCGTCGTACGCGGCGAGCGGCGGCCCGCCGGCCAGCTCTGCGCCCAGCTCGACACCCCCGGCGGCCAGCCCGGCGTCGTCCTCGCGACGACCGAGGCCGACACGACCGCCTCGGCCGTCGAGGTCGGGGTCGACGACGTCGACGTGGCGGTCGACTCCGGCGCGGGTGCGTTCGTGCAGTCCGGCGGCTGGTCGGGCGGTGAGGGCAGGGCGCCGGTGCTCGTCGACGCGCGCGGCTACGCCTACCCCGTCGGGCCCGGCGAGGAGACCGCCAGCCTGGGCTACGCCGACGTCGACGCGGTCGTCGTCCCGCAGGACTGGCTCGACCTGTTCGAGCCCGGCGTCCCGCTCACCGTCGACGCCGCCCGCTGCCCGCCGACCTCGAAGCCCGACGGCAGCTGCTCGTGAGGAGGCCGCTCGGCGTCGTCCTCGCCACGGCGGCCACCTCCGGAGTCCTGGTCGTGCTCGGCGCGCCCGCGCAGGCAGACCCGCCCGACGGCACGCCCTGCGCCGCCATCGACGAGGCCGACGTCCAGTCCGAGGCGCCGACCGAGCCCAGCGCCCCGATCGTCGCCCTCGACGTCGTCGCCGCGCAGGACATCGTCCGACAGCGCACAGGCGCCGCCCCCGGCACGGGTGTCCGGGTCGCGGTCATCGACTCCGGGGTCACCACGCCCGGCGTCACCGAGTTCGGCAGCGAGCGGGCCGAGGAGTTCAGTGCCGTCGCCGAGCCGACGTTCTACCACGGCACCGCGATGGCCGGCGTGATCGCCGGACGGCCCCAGGACGACGGCGTCGGACCCATCGGCATCGCCCCCGGCGCCGAGGTCTACGACGTGCGCGTCTACGACTCCGACACCAGCGACAACGGCCTGAAGACGCCGACCGAGGGCGGCATCGTCGCGGGCCTCGACGCCGTCGCCGGGCTCGCCGGCACCCGCCCCGGACAGGTCCGCATCGTCAACGTCTCCCTCACCGTCGACCAGCCGAGCGACGCGCTCGAGGCCGCGGTCGAGCGGGTCACCCGCACCGGGGCGATCGTGGTCGCGTCGACCGGCAACCGCGTCTCGGAGACCGAGGCCGACGCCACCGACGGCGAGGACGGTGACGAGGGCGGCTACGAGTTCGGCGAGGACGTCGTCCGCTGGCCCGCGGGCTACGCACGCACCAACCCGCGCGTCGTCGCGGTCGGCACCACCACCGACCCGACCTACGAGGAGCCCGCGGAGCCGGCCGGGCTGCTGAGCTCGGCCATCGACGTCGTGGTGCCGACCTTCGGCTCGGTGACCTACGCCGTCAACGGCTCGACCTGCTCCTTCGACCGGTCGTCGACCTCGGTGGCCGCGGCCCAGGTCTCCGGCATCCTGGCGCTGCTGGCCTCGGCGTTCCCCGACGACACCGCCGAGCAGCTGATCGCCCGCCTCGAGACGACCGCCACCGGTGACGAGCCGACCCGCGGCGGGGCCGTCGACCGGTTCCGGGGCCGCGGCGTCGTGCAGCCGGTCGAGGCCCTCACCCGCCCGCTGCGCCCCGGGCGCGACGGCACCATCGCCCCCGGTCCGGGCGCCCCCGACCGTGCCGAGCCGGCGCCTCTGCCGCGCGCCGAGCCCGACGTCCTCGAGGGCACCAGGCGCGACGCCGTCTGGTGGGGCCTGTTCGGCGGCGGCGCGCTCGTGGTCGCCCTGCTGCTGCGACCGGTGCTCTCGCGCCGCCGCGGCCGGGCCTAGATGTACCCGGCCATGAGGTTGGTAGCAGCGGCGCGTCACGTTGACGTAGGTAGAGCCCCCGGGTGGGGTGTGGCTTGTCGAAGGCCCACATCCACCCAGGAGGCTCTGTGTCTCACCGTAACGCCCGCCTGACCGTCCACGGCCGCATGCTGATCGTCGAGCGCC
>JAOPXU010000097.1 GCA_025964985.1 Nocardioides sp.
GGCACGCGCTGGAGCGACTCGCGGCCGGGCAGGTCGAAGATGACGGAGTCCCACGAGGCGGCGGCGACGTGCTCGGCGTACTTCTCCAGGCAGCGGCCGCGGAAGTAGGCGCGGGTGTCGGTCGGCGGGTCGTGCATCGCGTCGTCGACGTCGGCCTGGTCGAGCAGACGCTCCATCCGGCCGCCGGCGACGAGGCGCTGGTAGAGGCCCTTCTCGGGGCGGATGTCGGAGTACTGCAGGTCGATCAGCTGGAGCTTGGCGTCGTCCCAGTCGAGGCCGTCGCGGGTGCGGTACTGCTCGAGCAGCTTGAGCTTGGCGACCCAGTCGAGCTCGCGGGCGCACAGCATCGGGTCGCGCTCGAGGCGGTCGAGGACCGACTCCCAACGCGCGAGGACGTCGACGGTCTGCGCGTCGGCGTCGGCGCCGTAGCGGTCCTCGACGAACTTGCGGGCCAGGTCGAGGTACTCGAGCTGCAGCTGGATGCCGGTCAGCTTGCGACCGTCCTGCATCGTCACGGTCTGCTTCAGCGTCGGGTCGTGCGAGATCGCACGGAGACCGGCGACGGGACCCTCGACGCTGAGGTCGACCGAGATGAACTTCTCCTCGATCATCGCCAGCACCAGCGCGGTGGTGCCGATCTTGAGGTAGCTGGAGACCTCGGAGAGGTTGGCGTCGCCGATGATGACGTGCAGGCGGCGGTACTTCTCCGGGTCGGCGTGCGGCTCGTCGCGGGTGTTGATGATCGGGCGCTTGAGCGTGGTCTCGAGGCCGACCTCGACCTCGAAGAAGTCGGCGCGCTGGCTGACCTGGAAGCCGTGCTCGCGCCCGTCCTGGCCGATGCCGACGCGGCCGGCGCCGGTGACCACCTGGCGGCTGACGAAGAACGGCGTCAGGTGCCGCACGATGTCGCCGAACGGCGTCGAGCGCCGCATCAGGTAGTTCTCGTGGGCGCCGTAGGACGCGCCCTTGTTGTCGGTGTTGTTCTTGTAGAGCAGGATCTGCGGCGCCCCGGGCAGCTGGGCGGCCCGCTTGGCGGCGTCGAGCATGACCTGCTCCCCTGCCTTGTCCCACTTCACGATGTCGAGCGGCGAGGTGACCTCGGGGGTGGAGTACTCCGGGTGGGCGTGGTCGACGTAGAGGCGGGCGCCGTTGGTGAGGATGACGTTGGCCAGGCCCATGTCCTCGTCGGTGAGCTGGCTCGGGTCGGCCACGCCGCGCGACATGTCGAACCCGCGCGCGTCGCGCAGCGGCGACTCCTCCTCGAAGTCCCAGCGCGCGCGTCGGGCCTTGACGGTGGCGGTGGCGTAGGCGTTGACGACCTGCGAGGAGGCCACCATCGGGTTGGCCATCGGCTGGCCGACGACCGAGATGCCGTACTCGACCTCGGTGCCCATCACGCGGCGGACGCTCATGCGGCCGAGCCTACGGGGTGTCGTGCGGCCCCCGGCTCACCGTCCGGGTGCCCCGTCACCAGGAGCGGCGCTCCTCCTCGCGCAGGCGCGGCTCGGTCGTCAGCTCGGGCCGGATGCCGCGCTTGTCGGCGTAGAAGGCACGGATCCTGTCCATGTCGGCGACCACGTCGCCCGTCAGGTCGAAGGTCGGCCCCCACCCGACGGTGCGGGTCGGCTTGTCGAGGTAGGCGAGCGTGACCGGGATGCCGGTCTGCCGCGAGATCCGGTAGAAGCCGGACTTCCAGTAGTCGCTCTTGGCGCGGGTGCCCTCGGCGGCGATGCCGAGCAGGAACGCCTCGTCCTCCTCGGCGTCGGCGAGCAGCGCCTTGATGGTGCCACTGGGGTTGTCGCGGTCGAGCGGGACCGAGCCCGTCGCCCGCATCAGGACTCCCATGGGGCCCTTGAAGAAGGACTCCTTGACGAGCAACCGGATCTGCACGCTGCTGTCCCACGCGAGGAGCTGCGTGACGACCCAGTCCCAGTTGGACGTGTGCGGCGCTCCGACGAGGATGCCGCGCGGCGGCACCTGGCCGGCGGTCTGCCAGCGGGCGATCTTGAGCAGGGTCCGTGCGAGCGTCCGACGGAGCAGGAAGTGGCGGCGCATCCCCGCAACCTATCGGCCCCGCCGGGCCGTCCGGCCTACGGTGGCGCCGTGTGGAACGAACACGTGGTCCCCCGGCTCACCGACCGTGCCCTGTCCGTGGGGCAGGTGATGAAGCTGCGTGAGCAGACGTGCGCCGGACTCGCCGGCCGGGTCCTGGAGATCGGGTTCGGCAGCGGCCTGAACATCGAGAAGTACCCCGCTGCCGTCACCTCCGCCGACGCCGTCGAGCCGTCCGACGTCGGGTGGGCCCTCTCGGAGTCGCGCCGGTCCGCCACCGGGGTGCCGGTCCACCGCGTCGGGCTCGACGGTCAGCACCTCGCCGCCGACGACGCGACCTACGACGCCGTGCTCTGCACGTTCTCCCTCTGCACCATCCCCGACGCCGCCCTGGCCCTCGCCGAGGTACGCCGGGTGCTCACCTCGGGCGGGATGCTGCACCTCCTCGAGCACGGCCGCTCCCCCGACGCCGGCGTCGCCCGCTGGCAGCGCCGCCTCGAGCCGGTCCAGCGCCGGGTCTTCGGAGGCTGTCACCTGACCCGCGACGTACCCGTGCTGGTGCGGGCTGCCGGCCTCGACGTGGTCGAGGTGCACCAGGGCTACCTGCCCGGCCCCCGCGTCGGCCGCCCCTGGGGTTGGGCCACCCGCCTCACCGCCACGGCCTGAACGCACACGCCGGTCGAGGGGCGCGGTCGCTGCCGCACTCCCCCGACCGATGCGTGGTCGGCTCGGTGACCTAGAGGTACTGGCCCGTGTTGGCGACGGTGTCGATGGACCGGCCCGGCTCGGTGCCCTGCTTGCCGGTGATGAGCGTGCGGATGAAGACGATCCGCTCGCCCTTCTTGCCGGAGATGCGGGCCCAGTCGTCGGGGTTGGTCGTGTTGGGGAGGTCCTCGTTCTCCTTGAACTCGTCGACGCACGCCTGGAGCAGGTGCGAGACGCGCAGGCCGCGCTGCTGGTGGTCGAGGAGGTCCTTGATCGCCATCTTCTTGGCGCGGTCGACGATGTTCTGGATCATCGCGCCGGAGTTGAAGTCCTTGAAGTAGAGGACTTCCTTGTCGCCGTTGGCATAGGTGACCTCGAGGAAGCGGTTCTCCTCGGTCTCGGTGTACATCCGCTCCACGGTCGCCTGGATCATGCCGGCGACGCACGCCTCGCGGTCGTCGCCGAACTCGGCCAGGTCGTCGGCGTGCAGCGGCAGCCGCGAGGTGAGGTACTTGCTGAAGATGTCGCGTGCCGACTCGGCGTCGGGGCGCTCGATCTTGATCTTCACGTCGAGGCGGCCGGGCCGCAGGATCGCGGGGTCGATCATGTCCTCGCGGTTGGAGGCGCCGATGACCAGCACGTTCTCGAGCGTCTCGACGCCGTCGATCTCGCTGAGCAGCTGCGGGACGATCGTGTTCTCGACGTCGGAGGAGACCCCGGAGCCGCGGGTGCGGAACAGCGAGTCCATCTCGTCGAAGAACACGATGACCGGCGTGCCCTCGCTGGCCTTCTCGCGGGCCCGCTGGAAGACCAGGCGGATGTGGCGCTCGGTCTCGCCGACGTACTTGTTGAGGAGCTCGGGGCCCTTGATGTTGAGGAAGTAGGCGCGCCCCTCCTTGCCCGACCCGTCGGCGCCGGTCTTGGCGGCGACCTTCTTGGCCAGGCTGTTGGCGACGGCCTTGGCGATCAGCGTCTTGCCGCAGCCGGGAGGACCGTAGAGCAGCACGCCCTTCGGCGGCTTGAGCTCGTGCTCGATGAAGAGCTCGGGGTGCAGGTAGGGCAGCTCGACGGCGTCCTGGATGGTCTCGATCTGGTTGAAGAGGCCGCCGATGTCGGTGTAGTCGATGTCGGGCACCTCCTCGAGCACGAGCTCCTCGACCTCGGACTTCGGCACCCGCTCGTAGACCCAGCCGGCGCGCGAGTCGAGCAGCAGCGAGTCACCGGCGCGCAGCGTGACGTCGCGCAGCGGCTCGGCGATGCGCACGACGCGCTCCTCGTCGGCGTTGGCGATGACCAGGACGCGGTCGCCGTCGGCGAGCACCTCCTTGAACATCACGACCTCGCCGACGCGCTCGAAGTCCAGGGCGCCGACGACGTTGAGCGCCTCGTTGAGCATGACCTCCTGGCCACGCTGCAGGGCGTCGAGGTCGACGCCGGGGCTCACGTTGACGCGCAGCTTGCGGCCGCCGGTGAAGACGTCGACGGAGTCGTCGGCGTTGCGGGCCAGGAAGGTGCCGAACCCGGCCGGCGGCTGCGCCAGGCGGTCGACCTCCTCCTTGAGCTTGGTGATCTGGTCGCGCGCCTCGCGCAGCGTCTGGGCGAGCCGCTCGTTCTGCGACGTCACCGCCGCCAGCGATCGCTGCGTGTCCGCGAGCCGCAGCTCGAGACCGCGCGAGGACACCGGCCCGTCGGACAGCCTGCGCCGCAGGTCACCGACCTCGGACTCGAGGAAACGCACCTGAGCCATCAGCTCGTCGGCGTTGCGATCACCTGTGCTGGAACCGTCACCCATGCTCGACATTCGGTCCACCTCCTGTCCTGTGGACACTACCTGCGCACCCGTCGCAAGAACGCCCCAAGGGACGGTGTTGCATCACAAATGGGTCACCTGCGACCGAGGGGTGAGATCAGCGGCGGTAGCGGGCCGCGAAGTTGCGCAGCAAGGTCATCGGGTGGGTCACCTCGACGGCCTCCCCCGCCGCTCGCAGGGTCGCGGCCTCCGACGGGTCGAAGTAACCGAAGGTGGCGTAGGTGTCGATGCGGGTGAGCAGCCCGGCCAGGTCGAGCTCGGGGTGGAACTGGGTGGCGTAGACGTTGGTGCCGACGCGGAACGCCTGGACCGGGCACGCCGCGGAGGTGGCGAGGACGACCACGTGGGGCGGCGGGCTGGTCAGGGCCTCCTTGTGCCCGCCGTACGCCGCGAAGTCACGGGGTACGCCGTCGAACAGCGGGTCGGTCGCGCCCTCGTCGGTCAGCGTGACCGACAGCGGCCCGACTGGCTCGGGGTGGGTGCGGTCGACGAGGCCGCCCTGGTGGCTGCCGAGGGTGCCGATGCAGTAGCAGGCGCCGAGGACGGGAAGTCGGCGGCGACCACCGCGTCGAGCACGAGGGTCAGCCCGGCCTCGGCGCGCTGCTGGGCCGGCGACTTGCTCGCGGGCTCGTCGGACCAGGTGAAGGCACCGCCGCCGAGGACGACGCCCGACCAGTCGTCGAGGCGGCCGGGCACGTCGGAGACGTCGTCGCTGCCGAGCTGGCGGCGTTCGACGTCGTCCTGCTCGACGCCCAGGAAGCGGGCGAAGGCCGCGTGCTCCTCGTCGGCCGCGGCCTGCTCCGCCCGGATCGACAGCAGCAGGAACGGCCTCACTGCTCCGGCTCGTCGGGCGGGGTGTCGATGTAGACGTCGTCGGGCAGCGGAGGGACGTCGGCGGGGCGCGGGCCGTGGTAGTCGGCGCCGTAGGCACCGGGGGCGGGACGCCGCGTCTTGCGCGGGGCCTGCTGGCCGGGCGCCATCCGTCGCGCGGTGACCAGGAAGGCGGTGTGGCCGATCATCTTGTGGCCGGGCCGCACGGCGAGGCCCTCGACGTGCCAGTCGCGCACGAGCGACTCCCACGCCTGCGGCTCGGTGAAGCCGCCGTGCACGCGGACGGTCTCGGTGAAGCGGGACAGCTGCGTGGTGGTGGCGACGTAGGCGCAGACGATGCCGCCGGGGCGCAGCGCGTCGGCCGCGGCGTCGAGGCACTCCCAGGGCGCCAGCATGTCGAGGATGACGCGGTCGCAGCGGCGTCCGGAGGCCGGGAGCTCCTCGGCGAGGTCGCCGAGGCGCAGGTCCCAGGCCGGGTGCTCGCCGCCGAAGAACTGGGTGACGTTGCGGCGGGCGACGTCGGCGAACTCCTCGCGGCGCTCGAACGACGTCACGTGGCCGTGCGGGCCGACGGCGCGCAGCAGCGAGCAGGTCAGCGCACCGGACCCGACGCCGGCCTCGACGACGTCGGCTCCCGGGAAGATGTCGGCCATCGCGACGATCTGCGCGGCGTCCTTGGGGTAGACGACCGCCGCGCCGCGCGGCATGGAGACGACGAACTCGGAGAGCAGGGGGCGGAACACGAGGTACTCGCCACCGGTGGAGGCGGTGACGGTGAAGCCCTCCTCGCGACCGATCATCTCGTCGTGCTCGACGTGGCCCCGGTTGGAGAAGAAGCGCTTGCCGGTCTCGAGGGCGATGTTGTGGCGCCGGCCCTTGGCGTCGACGAGGCGCACCCACTCGCCGTCGCGCAGCGGACCGCGGTGGACCCCCGACCAGGCGTCCTGCGGTACGTCGTCCGGGTGGGGCTCGCGGACGGCGTCCGGCTCGTCGTTGCTGTCATGCACGCGCGGAACCGTACCGGGTGACGGGCCCCGGACCGCCTTCCGCAACCGGCCTCAACGCCAGTCAGCGCCCGGTCAGCGCCCGGTCAGCGTCCGGCCAGCGCCCGGTCCACGTCGGCGGAGGAGACGAGCCCGCGCGGAGTGCCGTCGGCGTCGACGAGGAGGTGGTCGTCGCCCGGCCGGCGCAGCAGCGTCACGAGCACCTCGTCGACCGTGGCGTCGGCGGCCAGCCGCGGGGTGGACGGGGCCAGACCGTCACCGGGCACGACCGGGCGGGCCAGCGTGGCGAGGGCGACGCCCTCGAAGCCCAGGCGGAGCTGGTTGAAGCCGAGCTCGGCCGACGAGGCCACCCAGACCAGGGCCGCCACCCCGACGCAGCCGACCCAGAGCGACAGACCGGGGTCGGCGCCGGTGACGGCGGTGACGAGCACCGGGACCAGCAGCAGGACGACGGCGACGCCGCGGCCGGTCCAGGCCGCGACGATCGACCCCCGCGCGCGGGACCCGACGACCGACCAGGCGAGCGCCCGCACCATCCGCCCGCCGTCGAGGGGCGGGGCGGGCAGCAGGTCGAGCAGCCCGATGAGCAGGTTGGCCACGACGAGCGCCTCGAGCACCAGCGCGGGCACGCCCTCGGTGACGACGAGCCTCAGGGCGAGCGCCGAGAGGCCGAGGACGACCGAGACCGCCGGGCCGGCCACGGCGGTGACCCCCTCCTCGCGCGGGCCCTCGGACTCGCCGACGACGTGCGTGCGTCCGCCGGCGGCGGTGAGCCGGATCGAGGGGACCAGCCGCCCGTGGCGGCGGGCGACCAGCGCGTGGGCCGCCTCGTGGACCAGCGCGGCGAGGTAGACCAGCACCCCGACGCCGACCCCGACCACCCACGCCCGGGCGACGAGCCCGGGCACCAGCGCGTCGACCCGGGGGGCGAACGCGAGGGCGATCAGCGCGACCACGACCAGGCACGAGGCCGAGACCTGGATGTCGGTGCCGGAGACCCGGCCGACCCGCAGCACCCACGGCGGCGGCACCGACACGCCGGGCACGTCGGCGGACACGGCAGCGGGCACCCACGCAGCCTATGTCGGTGCCCGCGCCTACCCTGGCCGCGTGAGCAGCCAGGACCCGCCGGTCGACGACCTCAGCCCCGCTGAGCGCCTCTCGACCGTCGTCGACGGCGTCGACGTGCTGGCCGCGCTGTCACCCAGCCGGGCGGCCGACTTCTTGAGCTGTCCCCTCCGCTTCCGCTTCCGCACCGTCGACCGGCTGCCCGAGCCGCCGTCGGTCGACGCCATGCGCGGCACGGTGGTGCACCAGGTGCTCGAGGACGTCTTCGACCTGCCCGCGCCCGAGCGCACCCCCGAGCGCGCGCAGTCGATGGTCGACGAGGTCTGGGCCCAGGTCGTCCTCGACGACCCCGAGGCCGCCGAGATGTTCGACGACGACGGGTCGGACGGGCCCGACGTCGTGGCGTGGCTGCTGTCGTGCCGCGAGTCCGTGCGCCGCTGGTTCGACCTCGAGGACCCCCGGCGCATCGAGCCGGCCGAGCGCGAGCTCTACGTCGAGACGCTGCTCGACTCCAAGCTGCTGCTGCGCGGGTTCGTCGACCGCGTCGACGAGTCGCCCGACGGCGCCCTGCGCGTCGTCGACTACAAGTCCGGCCGCAGCCCGCGCGAGGGGTTCGAGACCAAGGCGCTCTTCCAGCTGCGCTTCTACGCCCTCGCGCTGTGGCGCACCCGCGGCGTCGTCCCCCGGGTGCTCCAGCTGGTCTACCTCGGCAACAGCGAGGTCATCACCTACGAGCCCGACGAGCAGGCCCTGCTGGCCACCGAGCGCAAGGTCGAGGCGGTGTGGGCCGCCATCCAGCACGCCGAGCAGACCGGCGACTACCAGCCGCAGCGCAGCGCCCTGTGCGGGTGGTGCGCCCACCAGGCGATCTGTCCGGCCTGGGGCGGCACTCCCCCGCCGCTGCCGTCCCGCGACGACGCGCCGTCGACGGCGCCGGTCAGCGCCCCCTGACGTCCTGACCGGTCACGCCTGGTCGCGTCTGGTCACGTCTGGGCGTCGGAGACCTGCTGCTCGGTGACCTGGTGGGCCTTGATGGTGCCGGCCTCGATCTCCTCGGCCCAGTGGCACGCCACCTTGTGCCCGGGCGCGACGATCCGCAGCTCGGGCCGCTCGGTGTCGCAGCGCGTCTGCTGCTTGAACGGGCAGCGCGTGTGGAAGCGGCACCCCGAGGGCGGGTCGGCCGGTGAGGGCAGGTCGCCGGCGAGCACGATGCGGGTCCGCTTCGCCTCGACCTTGGGATCCGGCACGGGCACCGCCGACATCAGCGCCTTCGTGTAGGGGTGGCGCGGGGTCGCGTAGAGGTCGTCGGCCGACGCCTGCTCGACGACGCCGCCGAGGTACATCACCGCCACCTCGTCGGAGACGTGGCGCACCACCGCGAGGTCGTGGGCGATGACGAGGTAGGTGAGCCCGAGCCGCTGCTGCAGCTCCTCGAGCAGGTTGAGCACCTGCGCCTGGATCGACACGTCGAGGGCCGAGACGGGCTCGTCGGCGATCACGAACCGCGGCTCGAGGGCGATGGCGCGCGCGATGCCGATGCGCTGGCGCTGGCCGCCGGAGAACTCGTGGGGGTACTTGGCCGAGGCCGAGGCGGGCAGCCCGACCTGGTCGAGCAGCTCGCGCACGCGGGTGCGCTTGTCATAGGCGATCCCGTGGGCCTTGAGCGGCTCGAGGAGGATCGTCTCGACGCTCTGGCGCGGGTTGAGCGAGGCCAACGGGTCCTGGAAGACCATCTGCATGTGCCGGCGCATCTTGCGCAGCTCCTCGCCGCCGAGGCCGGCGACGTCGACGCCGTCGTACTCGACGCTGCCCTCGGTCACCGGCGCGAGGCGCAGCACCGCCTTGCCGAGCGTCGACTTGCCGCACCCGGACTCCCCGACCAGCCCGAGGGTGCGGCCCTCGGGGATGTCGAGGTCGACGCCGTCGACCGCGCGCACGGCGCCGACCTGGCGTCCGAGCAGCAGCCCGCTGCGGATCGGGTAGTGCACCTTGAGGCCCCGGATCCGCACCAGCGGACGCGGCTGCGCGACGTCGGTCTGCGTGGCGGACGCCGGCGCCGTGGTGTCGTCGGTGCTCACGAGGTCTCCTCGGGACGGGGCTTGCGGAAGGCCTCGGCCAGCTCGGCCGGCGCCGAGGCGGCCGCCGGGTCGAGCGGGTGGTGGCAGCGCAGCAGCCGGGGACCCTGCTCGACCAGGGCCGGGGGGACGGTGCGGCAGTCGTCCTGGGCGTTGGGGCAGCGGGGCGCGAAGCCGCAGCCCTGCGTCCAGGGCAGCGTGTTGGTGGGCGAGCCCGGGATGGCGACCAGCGGCTCGCCGCGCGGAGTGTCGAGCCGCGGGATGCTGCGCAGCAGCCCGCCGGTGTAGGGGTGGCGCGGCTCAGCGAAGAGCACGTCGCGCGTCGTCGACTCGACGATCCGCCCGGAGTACATGACGTTGACCCGGTCGCACAGCCCGGCCACCACGCCGAGGTCGTGGGTGATCATCAGCAGCGCCGCCTGGGTGTCGGCGACGAGCTCCTTGAGCACCTCGAGCACCTGGGCCTGGATGGTCACGTCGAGGGCCGTGGTCGGCTCGTCGGCGATGAGCAGCCGCGGCTCGCAGGCCAGGGCGATCGCGATCAGGACCCGCTGGCGCATGCCGCCGGAGAGCTGGTGGGGGTACTCCTTGAGCCGGCGCACCGGGTCGGGGATGCCCACCTTGCGCAGCAGGTCGCCGGCGCGGTCGCGGGCCTCGGACTTGCTGACCTGGTTGTGCCGGCTGACGACCTCGGACAGCTGGACGCCGATGCGGACGACCGGGTTGAGCGAGGTCATCGGGTCCTGGAAGACCATGGCGATGTCGTTGCCGCGCAGCTTGGACATGTCCGAGCGCGGCAGGGTCAGCAGGTCGCGGCCGGCGTAGGTGATCTCGCCGGAGACGTGGCTGCCGCGCTTGGGCAGCAGGCCCATGATCGCCAGCGAGGTGACCGACTTGCCGCTGCCGGACTCGCCGACCAGGCCGACGTGCTCACCGGGACGGATGTCGAAGGAGACCTGGTCGACCGCGCGCACGCGCTTCTGGCCGCGCAGGCCGAACTCGACGGAGAGGTCCTTGACGGTCAGCAGCGGCTGGCCGCCGCTCGCCGGCGGAGGGACGTCGCCCTGGACGAGGATGTCCGAGCTCATCGGGTCACCTCCGTGACCGTGGGTCGAGGGCCTCGCGGAGGGCTTCTCCGAAGAGGGTGAAGCCGAGTGCGGTGACCACGATGCAGATGCCGGGGAAGATCGCCAGGCGCGGGTCGGCGTCGAAGCGCTCCTGCGCGGCCACGAGCATCCGGCCCCACTCCGCGACCCGTGGGTTGTCCTCGCCGAGGCCGAGGTAGGACAGTGCCGCGACCTCGATGATGGCCGTGGCCAGGTTGAGGGTGGCCTGGACGATGGTCGGGCCCACGGAGTTGGGCAGGATGTGGCTCATGACCACCCGGCGCTTGCGGAAGCCGAGCGCCGAGGCCGCCAGCACGTAGTCGCTGCGGCCCTGGGTCAGCATCGAGCTGCGCAGGAGCCGGGCGAAGATCGGCACCTGGGCCGCGGCGATCGCGATGATGATCGCAAAGGTGTCCTTGGTGATGATCGCCGCGATGCTGACGGCGAGCAGCAGGCTGGGGATCGAGAGCAGGATGTCGACCAGGCGCATGATCGCGTTGTCGATCCAGGACCCGACCCGTCCCCCCACGGCTCCGAACCCGCCGGCGAGCACCCCGAGCGAGGCACCTGCCGCGAGACCGACGACCGTGGAGGCGATGCCGAAGATCAGGGACTGGCGCGCGCCGTAGACGAGCTGGGTCCACATGTCGGAGCCTCCGGCGTCGAGCCCGAGCCAGTGCTGCTCGCTGGGCCCGGGGACCTTGGCCGGGGTGACCTCGCGGAAGAACTCGCCCGTGCCCGGTCGGAAGCCGGTGAGCAACGGTGCGAAGACCGCCACCAGCACGAAGGCCAGCATGATGACGGCGCCGATGATCGCGGACGGGTTGCGCCGCAGCCTGCGCCACGCGCCCTTCCACAGGCTGGTGCCGCGCTCGGCGTCGCTCGTCAGCTCCTCCAGACCGGCAGCCGGTCCGGACGGTGTCATGGGGATGCTCACGTCAGCTCACCCGCACTCTCGGGTCGATGACGCCGTACAGCAGGTCGACGATCAGGTTGATGAGCGAGTACATGATGGCGATGAAGATGATGTAGCCCTGCAGCACCGGGTAGTCACGCTGGCTGATGGCGGAGAACAGGTAGGACCCGATGCCACGGAAGCCGAAGACCTGCTCGGTGAGCACCGCTCCGGAGAACAGCAGGCCCGTCTGCAGGCCGATGGTCGTGGCGACGGGCAGCATCGCGTTGCGCAGGACGTGGCGGCGCGAGATCGTGCGCCGGCTCAGGCCCTTGCTCTCGGCGGTGCGCACGTAGTCCTCCTGCATGACCTCGGCGACCGAGGCGCGGGTGATGCGCACGATGATCGCCAGCGGGATGGTGCCCAGCGCGATGCCGGGCAGGATCAGGTGGAGGACGGCGTCCCACGCGGCGTCGTACTCGCCGGTGATCAGGCCGTCGAGCACGGCGAACCCGGTCACCTCGGTCGCGTCGATGCGCGGGTCCTGGCGCAGCGTCGCCGGGAGCAGGTCGAGCCAGTTGGCGAAGACGAGCTTGAGCAGCAGCGCGAGGAAGAACACCGGGGTCGCGACGCCGAGCAGGGAGCCGGAGACGACCGCGGTGTCGAGCAGCCGGCCCTGGTGGCGCGCGGCGAGGTAGCCGAGCGGGATGCCGACCACGATCGCGAACAGCAGCGCGGCCAGCGACAGCTCGACGGTGACCGGCAGCTTGTCGAGGAAGCTCTCCAGGACGGGGTCGCCGTCACGGATCGAGTTGAGGAAGTCACCGCGCAGCAGCGACCCGACGTAGCGGAAGTACTGCTCGACGATCGGGTCGTTGAAGCCGTAGCTCTTGTTGATGGCCTCGATGCGCTCGGGCGTGGCCCGGGGGCCGAGCAACGAGCGCGCCGGGCCCTGTCCGGGCAGGTTGCGCACCCAGATGAAGAGCAGGACCGAGAGTCCCAGCAGGACCGGGACCATCAGCGCCAGCCGGCGCAGGACGAAGCGGAGCACGCTTCAGTCCTGCGCCGACTGGGATGCTGCAGGTGCCGGCGAGGCGGCTGCGATCACTCGGAGACCGTGACCTGGTTCCAGACCTCGTCCTGCACCGGGCTGGCGGTGTAGCCCTCGACGCCGGGCGCGAAGGCCAGCGACGGCACCGGGTGCGCGAGCGGGAGGCCCGGCAGGAACTCCATCACGTCGGCGTTGATCTCCTCGTAGAGGGGCGTCTGCTCCTCGACGGTCGGGATCTCACGGGCCTGGCGCAGCTTGTCGAACAGCTCCGGGTTGGCGAAGCCCCACTCGGGCTGCTCGGTGCCGAAGAAGACGCCGACGAAGTTGTCGGTGTCGTTGTAGTCGCCGGTCCAGCCGAGCAGGTGGATGCCGTGGTCGGGCGTGCCCTGGATCTTCTCGAGGTAGTCCGGGTCCCACTGGTCGGCGGTGGGCTTGATCTTCAGGCCCACGGCCTCGAGCTGGGTGCTGAGGATGTTGAAGGTCGCCTCCGGGTCGGGCATGTAGGGCCGCGAGACACCGGTCGGGTAGTTGAACTCGATGGTGGCGCCGGTGGCTCCGGCGTCCTCGAGCAGCTGCTTCGACTTCTCGGGGTCGTACTCGTAGGTCTGGACCCCGTCGTTGTAGCCGGCGACCACGGGCGGGATGAACTGCGTGGCCTTCTCGGTGCCCTCGGGCAGCGAGGTGCTGACGACCTCGTCGAGGTTGATCGCGTGGGCGATCGCCTGGCGCACGCGGATGTCGTCGAGCGGCTTGGCCTTCTGGTTGAAGCCGAGGTAGAGCACGTTGAACGCGGGGCGGTTCTCGATCGTGAAGCCCTCCTCGCCCAGCGTGGTCAGGTCGGCGGGGCCGACCAGGTCGTAGCCGTCGATGTCGCCGGCACGCAGCGCGTCGGCGCGGGCGCTCGGGTCGTCGATGGCGACCACGATGACGCGGTCGAGCTTGGCGACCTCGCCCCAGTAGTCGTCGTTGCGGACCAGGGTGACGTTCTCACCGGGGCTGAACGAGTCGAACTTGAAGGGGCCGGTGCCGACCGGGGCACCCGAGGAGTACGGCGTCTGGCGCGGGTTCTCGGCCGCGTCGTCCTGGTCCTTCTCGAGAGCGGTCGGGCTCTGCATCGAGAACGCCGGCAGCGACAGTGCGGAGATGAAGCCGGCGAACGGCGACTTCAGCTTGATCGTCGCGGTGGCCGCGTCGTCGGCGGTGCAGGAGTCGTAGATCGCGGCGTCGGCGGTCTCGCCGGTCTTGAAGCCGCGGAAGAGCGCACCGTAGTAGTAGGTGAGGTCGGGCGTCTGGGCCGAGGCCGGCATGTTGTACCAGCGGTCGAAGTTGGCGCAGACGGCCTCGGCGTTGAACTCGGTGCCGTCGTGGAACTGCACGCCCTCCTCGAGCGTGAACGTGTAGGTGAGGCCGTCCTCGGCCGTCTCCCACTCGCTGGCGAGCAGCGGCGCCGGGTCGGCGGTGCCCGGCTCGGTGCCGACGAGGCCCTCGAACATCTGGCGGGCCACGCGGAAGCTCTCACCGTCGGAGGCGTAGAACGGGTCGAACGTCACCGGCTCGGCGGAGCCGGCGAAGACGAAGTCACCGCCCGTGGGAGCGGACGAGCTGTCGCCCGACCCGCCCTCGGCGTCGCTGTCGTTGTCTCGGTCGCTTTCGGCACAGCCGGCCAGCACGAGGGTCGCAGCCGCGAGAGCGGCCACCCCCAGGCGCAGAGGGCGATTGGTCAGTCGCACGTTTCCACCTCTTGATCAGGGGGCCGGACCCACCCGCGGGTCCAGCAGATTCCCGCGCACACTACTGCGGCCGCTCGTGGGCGGCTACGGTCCGAGCCGGGCATCGTGTTGCGCTTCGGTAACGAACGACGAGGACCTGCGTGGCAGGGTGCCCCGGGGTGCAAGACGTGCGGTCCGGCGGTCCCGCCGCCGGACGGGCGGCCCCAGTCCGTGGGCCTCAGGCCGGCAACAGGTACGACGCCACGTCGGCCACCCCGAGGCCCACCAGCGTCTCGGCGAAGACCCGCCGCTCCCCCGGCTGCACCGGCACGTGGTGGGGCACGGCGAGCACGGTGCAGCCCGCGGCCTCCGCCGAGCGGCAGCCGGTGTCGGAGTCCTCGATCGCGACGCAGTCGGCCGGGTCGACGCCCAGCAGCTGCGCGGCGCGCAGGTAGGGCTCGGGGTCGGGCTTGCCGCGCGAGACCTGGTCACCGGTCACCACGGCCTGGAACGAGCCCGCCGGCAGCGTCGCGAGGATCGGGGCGGCGAACCGCTCGTAGGACATCGTCACCAGCGCGCACGGCACGCCGTCGGCACCGAGCGCGGCGAGGAGCTCGCGTGCTCCGGGACGCCACGGGACCTCACGCTGCACCGCGGCCACGACGCCGTCGAGCAGCCGCTCGACGACCTCCTCCGCACTCAGCGGCAGTGGCATCCGCTCCCGGATGTAGCGGCCCGACTCGAGGAGGTCGTTGCCGACCAGCCGCAGGGCGTCCTCGTGGCTCCAGGTGCCGCCGTACTCCGCGGCGAGGGCGAACTCGGTGGCGATCCAGTAGGGCTCGGTGTCGACGAGGGTGCCGTCCATGTCCCACAGGACGGCGGCGGGCCTGGTCACCCTGCGATCCTGCCAGGGTGACCAGGCCCGGACGAGCCGGGGTGGTGGCGCGCCGCACCGACGTCGGTCACTGCGGGTAGACGCGGCCCTTCCTGGTGATCGGGACGAGCTGGACCTTGGGCCCGCCCCACAGCGCCTGCTGGACCAGCCGCTTGTCGCACGACCCGGTGCGGGAGTTGTAGCGCTCGATGTAGGACTGCCAGCGGACGTTGCGGGTGTAGAAGACCGCCTGGATCCACCCGGTGTGGCCGGGCCTGACGTCCATCTTGAGGGCGTCCAGCGTGCTCGTGGTGGCCGCCTCCACGTAGTCCTCCCCGTACTTGCCGGAGATCTCAGCCTTCACCGGACCCCAGCCGCCCTCCACCTTGGCGCCGACTTCCCACTTCTTCGTGACCTGCTGGGTCTCCAGCTTGCCGTAGGTGACAGTGCGCGACACGAGGTCCTGGGTCCGGTTGTAAGTGCTGCCACTGCCGTTGACCCTGTCCGTCACGCGGACCTCGACGCGGCGCGTGGTCGACCAGGTCCTGCTGTGGTCGCACGGATGGGCCGCGGCCCCGGGCGCCGTGGCCGTGAGTCCTACGGGTACGGCGAGGGAGCTGGCGACGAGGATGCCGGCGAGTGCAGTGCGCATGGGAGGGGTCCTTCCGAGGGAGCGGCGCCGAGCGCGCCGTACCCCCTCCCACCCGCTGGCCGGGCGGAACGTTGCCCGTGGAGCGAGTGACCCGGCGCTCAGTCCTCGGGCTCGTAGCCGAGGTTGGGCGAGAGCCACCGCTCGGTCTCGGCGAGGGTCCAGCCCTTGCGCTCGGCGTACGACGCCACCTGGTCGCGACCGAGGCGGCCGACGACGAAGTACTGCGACTGCGGGTGGCTGAAGTACCAGCCGGAGACCGAGGCGCCGGGCCACATGGCCATCGACTCGGTCAGCGTGATGCCGGTGGCGGCCTCGACGTCGAGCAGGTCCCAGAGCGTGAGCTTCTCGGTGTGGTCGGGGCAGGCCGGGTAGCCGGGCGCCGGGCGGATGCCTTCGTACTTCTCGGCGATCAGGTCGGCGTTGCTCAGCGTCTCGTCGCTGACGTGGCCCCAGAACTCGGTGCGCACGCGCTGGTGGAGCCGCTCGGCGAACGCCTCGGCGAGCCGGTCGGCGAGCGACTCGATGAGGATCGCGTTGTAGTCGTCGAGGTCGTCCTGGAACGCCTTGACCCGCTCGGGCAGGCCGATGCCGGCCGTGACCGCGAAGCCACCCACGTGGTCGGCCAGGCCGCTGTCGCTGGGCGCGACGAAGTCGGCGAGCGACTTGTGCGGCACGCCCTCGCGGTGCTCGCCCTGCTGGCGCAGGTGGTGGAGCCTCGCGCGCACCTCGGTGCGGGAGTCGTCGGTGTAGACGAGGGTGTCGTCGCGCTGGTCGGGGTCACCGGCGGCCGGCAGGAACCCGTAGACACCCTTGGCCGTGATCCACTTCTCGGCGATGACCCGGTCGAGCATCTCCTGCGCGTCGTCGTAGAGCTTGCGCGCGGCCTCGCCGTGGGTGGGGCTGTTGAGGATGTCGGGGAACTTGCCCTTCATCTCCCAGGCGTTGAAGAACGGCTGCCAGTCGATGTAGTCACGCAGCTCGGCGAGGTCGTAGTCCTCGAGCACGTGGATGCCGGGCTCGCGCGGCACCGGCGGCGTGTACGCCGACCAGTCGACCGGGGTCGCGTCGGCCAGCGCCTTGTCGTAGGAGACCAGCTTGCGGTCGCCCTTGTTGGCGTGACGCGCGCGCAGGGCGTCGTAGTCGGTCTTGATGTCGGCCATCAGCGTCGCGCGCTTGGTGTCGTGGAGCAGCGCGGCGGCGGTCGGGACCGAGCGGGAGGCGTCCTTGACCCAGACGACCGGGCCGTCGTAGCGGGGGTCGACCTTGACGGCCGTGTGGGCGCGCGAGGTGGTCGCGCCACCGATGAGCAGCGGGATCGTGAGGCCCTGGCGCTGCATCTCGGTGGCCAGGGTGACCATCTCGTCGAGGCTGGGCGTGATCAGCCCGGACAGGCCGATGATGTCGGCGCCGACCTCGGCGGCCGTGTCGAGGATCTTCTGCGCGGGCACCATGACGCCGAGGTCGATGACCTCGTAGTTGTTGCACTGCAGCACCACGCCGACGATGTTCTTGCCGATGTCGTGGACGTCGCCCTTGACGGTCGCCATCACGATCGTGCCGTTGGTCTCCTTGTCGCTGGAGGCGACGCCCCCGGCCGCGACGAAGTCGGCCTTCTCCTGCTCGATGAACGGGATCAGGTAGGCCACGGCCTTCTTCATGACGCGCGCCGACTTCACGACCTGCGGCAGGAACATCTTGCCGGCACCGAACAGGTCGCCGACGACGTTCATGCCGTCCATCAGCGGGCCCTCGATGACCTCGATCGGGCGGCCGCCGCGGTCGGAGATGAGCTGGCGCAGCTCCTCGGTGTCGTCCGTGACGTGGGCGTCGATGCCCTTGACCAGCGCGTGGGTGATGCGCTCACCGACGGGGAGCTCGCGCCACTCCTCGGTCGCGGCCTCGGCGACCTCGCCCTTGCGGTTGTGGGCCTCGGCGATCTCGAGCAGGCGCTCGGCGGCGTCGGGGCGGCGGTTGAGGACGACGTCCTCGATGCGCTCCCGCAGCTCGGGCTCGACCTGGTCGTAGACGACCAGGGCGCCGGCGTTGACGATGCCCATGTCGAGACCGGCGCGGATGGCGTGGAAGAGGAAGACGGCGTGGATGGCCTCGCGCACCGGGTTGTTGCCGCGGAACGAGAAGCTGACGTTGGAGATGCCGCCGGAGACCTTGGCCCCGGGCAGGTTGTCCTTGATCCACTTCGTCGCCTCGATGAAGTCGAGGCCGTAGGAGGCGTGCTCCTCGATGCCGGTCGCGACTGCGAAGACGTTGGGGTCGAAGATGATGTCCTCGGCCGGGAAGCCGACCTCGTCGACCAGGATCCGGTAGGCGCGCTCGCAGATCGCCTTGCGGCGCTCGAGGTTGTCGGCCTGGCCGTCCTCGTCGAAGGCCATCACGACCGCGGCGGCGCCGTACTTCTTGACCAGCGTCGCCTGCTGGCGGAAGTTCTCCTCGCCCTCCTTCATGGAGATGGAGTTGACGATCGCCTTGCCCTGGACGTTCTTCAGGCCGGCCTCGATGACCTCCCACTTGGAGGAGTCGACCATCACCGGGACACGGCTGATGTCGGGCTCGCTGGCGATGAGCTTGGTGAACCGGTCCATGGCCGCGACGCCGTCGATCATGCCCTCGTCCATGTTGACGTCGATGACCTGCGCGCCGTTCTCGACCTGCTGCAGGGCGACGGCCAGCGCGGCGTCGTAGTCGCCGTCCTTGATGAGGTTGCGGAACTTCGCCGAGCCGGTGATGTTGGTGCGCTCGCCGACGTTGACGAAGAGGCTGTCCTCGTCGATGGTGAACGGCTCGAGGCCGGACAGGCGCATGGCGGGCTCGACCTGGACGACCTCGCGGCGCGTCTTGTCGCCCACGGCGCCGGCGATGGCCTTGATGTGGTCGGGCGTGGTGCCGCAGCAGCCGCCGGCGAGGTTGACGAAGCCGGCCTCGGCGAACTCGGCGAGCATCGCCGCGGTCTCGTCGGGCGCCTCGTCGTACTCGCCGAAGGCGTTGGGCAGACCGGCGTTGGGGTAGCAGGACACGAACGTGTCGGCGATGCGCGCCATCTCGGCGATGTAGGGGCGCATGTCCTTGGCCCCGAGAGCGCAGTTGAGGCCGACGGCCAGCGGGCGGGCGTGGCGCACGGAGTCCCAGAACGCCTCGGTGACCTGCCCCGACAGGGTGCGGCCGGAGGCGTCGGTGATGGTGCCGGAGATGATGACCGGCCAGCGGCGGCCGCGCTCCTCGAACAGCGTCTCGACGGCGAAGATCGCCGCCTTGGCGTTGAGGGTGTCGAAGATCGTCTCGATGAAGATCAGGTCGGAGCCGCCGTCGACGAGGCCGTTGGCCGACTCGAGGTACGCCGCCACGAGCTGGTCCCACGAGACGTTGCGGGCGCCCGGGTCGTTGACGTCGGGGCTGATGCTGGCCGTGCGGGTCGTGGGGCCGAGCGCGCCGCCGACGTAGCGGGGGGTGCCGGTGGCTGCGGCGACCTCGTCGGCGACCGAGCGGGCCAGCTCGGCGGCCGCGAGGTTGAGCTCGTAGGCGAGGTCGTCCATGCCGTAGTCGCTCAGCGAGACGCGGTTGGCGTTGAACGTGTTGGTCTCGATGATGTCGGCGCCGGCCTCGAGGTACTCGCGGTGGATGCCGGCGATGATGTCGGGCTGGGTCAGCGTGAGCAGGTCGTTGTTGCCCTGGAGGTCGCTCGGCCAGTCGGCGAAGCGCTCGCCGCGGTAGCCGGCCTCGGAGGGCCGGTCGCGCTGGATCGCGGTGCCCATGGCGCCGTCGAGCACGACGATCCGCTGCTGCAGCAGCTCGGTCAGCTCGGCGGTGGCATCGGGGCGCAGATCAGGCAACGTGACTCCTCGTCGGGTGGGCCCGCCAGCCTAGGAACACGCGTCCAAAGAGCGGACAGGGTTCCCAAATCGTGACACCGGGCAGCGGCGCGGCGAAATCCCCGGTTCGGGCCTGCCGCTGGTGGTCACAACACGACGACGGCCCCCGTCTGTTCCGGACGGCCCGCCGGGCGCACCGGGCGGAGGGCGCCGACGTAGGTTGGAGCACGTGATTGAGCTCGAGGAGACACCCGACCTGGTCGACCCCCTGGTCATCGCCGCCTTCGAGGGCTGGAACGACGCCGCGGACGCCGCCTCGTCGGTCATCGACCACCTCATGCTGGTCTGGGACGCCCGGGTCGTCGGCGCCATCGACCCCGAGGAGTTCTACGACTTCCAGGTCAACCGGCCGATGGTCTCGACCGACGAGCTGGGGCACCGGCGCCTGACCTGGCCGACCACCCAGATCGCCGTCGCGTCACCGCCTGACCTCGACCGCGACGTCATCCTGATCCGCGGCATCGAGCCCAACATGCGGTGGCGGCAGTTCTGCGCCGAGCTGCTGGCGGCCTGCGACGAGCTGGGCGGCGAGCTCGTGGTGACCCTCGGGGCCCTGCTCGCCGACACCCCGCACACCCGCCCGATCCCCGTCACCGGCACCGCGACCGAGCCCGAGCTGGTCGACCGGCTCAAGCTGGAGCAGTCGACGTACGAGGGGCCGACGGGGATCGTCGGGGTCTTCCAGGACGCGTGCGTGCGCCTCGACGTGCCGGCGGTGTCCTACTGGGCCGCGGTCCCCCACTACGTCGCGCAGCCTCCGTGCCCCAAGGCGACGCTCGCGCTGCTCGGCCAGCTCGAGGACCTGCTCGAGGTGTCGATCCCGCTGCGCGACCTGCCCGAGGACGCCCGCGCCTGGGAGCGCGGCGTCGACGAGCTGGCCGAGGAGGACGAGGACGTCGCCGACTACGTCCGCTCCCTGGAGGAGACCCGCGACACCGCGGACCTGCCCGAGGCCTCGGGCGAGGCGATCGCGCGCGAATTCGAGCGCTACCTCAAGCGCCGCGGCGACGACCAGCCGCCGGCGGCGCCCGGTGCCTGACCGCTCCTAGAGCGAGAGGCCCAGCGCGGCGTCGACCGCGGCGTGGACCGCGCCGGCCGCGTCGGGGTCGGAGGTGTCGGCGAGACCGTCGGTGCCGAGGGTGGCGGCCACCCAGGCGTCGACGGCAGCGACCGCGCGGGGCGCGTCGAGGTCGTCGGCCAGGGCGGCCAGGACCTCCTCGACCACCGGTGCCGCAGGGGCTCCGGCGCCCAGCGCGAGCGCCTTGCGCCAGCGGGCGAGGTCGTCGACGGCGTCGAAGAGCTCGGCGTCGGTCCACTCCCAGTCGCTGCGGAAGTGGTGGCGCAGCAGCGCGAGCCGGATGGCCATCGGGTCGATGTCGCTGTTGCGCAGCGCCGAGACGAAGACCAGGTTGCCCTTGGACTTCGACATCTTCTCGCCGTCGTAGCCGACCATGCCGGCGTGGCTGTAGACCTGCGCGAACGGGACCCCGGGGGCGACGACCTGGGCGTGGCCCGCGCACATCTCGTGGTGGGGGAAGACCAGGTCGCTGCCGCCGCCCTGCACCTCGAAGCCGCCGCCTAGGTGGTGGCGGGCGATCGCGGCGCACTCGATGTGCCAGCCGGGGCGACCGGGGCCGAACGGGCTGGGCCACGACGGCTCGCCCTCGCGCTCGCCGCGCCACACGACGCAGTCGAGGGGGTCCTGCTTGCCGGGGCGGTCGGGGTCGCCGCCGCGCTCGCCGAACAGGCGCAGCATGGTCTCGCGGTCGTAGCCCGACTCGCGGCCGAACGCCGGGTCGGCGTTGACGGCGTAGTAGAGGTCGGTCTCGACGCGGTAGATCGCGCCGACCGCGTCGAGGGCCTCGATCATCTCGACCGCGAGCGGGATCGACTCGACGGCGCCGATGTAGTGGTCGGGCGGGAGCACGCGCAGGGCCTGCATGTCCTGGCGGAACAGCTCGGTCTCGCGCTCGGCGAGCTCGACCCAGTCGACCTTGACCTTGGTCGCGCGCTCGAGCAGCGGGTCGTCGACGTCGGTGACGTTCTGGACGTAGACGACGCGGTGGCCAGCGTTGCGCCAGGCCCGCTGGAGCAGGTCGAAGGCGACGTACGTCGCGGCGTGGCCGAGGTGCGTGGCGTCGTAGGGCGTGATGCCGCAGACGTAGAGGCGGGCCGGGCGGTCACCGGACGGCGACACGGTGACGGGTGCCCCGCTCGCGGTGTCGTGGAGGACCACCGGGGGTGCCGTCACGGACAGGGTGGGGACCTCCGGAGCCGACCAGGAACGCATGCGCGGAACTCTAGGCCGAAGCCTCGCTAGAACGGCGGCCAGGGGATCATCGGCCACTCGCCGCGCGGCACGGGCATCACCCCGCGGTCGAGCAGCCGGCGGCAGCGCCGGGAGAACGCCTCGATCTCGAGGTCGGTGAGGTGGCCGGCCAGGGTCTCGCCGAGGTCGCCGGCGAGCGCCGCGAGCACCTTCTCGACGCCGGCGACGTGCTCGTCCTCGAGGGCGTAGCCGTGCCAGCCCCACAGCACCGTGCGCAGCTTGGGCTCGTGGTGGAACGTCAGGCCGTGGTCGACGCCGTAGCGGTGGCCGTCGGTCATCTCCAGGACGTGGCCGCCCTTGCGGTCGGCGTTGTTGGTGATGACGTCGAAGACCGCCATGCGGCGCAGCGGCGCGGAGTCCTCGTGGACCAGGGTGACGTCACGGTCGTGGTCGTCGAGGCCCTCGAACACCGGGAGCATCCCGTCGGGGGTGGGGCCCTGGCGGACCAGAGTCACGGCCTCCTGGTCGGGGTCGGGCTCCTGCCACTCCTGGACCATCCCGAGGCCGTGAGGGCCCTCCCCCAGCCACGTCCTCGGTACGACGTCCCATCCGGTCGCCTGCGAGACGGCGTACGCCGCCACCTCGCGGTCGGCGAGGGTGCCGTCGGGGAAGTCCCACAGCGGCCGCTCGCCGCGCACGGGCTTGTAGACGACCTTGACGCCGTCGAGCTCGCCGAGGAACGTCGCGTTGGACGCGGGCATGATGCGCCCGCGCAGCTCCAGCTCAGCCACGTGTCGTGTCCGGTCCGGCTCAGGGGGCCTGGGGGTCGCGGCGCCGGAACCCGTTGGCGCGCACGCAGAGGTGGCCGTCGGGGTCGATCGGGTTGCCGCAGAAGGGGCAGCTGGGTCGGCCGGCCTCGAGCACCTGCTCGGTGCGCGCCACGAAGGAGCGGGCCGCCGCCGGGCTGAGCCGCACGAGGAAGACCTCGTCGGGCTCGGGCTCCTCGAGGTCCTCGTCGACCTGCTCGGGCGAGACGACCGCGGCCTCCATGAACGGGAAGACCTCGATGACGACGCGCTCGTCGGAGGGGTCCCACGACAGGGTCATCGTGCCGGCGCGGAACTCCTCGGCGATGGGCTGCTCGAGCGGCGCGGTGTCCTCGAGGCCGACCGGCGCGACCGCCGGGACGACGGTGCTCGTCTGCGTGGCCATCACCTCGTCGAGCAGCTCGTCGACGCGCTCGGCCAGCGCGGCGACCTGCTGCTTCTCCAGCGACACCGACGTCACGCGGACGCCGGTGCGGGCCTGGAGGAAGAACGTGCGGGCGCCGGGCTCGCCGACGGTGCCGGCGACGAAGCGCTCGGGGGGGTCGAAGGCGTGGATGATCGGCATGGCTCTCCCAGCCTAGGGCGCGGCCGATGGGCCCGCGCCACCCCCGACGGGGGCATCGTCCGTCGACGCTGTGCTACGCCGGCCGCGCGACCGCTTGGGCGGCGGCGGGACCAGCCAGGACAGGTCGCCGGCGTGCGTGTTGGTCGCCAGGACGTAGGGCCGGGTGCCGGTGTAGCGCACGATCGAGACCGACGCCGGGTCGACGTTGATGCGCTGGAACAGGTCGAGGTGGGTGCCCAGGGCGTCGGCGAGGATCGACTTGATGACGTCGCCGTGGCTCACGGCGACCCACACCGCACCGGGACCGTGCTCGGCCTCGACGGCCGCGTCGTGACGCCGTACGGCGGCGACCGCGCGGGCTTGCATGGTCGCCAGGGACTCCCCGCCCGGGAAGGCCGCGGCCGAGGGCTGGCCCTGGACGGTCTTCCAGAGCTTCTCCTTGGCGAGGTCCTTCAGGGGGCGGCCCTGCCAGTCGCCGTAGTCGCACTCCGAGAGCTGCTTGTCGGCGCTCGCCCGCAGGGCCGTCGCCTGCCGACGCGTGATCTCCTTGCAGGTCTCGCGGCAGCGCTCGAGCGGGCTGGTCACGGCGGCAGCAAGCCGTA
>JAOPXU010000191.1 GCA_025964985.1 Nocardioides sp.
CCCTGCTCGGCCGCCCAGGTCTGGATCTTGGCGTAGTACTCGGTGTCGAAGTCGGGCCACTTGTAGCTGGTGCGGCCGTCCTTGGTGACGCCGTACTCGTTGTAGAGGTCGAATCCGGCGACGTCGATCTCCACCCCGCGCGGCCAGATGCGCGACAGGCTGTACTGCGCGGCGCCGTAGAACTGGTTCCAGCCGGTGACGATGACCGTGTAGGCGACGTTGGGCGCGGTGGCCCGCACGATCGGCGCGAGCCGCTCCTGCATGGTGCGCCAGGCGGTGATGTCGCCGTCGCCCTCGGGCTCGTGGTGGAACGCCACCCACACCGGGCCCGGCAGGGCCGCGAGCCGGCGGGCCAGGTCGCGCACCCAGGCGTCACCGCGCCCGGCGGTCATGTCCTGCCAGGAGTGGGGCAGCTTGAAGCTGATCCACGGCAGTCGGTGCTTGGCGAGGTCACCGGCAGCGACGCGCACGGCCTTGTCGACCTGGGCGCCGGTCCAGAAGGTCCGGCGGACGCCGAGCCGGCGTCCGAGCTGGTCCTCGAGCGTCGTGGGCTCGGTGTTGGAGCCGTACGTCGCGCCGAGGTAGGCGCCGCAGGCGGGCAGGCCGCGCGGGCCGTAGGAGCAGCCGTCGGTGAGCACGTCGCCGCCGGAGGTCTCGGCCGGCTCGGAGGGTGGGGTGGTGGTCGGGGTGCTCGTCGGGGTGCTCGTGGGGGTGGTGGTCGGGGTCTCGGTCGGGCCCTGTGTCGGGGCGTCGGTGGTCGTCGCGGTGCCGCTGGAGGCCGGCGTGGTCGGCGTCGTCGAGCGGGGCGCCGTGGTCAGGCTGACGTCGTCGACGAGCAGCTCGAGGCGCCGCTGGGTGCGGGGCGCGCGCACCACGACGCTCAGCGCGCTGTCGTCGGTGCGGGTCCGCAGGTCGGCGTGCACCCGCGTCCACCGGCCGCGGCTGGGCCGCACCGTGGTCGTCTCGGTGCGCACGGTGCGACCGGCGTTGCTCTCGCGGAGCACGAGGACGACCGGCTGTCCGCGGCGCGCGCTGCGCACCCAGGCCCGCGCGGTGACCAGGCTCTCGGCCGGGACGTCGTGGCTGGACGTGGTGGTCACGACCCGGGCGCGGGTGGGGCCGTGGCTCCAGACCCGCAGGGCCGAGCCGCCGCTGTGGGCGATCGGGGAGGTGGCCAGGTGGACCCAGCGCACGGGGAACGCGCGGAAGCCGGCGCGCCCGGACTCCACGCCGCCGTTGACGACGGTCGGCTTGACGACGCCGGCAGCGGGCTGCGCGGTGCTCAGGGTGAAGAGCGCACTCGTCAGCGCGACCACGAGGGCGATCACCGAGACGGCGACCGCAGGCGCGCTGGACGTACGGGGGTGTGGGGGGATGGCGTTGATGACTGTTCCTCGGACAGCCCGGCCCGGACGGCCGGGGTCTTCACCAAATTAGGTGAGGTCCGGCCAGATCCATCAAATTCGGTCAAACGATCTGCGCCACCCGGGCACAAATGGTCGATCGGCCCGCCGGCCATGGCCCGTTGGCGCTACGACGCGACCCTGCGGGGCCAGCACCGCTGGACCACACGTCGGTCGAGGAGGTCGCGCAGCGACCGTCACGAGACCACCTCACCGCAGGGTCGCGTCCGACTCGATCCTGCGGTCGTCTGGTCTCGCGACGGTCGCCAGGGCGACCTCCTCGACCAGCGTCGGTGGCCTCGAGGTCAGTCGCCCAGGGCGGTGAGTGCGGCGTACTCGTCGTCGGTCAGCTCGATGGCCGCGGCGGCGGTGTTGTCCTCGAGGTGGGCGACCGAGGAGGTGCCCGGGATGGGGAGCATCACCGGCGAGCGGCGCAGCAGCCAGGCGAGCGCGAGCTGCGACGGCGTCGCGCCGTGCTCCGCCGCGGCCGCGCTGAGGACGCTGTCCTCGCCGGACAGCTGGCCGGTGGCGAGCGGGAACCACGGGATGAAGCCGATGCCCTGCTCCTCGCAGTACTCCAGCAGCTCCTGGGCGTCGCGGTTGGCCAGGTTGTAGAGGTTCTGCACGGTCGCGATCGGCGTGAGCGCGGCCGCCATCTGCAGCTGGTCGACCGAGACCTCGGAGAGACCGATGTGGCGGATCTTGCCCTCGTCGCGCAGGTCCATCAGCTCGCCGACCTGGTCCTCGAGGCGTACGGCGGGGTCGATGCGGTGGAGCTGGAACAGGTCGATGCGCTCCACGCCGAGGTTGCGCAGCGACATCTCGCACTGCTGGCGCAGGTAGGCCGGGACTCCGACCGGCGTCCAGACGCCGGGGCCCTGGCGGGTCAGGCCGGCCTTGGTGGCGATGACGACGTCGTCGGCGTAGGGGTGCAGCGCCTCCTTGAGCAGCGCCTCGGCGACCACGGGGCCGTAGGAGTCAGCGGTGTCGAAGAAGGTGGTGCCGAGCTCGACGGCGCGGCGCAGGACGGCGACCGCGTTGTCGCGGTCGGCCGGCCAGCCCCAGACACCGTCGCCGGTGAGCTGCATGGTGCCGTAGCCGAGGCGGACGACGTCGAGGTCGCCGCCGATGGCGAAGCTGCCGGACGGGGTGGCGCTGATGTCGGTGGGTGCGGTGGTCATCAGGACTCGCTCTCGCTCAGGTCGCCGGCCCAGGCCGTGTGGAACGTGCCCTCCCGGTCGACGCGTTGGTAGGTGTGGGCGCCGAAGTTGTCCCGCAGCGCCTGGATCAGTGCGGCGGGCAGGCGCTCGCGGCGCAGCCCGTCGAAGTAGGACAGCGACGACCCGAAGGCCGGCACCGGTACGCCGCCCTGCGCGGCGGTCGCCACCACGTGGCGCCACGCGTCGACGCCCTCCTTGACGGCGTCGGCGAAGAACTCGGTGGTCAGCAGGGTGGTGAGGTCGGGCTCGGCGGCGTACGCCTCGGTGATGCGGCCCAGGAAGCGGGCCCGGATGATGCAGCCGTCGCGCCAGATCTGGGCGACCTGGCCCAGGTCGATGTCCCAGCCGTGCTCCTCGGCGCCGGCCGCGATCTGGTCGAAGCCCTGGGCGTAGGCGACGACCTTGGAGGCGTAGAGCGCCGCCTGGACGTCGCGGACGAACGCCTCGCGGTCGACGTCGACGGTCTGGTCCTCGGGGCTGGTGGAGAAGACCTTGCGGGCGGCCTCGCGCTGCTCGGTGTGGCCCGACAGGCTGCGCGCGAACGTCGCCTCGGCGATGCCGGTGATCGGTACGCCGAGGTCGAGGCCGCTCTGCACGGTCCAGCGCCCGGTGCCCTTCTGCTCGGCGGCGTCCTTGACGACGTCGACGAACGGCTGGCCGCCGGCGTCGGTGTGGCGCAGGACGTCGGCGGTCATCTGGATGAGGAACGACTCGAGCTCGCCCTCGTTCCACTCGGCGAAGACGTCGGCGATGGCCGGCGGCTCGAGGTCGCCGATGGAGCGCAGCAGGTCGTAGGACTCGGCGATGAGCTGCATGTCGGCGTACTCGATGCCGTTGTGGACCATCTTGACGAAGTGGCCGGCGCCGCCGACGCCGACGTGGGCGCAGCAGGGCTCGCCATCGACCTGGGCGGCGATCGACTCGAGGATCGGGCCGAGCCGCTCGTAGGCCTCGTCGCTGCCGCCGACCATGATCGAGGGGCCGTTGAGCGCGCCCTCCTCGCCACCGCTCACGCCGGTGCCGACGAAGTGCAGCCCGTGCTCGCGCAGCTGCTCCTCGCGGCGCATCGTGTCGCTGAAGTGGGCGTTGCCGCAGTCGACGACGATGTCGCCCTCCTCGAGCAGCGGCACCAGGTCGTCGATGACGGCGTCGGTCGGCTCGCCGGCCTTGACCATCACGAGCACGACCCGTGGCTTCTCGATAGCGGCGACGAACTCCTCGAGCGACTCGGTGCCGACGAAGTCGCCCTCGTCGCCGTGCTCGGCGAGCAGGGCCTGCGTCTTGGCGGCGGTGCGGTTGTGGACCGCGATGGTGTGGCCGTGGCGGGCGATGTTGCGGGCCAGGTTGCGCCCCATCACCGCCAGCCCGGTCAGTCCGATGGTGGCGCGTGCGTCAGTCACGTCTCGACCCTGGCACGCAGGTGGGCAAGGGAGGGCGGCACAGGTCAGCGGCGCTCGCGCTTGATCCGGCGGCGCAGCTGCAGGATCCGCAGGCTGCTCACCGCCCCGACGACCGCCATGCCGACCACGGTGGCGATCAGCAGGGCGGCGGCCAGCGGCACCTGGCCGTCGAAGCCGAGGAACTCGATGCTGGTCTTCTCGGTGTTCTGCACGATGAAGATCACCAGGAGCACGAGCAGCAGGGCCGCGGCGATCACCGCGGCGTAGGCGCCGCTCGTGCGCGAGTGGCGCAGCGGGTCGTCGTGGTGGGCCGGCGGCGCGACGTCCGGGTCGGCCGCGCGGGTGCCGCGGGTGACGGGCTGCTCGGCGAGGGGCTGGTCCGGGGTGGGCGTCGGATCACTCATCCTTCGACGCTAGGCCCCGCCCGGGCCCTCCGGTCCACCCGTACGACCGGGTCGGGCGGTGGCTCAGAACACGTTGAACGGTCGGAACTGCACCGAGATCCGCGGCCCGGCGTGGGCCACCTTGGGCACGGCGTGCTCCCACGTGCGCTGGCACGAGCCGCCCATGACGACCAGGTCGCCGTGGCCCATCTCGACGGCGATCGACGGGCCGCCGCCGCGCGGGCGCAGGTGGAGCTTGCGCGGGTCGCCGAGCGAGACGATCGCGACCATCGTGTCGTGGGTCGACCCGCGGCCGATGGTGTCGCCGTGCCAGGCCACTGAGTCGCGTCCGTCGCGGTAGTAGCAGCAGCCGGCGGTGCGGAACGGCTCGCCGAGCTCGTCGGCGTAGTGGGCCGTCAGCGCGTCGCGCGCCTCGGTGAGCAGCGGGTGGGGGAGCTCCTCGCCGATCATGTAGGTGTAGGTCAACCGGGGTACGTCGACCGCCCGGTCGTACATCTGGCGCCGCTCGGCGCGCCACGGCACCTCGTTGACCAGCGTCCCGAACACGTCGTCGGGCGCCGGCACCCACGTGCGCAGCACGTCGAGCCAGGCCCCCTGGCCGAGGTCACGTCGTTCGATGCCGTCGAAGTCGCCCACCCCGGCCGGGGGCGCCTCGAAGAGCGAGCCCTGAAAGTCCATGGGACGATCGTACGACACGATCGAACAGGCGTTCGACCCAACCGGCCCCAACGTCGGTCGAGGAGGTCGCCCTGCGACCGTCACGAGGCCACTCGACCGGCGTGAAGTGCAGACCCGATCACACGTTGGTCGAGGAGGTCGCCCTGGCGACCGTCACGAGACCACTCGACCGCAGGGTCCGTGCACGAGCCGACCTGCACCGGCGGTCGATCGGTCGCTCCTCGACCAACGTGTGCGGACGTCGGTTGAGGAGGTCGCCCTGGCGACCGTCACGAGATCACTCCACCGCGGGGTCCGTGCTCGAGCCGACCTGCACCTACGGTGAATCGGTCTCGTGACGCTCCCCAGCGGGAGCTCCTCGACCAACGTGTGCAGACGTCGGTCGAGGAGGTCGCCCTGGCGACCGTCACGAGACCAATCCACCGCAGGTCCGTGCACGAGCCGACCTGCACCGGCGGCCGATCGGTCGCTCCTCGACCAACGTGTGCGGACGGGGGTCGAGGAGGTCGCCCTGGCGACCGTCACGAGACCACTCCACGCCGCAGGGTCCGTGCTCGAGCCGACCTGCACCTGCGGTGGATCGGTCTCGTGACGCTCCCCAGCGGGAGCTCCTCGACCGACGTGTGGGTCCGATGGGCTGTGCCTGCGGCGGTCTCGACCCGTCCTCGCTGGCGCTCGGACGGTTCGAGCGACATGGAGCGGTCAGGCGGAGCCGGTGGCGTGCAGCGCGGCGCCGATGATGCCGGCCTTGTTGCGCAGCAGGGCGGGGATGATCGGGGTGGGGATGTCGACCATCGGCAGGAACTTGTCGGCGTGCTTGCTGACGCCCCCGCCGACGACGAACAGGTCGGGGACGAGCAGGCGCTCGAGGGTGCGGTAATAGGTGGTCAGGCGGGCGGCCCAGTCCCCCCAGGAGAGGTCCTCGGCCTCGCGGGCGCTGTTGGCGGCCCACTTCTCGCCGACGCGGCCGTCGATCTCGATGTGGCCGAGCTCGGAGTTGGGCACGAGCACCCCGTCGAGCAGCAGGGCCGAGCCGATGCCGGTGCCGAGGGTGGTGACGATGACCAGGCCGCGCTGGCCGCGGGCGGCGCCGTAGCGCGACTCGGCGAGGCCGGCGGCGTCGGCGTCGTTGACCGCGCTGACCGGGCGGCCGGTGGCGTGGCTGAAGAGCTCGGCGGCGTCGACGCCGATCCAGGAGGAGTCGATGTTGGCGGCGGTGCTCACGACCCCGCCGCGCACGACGCCCGGCACCGTCACCCCGACCGGCGAGCTGTCGCCGTCGAAGGAGCCGACCAGCTCGGCGAGCACCTCGGCCACGGCCTCGGGCGTGGACGGCTGGGGCGTCTCGATGCGCAGCCGGTCGGCCGCGAAGTCGCCGCGGTCGAGGTCGACGGGGGCGCCCTTGATGCCGGAGCCGCCGAAGTCGACGCCCAGGGGGTGCTCGGTGCTCATCGCGCCGTGAGGGTCTGCACGATCGTGGCGACCGTCTCGTCGGCGAGCTCGTCGATCTTGCGCTTCACCACGAGGGGGGCGAGGTGCTTGAGGACGCCGTGGAACTGGAAGTCGGCCCGGTAGTGGATGGTCGTGCCTCCGTCGTCGGTGGGCGTGAACGTCATCGAGTCGGTGGCCGTCGACTGCTTGTTGCGGCCGCGGAACTGCACCTTCGTCGGTGCCTGGAACGTGATGGTCTCGTAGGTCAGGTCGACGGTGCGACCCATGAACTCCGAGGTGTTGGCGTACGTCGTGCCGAGGCCGCCGTCGCCCGACGTGCGGGTCGTCGAGACGGTGCCGGGGTCCCAGGCCTCGGTGTGGGTGAAGTCCCCGAGGTAGGCGAAGACCTCGTCGACCGGCCGGGGTACCTGGAAGGTGCGCTCGACGAACATGGGGTGGAGCCTAGGCGTCCGTCCGGTGGCTCGGGGTGCCGTCGGGGGGATCCCCGTGGCGCGGGGGTGGTGCGGGGAGGGAAGGTTGCCCCATGAGCAACCCGTCTGCCACGGCTCCGCGCGCTTCCGGGGTCGCTGCCCGCGTCGTGGGACTGACCAAGACCTACGGCAAGGGCGAGGCGGTCGTGCGTGCCCTCGACGACGTCACCCTCGACCTGATGGCCGGCGAGTTCACCGCCGTCATGGGCCCCAGCGGGTCCGGCAAGTCGACGCTGATGCACGTGTGCGCGGCGCTGGACCGGCCCGACGCCGGCGAGGTGTGGATCGGCGACCGCTCGATCGGCTCGCTCAAGGACAAGGACCTCACCGTGCTGCGGCGCGAGGAGATCGGCTTCGTGTTCCAGTCGTTCAACCTGGTGCCGACGCTGAGCGCCGAGGAGAACATCCTGCTCCCGCTGGCCATCGCCGGCCGCAAGCCCGAGAAGGGCTGGTTCGACTCGGTCATCGACACCGTCGGCCTGCGCGACAGGCTCCACCACAAGCCCAACGAGCTCTCCGGCGGCCAGCAGCAGCGGGTCGCGGTGGCCCGCGCGCTGGTCAGCCGCCCGCGCATCGTGTTCGCCGACGAGCCGACCGGCAACCTCGACTCGCGCGCCGGCGCGGAGGTGCTCGAGCTGCTCCGCGCCGCGGTCGACGCCCACCAGCAGACCGTGGTGATGGTGACCCACGACCCGGTGGCGGCGGCCTACACCGACCGCGTCGTGTTCCTCGCCGACGGCCGCGTGCGGGAGGAGAAGCGCCACCCCGACCGCGACAGCGTGCTCGAGGTCATGGTGCGGATGTCGGACCCGTCGGCCGGCGGCCGATGATCCGCGCCGCCCTCAAGAGCCTGCTCGGTCGCAAGATCCGGCTGCTCCTGAGCACCTTCGCGATCGTCCTCGGCGTCGCGTTCGTCGTGGGCACGTTGCTGTTCTCCGACACCCTCAACCGCAGCTTCACCGCGCTCTTCGACTCCACCGTGGGCGACGTCGTCGTCCAGCCCGAGACCGAGGGCGTCTCCCCGGCCGGCGGTACGTCGACCGTCACCGTCCCCGGCGACCTCGTACGACGCCTGGCCGAGGTGCCCGGCGCGGCCCGCGCCGACGGCCAGATCGGCGTCACCGGCGTCTACGTCGTCGACGTGGACGGCAAGCCGGTCGGCGGCTTCGGCCCGCCGTCCATCGGCGCCAACTGGTCCGACGCCCCCGCGGCCGGGGGCCTGACCGGCCTGCAGGTCGTCGACGGCCGCGCGCCCGAGGCGCCCGGCGAGGTCGTGCTCGACGAGGCGACCGCCGAGAAGGCCGGCTACTCCATCGGCGACACGGTCCCGATCATCACCTCCGACAACGAGGCCAACCTCGAGCCGACCCTGGTCGGCGTCGCCGGCTTCCCCGAGGGCGGCTCGCTCAACGGCGCGACGTTCTCGGCGTTCACCACCGCCGAGGCGCAGCGGCTCTTCCTCGACGGGCGCGACGTCTACAACGACGTCTGGGTCACCACGGCCGACGGCGTCAGCCAGGACGAGCTGCGCGACGAGGTCGAGAAGGTGCTGCCCGACGGCTTCGAGGCCGTGACCGGCGAGGACGCGGCCGACGAGCAGGCCAGCGACCTGCTCGAGGCGATCGGCTTCCTGACGACGTTCCTGCTCATCTTCGCCGGCATCGCCCTGGTCGTCGGCACCTTCATCATCGTCAACACCTTCTCGATCCTCGTCGCCCAGCGCAGCCGCGAGCTCGCCCTCCTGCGCGCTCTCGGCGCCTCGAAGAAGCAGGTCGTGCGCTCGGTGCAGCTCGAGGCGTTCGTCATCGGCGTCCTCGGCGCCACCCTCGGCATCGGCGTCGGGATCCTGCTCGCGCTCGGCCTGCGGGCGCTGTTCGCGACGTTCGGGCTCGACCTGTCCGGCCAGCCGCTGGTCTTCGCGCCGCGCACCTTCCTCGCGGCGTACGCCGTCGGGGTGCCGGTCACGATGGCCGCGGCCTACTTCCCGGCGCGCCGCGCCTCGCGGATCGCGCCCGTGCAGGCGATGCGCGACGACATCGCGCTGCCTGAGTCCTCGCTGCGCCAGCGGTTCCGCCGCGGCCTCGTGCTCGCCCTGCTGGGAGGCGTGGCCCTGGCCATCGGCCTGACCGACGTCGTCGACCTCGGCAACGGCGGCTACTGGACTGGCGGCGGCATCCTGGCGATCCTGCTCGGCGTCACCGCGATGAGCCCGGTGCTCGCCGCGCCGCTGCTGCGCGCCGCCCGCGCCGTCTACGCCCGCGTCTTCGGCTCCATCGGCAACCTCGCCGCACAGAACGCCCTGCGCAACCCCCGTCGTACGGCGGCCACCGCCTCGGCCCTGATGATCGGCCTGGCCCTGGCCTGCGCGATGGCGATCATCGGCGCCTCCGCCAAGGCCACCGTCGACAAGTCGGTCGAGCAGGACTTCGCCGGCGACTACGTCGTCAGCAGCATCTTCGCCGGGCCCTTCTCGCCCTCGATCGCCGACCGCCTCGAGGACGTCGAGGGCGTGGCCGACGTCGTGCGCCAGCGCGGCGACGTGGCCCGCTACGAGGGCGGGTTCACGTTCTTCTCCGCCACCGACCCCGACGACCTCGACCGCCTCGAGATCACCGTCGAGCAGGGCACCGGCGACCTGCCGACCGGCTCGGTCCTCCTGGCTGACGACTTCGCCCGCGACTCGGGCCTCGGGGTCGGCGACACCCTCGACCTGACCGTCGCGACCGGCGAGGAGCAGTTCGAGGTCGGCGGCACGTTCCGCAGCAACGCCCTGCTGCAGGCCGACGTCGTGGCGTCGATCCGCACCTTTGAGCAGGCCGGCTACCCGGCGCAGGACCAGCTGCTCGTCGTCTACGGCGACGACGGCCCGACCCCCGCGCTGCAGGACGGCCTCGACGACGCCCTGGCCGACCAGCCCACCGTCACCGCCAAGGACCAGACCGAGTTCGCCGCCGAGCAGCGCAGCCAGATCGACCAGTTCGTGCTGATCATCTACGCCCTGCTCGGCCTCGCCCTGCTCATCGCCGTCCTCGGCATCATCAACACCCTCGCCCTGTCGGTCATCGAGCGCACCCGCGAGGTCGGGCTGCTCCGGGCGATCGGCGTCACCCGGGCGCAGCTGCGCCGGATGATCACCCTGGAGTCGGTGGTGATCGCCGTGCTCGGTGCGGTGCTCGGCGTCGTGCAGGGCATCGGCTTCGGCGTCGCCCTGATGTACGCCGTGCGCGACGAGGGGCTCGACGTCATCAGCGTGCCCGCCGAGCAGCTCGCGCTGTTCCTGGCCCTCGGCGTCGTCATCGGCGTGGTCGCCGCGATCCTGCCCGCGCGCCGCGCCGCCCGCCTCGACGTGCTGCAGGCGATCGCCACCGACTAGCCCCGACCGTGCCTGACCGTTCCGGTGACGTCGGTGCGGCGCAGAGGTAAAGGGTGGACTAAACCAGCGATTCCCGGGACGCCGGGGCCCCGACGTACCTAGTCTTCGGGACGTGGAAGACGTGCTGGTGAGTGACGGACGCTCTCTCAAGCACGTCGTCGTCCGGGAGTACGTGCGCGGCCTCGTCGCCGGCAACGCCCCCGGCTCCCCGGCCCCCTCCGAGCGCGAGCTGGTACACCGCTTCGGCGTCGCCCGGATGACGGTGCGCCAGGCCCTGGACGCCCTGGTGACCGAGGGCCTGCTCGAGCGCATCCCCGGCCGCGGCACCTTCGTCGCCCGCCCGCGCCGCGTCGCCACCCCGATCACCGGCTTCACCGAGGAGATGTCGCGTCGCGGCCTCCTGGCCGAGTCGCAGACCCTCCTGGCCCGCCGCGAGCAGGCCGGACCCGGCGTCGCCCGCGCCCTCAACCTCACCGAGGGCGACGCCGTCATCCACTGGCGCCGCCTGCGCCGCGGTGACGGCGCCGTGATCTGCGTCGAGGACAACTACCTCAACGAGGTCCTGCTCCCCGGCTTCCTGCAGACCGGCATGCCCACCAGCTTCTACGACGCCCTCGACGCCCGCGGCCTGCGCCCGACCTGGGCCGAGGACTCCATCTCCGCTGACACCGCCGGCGACGAGGAGAGCGCCCTGCTCGAGCTCGAGTCCGGCTCCGTCGTCCTGCGCCACTCGCGCCGCGGCATGGTCGGCGACAAGATCGTCAACGTCTCCCGCAGCGTCTACCGCGCCGACCGCTTCACGCTCTGGCTCCAGCTCGGCAACGACGCCTGACGCCGACCCACCGTCGAGGTGGGTCGACCTGGCCGCACGCTGGTCGGGGAGGTCGCGCGGCGACCGTCTCGAGCCCACGTCACCACGGCGCCGGGTGAGCTCCGCGTGCTTGGCCGATGAACCTGCTGCTTGGCCGATGGAACTCCATCGGCCAACTGCGGGATTCACCGGCCGGCCGGTGAATCCCGAGGCGGAAGTGATGAACCGGCCCGGCCGGTGAGACCTAGGACTGGCTCAGGTAGCCCAGCGCAGCGGCGATGTCGCCGGTCTCCTCGCAGACCCAGACGGGGTCGGGGCCGCCGAGGTCGGGCTGGATGTAGAGCGAGTGCAGAGGGGCGCCGTCACAGGCCAGGCAGAGCGGCCATCGTCCGGCGGACTCGAAGAGGGCGTCCTGGACGTCCTGGGCGACGAGCCCGGCGACGTAGTCGGCCCCCTGGGGCCACTGCTCGGCCCACCACTGGCGGGAGGCGCAAGCCTCCTCGAGGGCGGACACGGCGGAGGCGGTGGCGAGCTGGCGAGCCGTGAGGTCGGCCAGCACGCGGGCTCGAGCATCGAGCAGCAGGCGGTCGTCCACAGGTCCATTCAACGCGGTGTTTCAAGTCGGCGTCGCGGCGGGCACAGCCTGACCCCGACCGACGGGGCGCTCCGACGGCGCCCGAGGAGGAGAGTCCGACATGACGGGGACGACGATCGAGGTGGCCGCCTGGGCCGAGCTCGACCAGCTCGCGGCGGCGATGGGCGAGGTGGGCGACGAGATGGCGCGCACGACCGCGTACGCCGTCGCGTGGATGTGCCGGCCCGACGGGTTCGACACCAGCCCGGTGTGCCTGCTGCGGCCGCTGGGCGAGGTGCTGGAGCGCATCGGGGCGGCGTTCGAGGAGGCCGGGCGCACGTGGCGCGACGACTGGCTGCGCGAGCAGGAGGCGACGTCGACCGCCGCCCGTGACCTGCGCCAGGGCGACGAACGGGTGCGTGACCGGTCGGTCGTGCTGGGTCGGGTGGCCTGAGGTGGCGCCGGTCGTCGCCGCGGTCGACCTCCGACCGCCGCCGGAGCCGGGCGACACGCTGCGCCACGACCCGACGTTCGAGGCCTGGGACGCCCAGGTCTGCGCGCTGCGCGACCTCGCCAACCAGGGCATCCGGGTGCTCGCCGGGCTGGGCGCCGACGTCCAGCCGCTGCCCGAGGGCAGCCTGCGCGAGCTGCTGGTCGAGCCCCTCAGCGGCGACCACGGCGCGATCCGCCAGAACGCACTCGCCTGCCGGCAGGTGCGCGAGGCCCTGGTGACGATCAGCCACGAGCAGGGCCGGCTGGTGGCGTGGGGTGCCGCGCGCTGGGAGGGCCGGGCGGCGCTGGCCCACGCCGGCTCGGTCGGCGCCCGCGCCCTGGCCACCCGCGGGCTCGCCGAGCTGGTCGCGACCGCCGCTCCGGTGCTCGACGAGGTCGCCGACGCCTGCGAGCGGCTGACGGTCGAGGTCGAGGAGCTCGTCGTCGAGTGCGGTGAGCGCCTCGGCCGGCTCGTGCGCCGCCTGCTGACGCGCGTCTCCGGGCCGCTCGGCTGGGGCGTGCTCGCCTGGGACGTCGCCACCGAGGGACTCGACGCGGTCACCGACCTGGTCGACGACGTGCGACGGGTCATCGAGATCGTCGAGACGCTGCTGACCCTTCAGGACACCGTCGCCACGTGGGCGCGCGAGCAGCGCGACCGGCTCGAGACACTGCTCGACCTCCCCGAGATGCTGCGAGCCGTCTCCTAACGTGGGGTCGTGAGTCCCCTGCTCGAGGTCGCCGTGCACCGCGTCGAGGACGTCGTCGGCGCGGTCGAGGGCGGCGCCGACCGGCTGGCGCTCGACGTCGACGGCCGCTCGCCCGACGTGTCGGTGGCCGCGGCGGTGCTGCGGGCCAGCCCCGTGCCGGTGCGGGTGCTGCTCCGCCTCGACGACACGTTCTCCACCACCGGGGCCGGCCTGGTGCGGCTGGTCGGCCTGGCGGGGGAGTACCTCACCCTCGGCGCCGAGGGCATGGTCTTCGGTTTCCTCGACGCCGACCTCGAGGTCGACGTCGAGACGACCACCGCGCTCGCCGACTCGCTGCCGGGCGTCCCGTGGACCTTCCATCGCGCGGTCGACGCCACCCTCGACCTCGGCCGCTCGTGGCGCCGCCTCGTGCGGCTGCCCGGGCTCACCGCCGTCGCCTCGGCCGGCTCGCCCCAGGGCCTGGCCCACGGCTACGACGGCCTGCTCGCCCTGGCCACCCGCGACCCCGACGTCGCCCGGCTGCTGCTGCCCACCGGCGGGCTGAGCGCCGAGCAGGTGCCGTGGCTGGCGCGCGCCGGCGTCACCCAGTTCCGCGTCGGCGACCAGGTCCGCCCCGGCGGCTCGCCGCGCGCCTACGTCGAGGCCGGGCTGGTCCGCTCCTGGCGGCTGCTGCTCGACGGCCCGGCGGTCGCGCGCGCCGACCGCACCTCGTGATCCTGGTCGACCCGCCGGCGGTCGAGCGCCACGGCCGGGTGTGGTCCCACGTCGCGAGCGACACGTCCTACGACGAGCTGCACGCCTTCGCCCGCGCCCTCGGCATCCCCGAGCGCGGCTTCGACCGCGACCACTACGACGTCCCGTCGGAGTGGTACGACGACGTGGTCGCCGCCGGCGCCACCCCGGTCAGCTCGCGCGAGCTCGTCTCCCGCCTGGTCGCCGCCGGCCTGCGCCGGCGCAAGCCGCGCCCGACCTAGGCGGGCTGGCCCAGCTCGGAGGCGACGTTGGCGCGGGCGGCGTCCTCCCACCGCTCGTGCGCGTAGGCCGTGTGGAACAGCCGGGGCTTCGAGACCAGGCCCTCGAGCACGGCCCGGCGCCCGGCGCTGAAGGTGGCGTCGTCGAGGTGGGAGTACTCGGCGCGCACGGCGGCGACGTAGGTGGCGTAGCGCGCGCTCGGCGCGGCCAGGATGCCGAGGTCGGCGTCGGAGAGGACGCAGCCGTTGCCGTCGGCGTCGTCGGGGCGGTGGGTCTCGGTCAGCCTCACCAGCCGCGCGACCTCGGTGACGACGGCGTCGTCGACCAGGCCGGGCAACGCGTGCTCGGCCCAGGCGGCCGAGCGCTCCTCGGCGTCGCGCTCGCCGTCGTACACCGCGTCGTGGAACCACGCGGCGAGCAGCACGGCCGTGCGGTCGTAGGTCGTCCCCGCGTCGCGGAGCTCGTCGAGGCGGGCGCAGACCTCGGCGAGGTGGCGGGTGTCGTGGTAGCCGCGGTCGGGGTGGGCGTACGCCGCCAGCAGCCGCTCGCGGAGCTCGAGCCCTCCGTCGAGCGGCCACCACGCCGCGAGGTCGCTCACGTCAGGTCAGGAGCCGTCGGACGGGTAGCACCGGATGGCCCCGTCCTGCTCGTCCGCCGGGGCATGGGCCAGCGGGATGGCGCCGACGTCCTCGTTGTCACTGGTGGTGATCGAGAAGGCGTCGGTCATGCCCTTGAGGAACTTGCAGTAGCCGTTCGAGCTCTGCACCCAGCCACCGGCGTTCGGGTCGGGGTTCACGACCACGACCATGCCGTCCTGGCTGGTGAGGCGGGTGGTGAGGAAGAACTGGCCCTCGGAGTTCGTCGACGTCTCGGCGATCTTGGTCCCCGACTGGTCGAAGAGCAGCACCTGCGCCTTCTCGAGCCCGTAGCCCTCGTCCTCGCCGTCGACGACGATCCCGCTGACGGTCGCGCCGCGCTGGGTCAGCCGGAAGCTGCCGAACGCCACGCGGCCGGGCTTGACCCGCCCGTGGGAGACCGGGCCGGTGCGGCCGATGAAGTTCCCGGCGCCCGGCATGATCAGCGTGTAGCGACCGGGGAAGAGCCCCTGGAACGAGATGCTCCCGTGGTTCGAGCGGGCGGTCCAGAACTGCCCCGTCTTGCGGCTCACCACCGTGGCGGTGACCCGGCTGTTGATCGGCTCGCTGCCGGCGTACAGGTCGACGAGCAGGCCGCCGGCGTGCTTGGTCAGCGCGATCGCGAGGTTGGTGACGTCGCCGCGGGCCATCGACCCGGCGTACGTGCTGCGACCGACCCAGCGCTTGGTGCGGTCGTAGGTAAAGACGGAGTACTTGCCGTTCGGCAGGCCGCCGAGGGCTAACTGCCCCTCCCTGTTGTCCCGGACCTCGAAGGACTGCTTGGCCGTGTTGGCGGCGACGACGCGGGCGCCGCTGGCGACCTTGCCGCCGGCCCGGACCGTGCCGGTGATCGCGGCGCCCCGGTGCATCCGGACGTTGCCGACCGAGGTGTGGCCGGCGCGGATCGTGACCTTGATGTTCTCGGGGGCGTTCTTGGTGATGTCGTACGCCGGGCGCAGGTCGACGAACTGGAGCCAGTAGGTGCCCGGGCGCAGCGAGAGGGAGTAGCCGCCGCCGCTGACCTTGCGGGCGCCGAGGTAGGACCAGTCCTTGGTGAACCAGAGCATCCGGACCTTGCTGACCGGGCCACGGGTGTCGACGATCTGGCCGCGGACCTTGCCGGTCTCCGCGCCGTGGGCGGCGGGAGCCGGCGCCAGCGCGAGCAGGAGCGCGGCGACGAGGCCGAGCACCACCAGCGCGGCGGTCAGCGGGAGGCCGGTGCGGCGGGTGGTGCCGGACGGGGGGCCGGGCTGGGCGACGGACATGGTGACGGGCTCCGAGGACGGGTCGTCGAGGCCCCACGGCTCCCGATCGACCCCTCCATCGTAGGTCCGCCGACCCGTGCGTGGCCTCAAGATCGGTTCAGGATTCCCGCAACCCGGCCCCGTCAGGGTGTGCCGAGCTCCGGGGGCAGCGGCTCGTCGTGGAGCACCACCAGGGAGGTGACGGCCCGGGTCAGGCAGACGTAGAGCCGGCGCAGCCCGGTGACCCGGTCGTGCTCGCCGGCCACGATGCCCGCGGGCTCCAGCAGCAGCACGTGGTCGAACTCCTGGCCCTTGGCCAGCGATGCCGGGACCAGGTCGAGGTGGCTGTCGACGTCGGCCTCGTCGCCGAGGGTCGCGAAGGCGACGTCGGCGGCCCCGAGCGCCGCCCCCACCTCGTCGACCCGGGCGTCGGGGACGACGAGCCCGACCGAGCCCTCGCGGCCGACGGCGGCGCGGACCTCGTCGACCAGCCGCCCGGCCGGCTCGAGGCGCAGCTCGCCGCGCGAGCGCCGGACCGACGTGGGCGGCTCCAGGTCGGGTGCCACGTGGGGCAGCAGGCGGGCGGCGTACTCGATCACCTCGCCGGGGACCCGGAAGCCACGCGTCAGCTGCTCGACGTGGGCGTCGGGCTTGCCGAGGTGCCCCAGCGCCTCGGCCCAGGAGCGGGTGGCCCACGGGGTGGTGGCCTGGGCGAGGTCGCCGAGGACGGTCAGCGAGCCGGTCGAGGAGCGGCGGGCCAGCGCGCGGAGCATCATCGGGGACAGGTCCTGCGCCTCGTCGGCGACGATGTGGGCGACCGACGGCGTGCGCTCGACCAGGTCCACGGCCTCGTCGACCAGGACGGCGTCCGCCAGCGACCACGCCGTCGACGCGGGGCTCTTGGCGGGCCGGTCCCAGAGCAGCAGCGTCTGCTCGTCGGCGTCGAGGATCCCGTCCGCGGCGGCGGCGAGGAGGTCGGGGTCGCTCAGCAGCCGCCACACCAGCCGGGCCGGCTCGACCGCGGGCCAGAGCTCGGCGGCGTACTTCTTGACCGGCGTGCTCCGGGCCACGGCGTTCTGCACCCGGTCGTCGGGGGAGTCGCCGGCCAGCTCCATCTTCACGAGGATGCGGTGGGCGAGGGACTGCGGCACCATCGCGCGGGCGGCGCCGTACCGCACGCCACGGGCGCGCAGCGAGGTGATCACCTCGTCGGCCTCGTACGCCGCGACCCGCCAGCGCCGGGCACCGCGCGGCAGCACCAGCCCCTCGGTGGGGGCCTGCGGGTGCGCCCACAGTGCGCGGTGGAGCACCTCGGCCAGGCGCGGGTCGCCCTTGAGCGTCGCGACGGCCGCGGAGTCCTCGCCGCGGACGGTCCACCGCGGATTGACGCCCCGCAGCGTCCTCGCGACCAGCTCCTCGATCGTGGACTGGGTGGCGTCGATCTCGCCGAGCGC
>JAOPXU010000204.1 GCA_025964985.1 Nocardioides sp.
AAGAACGACAGCCGCGGCGCGAACTGGTCGATCGTCATGCCGGTCCCGAGGCCCGCGCGGATGTACTCGACACCGTCGGCGAGCGTGTACGCCAGCTCGAGGTCGGCCGTCGCCCCGGCCTCCTGAATGTGGTAGCCGGAGATCGAGATCGAGTTGAAGCGGGGCATCTTCTGCGAGGTGAAGGCGAAGATGTCGCTGATGATCCGCATGCTCGGCGACGGCGGGTAGATGTAGGTGTTGCGGACCATGAACTCCTTGAGGATGTCGTTCTGGATCGTCCCCGCGAGCTGCTCCGGCTGCACCCCCTGCTCCTCCGCCGCGGCGATGTAGAGCGCGAGCACCGGCAGCACCGCGCCGTTCATCGTCATCGACACCGACATCTCGTCGAGCGGGATGCCGTCGAACAGCGTGCGGGTGTCGTAGATCGAGTCGATGGCCACGCCCGCCATGCCGACGTCGCCGCGCACGCGCGGGTGGTCGGAGTCGTAGCCGCGGTGCGTCGCGAGGTCGAAGGCGACCGACAGGCCCTTCTGCCCGGCCGCGAGGTTGCGGCGGTAGAAGGCGTTGGACTCCTCGGCGGTCGAGAACCCGGCGTACTGGCGCACGGTCCAGGGCTGGGTCGTGTACATCGTCGGGTAGGGCCCGCGCAGGAACGGGCTGAGGCCCGGCCACGTGTCGAGGGCGTCGAGGCCCTCGAGGTGCTCGGGGCCGTAGACCGGCAGGACGTCGATGCCCTCGGGGCTCGCCCAGGTCTCGGCGTCGACGTGCGGCGTCGGCGGCGTGGCGCCGCCGGCGAGCGGCAGGCCGGAGAAGGACTTCGGGACGCTCATGCCAGGGCCTCTCGCGTGCGGGTCAGGAAGTCGAGCGCGTCGACGCCCATGGCGCAGGCGTCGTCGCTGTAGTCGGTCGGCTTGCCGGCGATCACGACGCGGGAGGCACCCGCCTCGCGCAGCGCCGTCGCGGCGGCCTCGCCCCACTCGGCGTAGACCGCGTCGGCACCGGCCAGGCACACCACCGCCTGCCCGTCGTACGCCGCCAGCAGCGCGTCGACGCCGTCGGTCGCACCAGCCACGTCGACGGCCACGCCGCCGGCCGCGAAGAGGTTGGTCGCGAACGTGGCGCGGGCCGTGTGGGCCGAGACCGGACCGAGCGTCGCGAGGAAGACGTGGGCCTGGGGCGGGTCGTCGCGCAGCGCCTCGAAGCTGGCGCCGTAGGACGCGACGCCCAGGCCGGGACCGGACCGCTCGGGCAGCGTCTCGGCCAGGTTGGGGAACTCGCTGAGCCCCGTGAGCGGGCGCTTGCGCGTCGCCACCTGCGTCTCGCGAGCCGCGACGACGTCGGCGATGGCGGTGTCCCACCACTCACCCGCGCCGCGGTCCTCGAGCTCGCCGAGGACGACCCACGCCGCGGCCGCGAGGTCGTCGGTGAGCTTCTCGACGGCGTACGCACCGCCGGCGGGGTCGCTGACCCGGGCCACGTGGGACTCGGAGATCAGCAGGTGGGAGGTGTTGCGGGCGATCCGGCGACCGAACGTGTCAGGCCGGCCGAGCGCGCTGTCGAACGGCAGCACGGTGACCGAGTCGGCCCCGCCGACGCCCGCGGCAAAGGCCGCGACCGTCGTGCGGAGCATGTTGACCCAGGGGTCGTAGCGGGTCATCATCGGCCGGCTCGTGACCGCGTGCAGGCGCATCGGCACCGGCTCGGCGCCACTGAGCTCCTGCATCCGCGCCCACAGGCGTCGGGCCGCGCGCAGCTTGGCGATGCTCGTGAACTGCTCGTCGGTCACGGCGTGGCGGAACTCCACCAGCGCAGCGGCCTCGGCAACGGGCAGCCCCTCCTCGGTGGCCGCACGCAGGTAGGTCGCAGCCGTGGCCATCGCCCAGCCGAGCTCCTGCGCGTCGGAGGCCCCACGGTCGTGGACGGCCGTCGCGTCGACCACGAACCCGAGGACGCCGGCCTCGTTGGCGAGACGCGCGACGTCGGCGTCGTAGGCCGGAAGGCCCAGGTTGGTCGCCGGGTGCAGCTCGAGGTCGCCGGCCCAGTCGAGGAACGCCCGCGCAGTGGCAGCAGGGTCGCCGGTCGGGTCGAGCACCACCGGGGCCAGGTCGACGAAGACGCCCTTCAGCAGCGCCGCGAAGTCGGTGTCGGGACCGGCCGCCACCCACAGCGACGTCACCCCGCCCTCGAGGTCGCCGAGCGCCTCCTCGTTGAGCGCCTTCGCGTCACCCTCGGCCAGGTGGGCGCGGATGTCCCACTCCCCCGCCCGGGCCGGCCGCCCGGCCGTCTGCAGGCCCTCGAGCAGCTCGGACGTGCCCAGTGGCGGCAGGGCGATCCCGTCCAGCGTCGTGCGCGTCAGCTTGTCCCACACGAGCGCGTCGGGGTCGTCGTCACCCATCCGACGCGCCTTGCGCAGCACCTTCGCGGTCTCGCGCTCCCAGTCGGCACGCGTGTGCCGGTCCTCCGGGTGCGCCAGGTCGAGCGTGCCCTGCTCGGGCTCGAGCTCGGTCGGCTCGTCCAGACCACCCTCGACGGCGGTCCCCTCGGTCGTCATGCCCCGAACCCTAGGAGGCACCTGAGACCACGACCACACAGTGTGACGTTTTTGGTACGCCGGCCCCACGAGCCTCCGCCCCTAGGGTGAGCGCGTGAAGGTCTCGGACCCGACCGGCCAGCCGTGGCGGGTCAGCAGGCGCTGGGTGCCGTGGCGTCGTCGCCTCAAGGGATGGCTCGGCGAGACCTTCGGTTGGATGGGCGGCGGCGACGACCCCCTCAGCATCATCTTGTTCGTCGTCCTCGGCATCCCCTTCTTCATCGTGCTCGCCCTCGCCGTCGCCGAGCTCCTCCTCCTGCTCCTGGTCCTCCCCTTCGCCCTCCTCGCCCGCGTCCTCCTGGGCCGTCACTGGGTCGTCGAGGCCCGCAAGGGCTGGCGCACCTGGTGGGAGGAGCCGAGCGGGGACTGGAGCACCAGCGGCCTGCGCATCCGCGACGTCGCCGCCCAGATCGAGCGCGGCGACCTGCCCGTCCAGAACGTCGACCCGCCGGCTCCGGCTCCGGGCGCCTGAGGTCCTCCGGCTGCGTTGGCCTGCGCGCCTTCGGCGTAGGTTCCGCTTGCGGGCGGGCTTGGGGCGCGTGCGCCCGCCTGGGTCGGTGGTGGGGTGGTGCGTCGGCTGCGGGTTGGCGGAGCCCCACGCCGCAGTAACCGTCCCGGGGGTGAGGGTGTGGTCGAGGCTCCGGCCCGAACAGTCCCCCACGGGGACAGGCGCCGGGACAGGGACCGGGGTGGTCTGGGGGCCGGAGGTCCGGCAGGGTCGCGGCCTGGCAAGCGTCAAGCGCGGCGTGGCGCGGAGAGCACGACCGGGCCACAGACCGGGTCGATGAGCGACACGGCGTCGCCAGCTGCAGGTCGCGACCCTGACGACCGCAGGCCACCAGACCACCCGACCCCACGCCAGGCGACGGAACCCCAAGCCCGCCGCAGGCGGAAGCCGCGCCGACAGGCGCGCGGACCGACCGGGCCACGCACCCACCACCAGCTGCGAGCCAGCGCCCACCGGCAGCGTCGCCCGGACGGTGGTGCCCACACCAGGGGTGCTCGTGACCTCGATGCGGCCGCGGTGGGCGATGACGATGGCGCGGGCGATGCCCAGGCCCAGGCCGACGCCGG
>JAOPXU010000213.1 GCA_025964985.1 Nocardioides sp.
AGATCTCGGGACCGGTGGTCTCGTAGTGCGAGCGCGGGTTGTGCGGGTTGGAGTACTGGTCGGGCTTCCAGGCGCCGGGCTGCGAGGCCAGGCGGTCGGAGACGTTGTAGTAGGAGTCGGGGTGCTCGGGCGCGACGGCGGTGGGGCACACGACGACCTCGGCGCCGTAGGCCTTGAGCACGTTGCGCTTGTCCTCGCTGACCTTGTCGGGGCACACGAAGATGCACTTGTAGCCCTTGGACTGCGCCACCATCGCCAGCCCCACGCCGGTGTTGCCCGACGTCGGCTCGACGATCGTGCCGCCGGGCTGCAGGGCGCCGGAGGCCTCGGCCGCCTCGATCATCCGGGTGGCGATGCGGTCCTTCACCGATCCGCCCGGGTTCAGGTACTCGACCTTCGCGAGCACGAGCGGACCGTCGCCGGGCGCCGAGGTCTCGGCACCGGGGAGGTCGAGCGTGCGGGAGAGCCGGAGCAGCGGGGTGTTGCCGATGAGGTCCAGGATCGAGTTCACGTACTCCACCCCCACAACCTAGGCCCCTACTCGCCAGTCACTACGATCTGCGGCATGGGGAAGGCCGGGGCAGCGCGCAGGCTCGCCTCCGCCGCGGCGTACGGCGGCGGTGGGCTCTCCCTGATCGGCGCAGGTCTCTACGGCGTGCTGACCGCCGAGGCCAAGCTCGCGCGCAAGACGATCGGCGAGATCTCGCCCGACCCGGTGCCCGACGCGACCGGCTGGTACGGCCGCGGCAAGCCCGGTCCCGCGGTGCGCATCGCGCTGTTCGGTGACTCGCTGGCCTGCGGCTACGGCGTCGACCGCGTCGAGGAGACGCCGGGGGCCCTGATCGCCAGCGGCGTGGCCGCCCAGGGCGAGCGGCGCGTCTACCTGCGCGAGTTCTGCAAGGTCGGGGCCATCTCGGCCGACCTGCGCGGCCAGATCGACCGGGCCCTGCCGATCGAGCCGCACCTCGCGGTCATCCTCATCGGCGCCAACGACGTCACCCACATCCAGTCCCCCAGCCAGTCGGTCCAGCACCTCTCCGAGGGCGTCCACCGGCTGCGCGCGGCCGGCGTCGACGTCGTCGTCGGCACCTGTCCCGACCTCGGCACCGTCAAGCCGATCGCCCCGCCGCTCAAGCAGGTCGCCCGCGCCTGGTCGCGCCGCCTCGCCGCGGCCCAGACCATCTCGGTCATCCAGCAGGGCGGCCGCACGGTCTCGCTCGGCTCGGTGCTCGGCCCCGAGTTCGCCGCGGCCCCCGCACTGCTCTTCGGACCCGACCAGTTCCACCCGTCGGTCGAGGGCTACCGCGCGCTGGCGCGGATCCTGCTGCCGTCGGTGCTGGTCAGCCTGGGCCTGGGCCCCGACGACGAGGACCGTCCAGAGTCGCACCGCGGCGAGGGCATCCTGCCGGTCACCCGCGCGGCGATCACCGCGGTCAACGAGCCCGGCACCGAGCTCGACGGCACCGAGGTCGGCGGGGCGCGCCACGGCGTACGAGGTCGATGGGTCGAGCTGCGCCACCGTCGCCGCCGCCCGCAGACCGAGGGCGCCGCGCCGGAGCTCGAGGAGGTCGGCGGCTAGCCGACCGCACGGCGTACGGACACAGCACGAAGGCCCCGGACTCGAGGAGTCCGGGGCCTTCGCTGTACGCGCCGACGTCGGGGCGGGGCGGCCCGTCTGTCAGGAAGCGGTCAGTCGCTGCTGAAGATGGCCAGCAGGCGGAGCAGGTTGGTGTAGATCCAAACCAGGCTGACGGTCATGCCGAACGAGGCACGCCACGACTCGCGCTCGGGCAGGCCGTTGCGGATGCCCTGCTCGACGAAGTCGAAGTCCATGATCAGCATGAAGACACCGAGCAGCAGGCCGACGGCCGCGAAGATCGCGCCCATGGCACCGAAGCCGTAGAGGCCCATCTGCGAGCCGAACAGGCCGAGCACCAGCTCGAGCAGGCTCAGACCGATCATGCCGAAGACCGCCGCCATGACGAAGGTCTTGAACTTCTGGCCGACCTGGATGTCGAGGATCTTGTAGGCGGCGAGCGTGCCGGCGAACGCGGCGAAGGTGCCGAGGACCGCGTGGATCACGATCGAGTCACCGAAGTAGGCGTCGAACACCTTGCTGATGCCACCGAGGGCCACACCCTCGAACGCGGCGAACGCCAGGACGAGGACCGGGCTGATCACGCGCTTGAAGGAGTTGACCAGCGACAGGACGAACGCCATGACGCTGCCGAAGATCGCGACGCCGTAGATCGTGCCGGCCGCCTCCGAGCCCGTGATGCTGGGCGTGAGGAACCAGGTCGCGAACGCCGCGACGAAGACGACGCCGAGGGTGATCGCGGTGGACTGCACGACCGAGTCGATGGTCATCCGGCCACCGGTCGTGGTGGGCTGACGCGTGTCGCTGTAGCCGAGGGGGCTGCCGGGCTCGCCCGTGCCCCACTGGGCGGGCTGGCCGTAGCCGGCGTAGGTCTGGGTCTGCGCTGCGCCCCCGGCCCGGTTGAATTCTTCCGAGCGACGGAACACCGGGTTGTTGCTCTGCATGGTCTCCTCCTTGGAGGCCTGGTTGACCGCCATCGTGACGGCCTGCCGTGACGAGCCCATCCTAGACGGCTCGTCGCCGGGTAGAACGCCCCGGCAGGGTGGATTAGTTCCGCTCTCATGAACCTCTCATGAACGGCGTCGCGCGCGGACCACCGTGTCGCTGACCTGGTGGGACGTGCCCTCGTGGACGTGCTCGCGACTCACCACACGGGAGCTGACGACCTCCCACTCGGCGGGGTCGAGGACCGCGTGCACGGCCTCCGGCGTGAAGAGGAGGTGGCAGAGCTCGCTGTTGCGCAGCCCGGTGTGGACGTCGTCGGGGTGGTGGGCCAGCACGACGAGCGAGCCGCCGGGCGCGACGGAGGCGGCCACGTGGCGGTAGACGTCGTCGAAGAGGTCCGGCGGCACGTGCACGTACGACGCCGTCACCAGGTCGAAGCCGGTCGGCAGCGGGTCGCGGGCGAAGACATCGGCGCGCTGCCACGAGGTGCGCTCGGCCACGCCGGCCTCGGCGGCGTGCTGGGCCGCACGCTCGAGGGCAACCCCGGAGACGTCGACGCCGGTGACGGTCCAGCCGTGGCCGGCCAGCCAGACGACGTCGGCGCCCTCGCCGCAGCCGACGTCGAGCGCCGTACCGGGGGTCAGCGGCCCGACCTCCTCGACGAGGCGGGCGTTGGGGTTGCCCGACCAGACGCGCTGGGAGGAGGAGTAGCGCTCGTCCCAGAACTCCTCGGTGAACATGTGGGTCAGGTCCGGTGCGGCGTGGTCGTGGTCGCTCATGGCCCCACGGTCCCACTTCAGGTCGGCCTGAACACAAGTGCGTGCCCCCACTGGGGTTCGAACCCAGACTTGACGGTTTTTAAGACCGCTTCCTCTGCCGGTTGGGATACGGGGGCTGAGCTGGTGATGGACCTACAAGTAGGTCTGGCGAGCGTAGACGGCGTGGGCGCCGGCCACCCGGTCGAGGAACAGCAGCCCGGCGCAGTGGTCGATCTCGTGCTGCAGGGCGCGGGCCTCGAACGCGACGGCAGCGACCTCGACCTCCTCGCCGGTGCCGGGCAGCGCGCCGCGGACCCGGATCCGGGAGGGCCGCTTCACGTCGCCGGTGAGGTCGGGCACGCTCATGCAGCCCTCGCGGGCCCGCTCGTTGCGCGAGGACTCGACGACCTCGGCGTTGCACAGCACGAACGTGCCGTGGTGCTCGCGGGTCTTGGGGTGCGCCGAGACGTCGACGCAGAAGACGGTGGCGGAAAAGCCGACCTGCGGGGCGGCCAGGCCGACGCAGCCGGGGCTGACCCGCATGGTCGCGACCAGGTCGGCGGCGAGCTGGACGACCTCGGGCGAGGTGGGGTCGACGGCGGAGCCGGGGGTGGAGAGCACGGGCGCGGGCGCGCGGACGACGTCGAGCACGCGTCCGGTGGCGCCGAGCTCTGCCGCCGTCCACTCCCGCAGGCGGTTCACAGCTCGTCGGGCTCGGCGGGACGCAGCGACGCCCCGACGCCCAGGCTGCTCGCGACGGCCTTGATCGCGGCCTCGAGCTCGGCCTCGGCGACGTCGGCCGGCAGGTCGATCTCGGCGATGAGCAGGTAGAGGTCGCCGGCCAGGCGCGTCGTCAGGTCGGTGATGTTGCCGCCGACGCGGGCCACCTCGGCCACCACGGCCGAGACGATCCCCGGGCGGTCGCCGCCGTGGACGGTCAGCACCCAGGGCGTGCCGGCCACCGCGGGGGTGTCCTCGACGGGGACCTCGCGCACGGTGACGGCGAGGGTGCCGTCGGCGGTCAGCGGCTCGAGGGCGGCGCGGATCTCGTCGTCGCCGGCCTCGCCCGAGCCGACCAGCATCATCGCGAAGTGCCCGCGCAGCAGGGTCATGGTCGAGTCCTCGAGGTTGAGGCCCAGTCCGGCGAGGCGCTCGGTGGTCTCGGCGATGATGCCGGGCCGGTCGTGGCCGAGGACGGTGATGGCGTGGAGGCTCACCGGTCGATCATGGCAGCCGCGCGCCCGAGCACGGCGTCGAGCATCGGCTCGGTGAGCTTGCCCGTGAAGGTGTTCTGCTGGCTCGGGTGGTAGCTGCCGAGCAGCAGCACCTCGCCGTGCGGGGCGCCCAGCACGGCCTCGGCTCCGTGGCCGAAGCGCGGCTTGGGCCGCGGCACGGTCCAGCCGGCTCGGCGCACGGCGGCCAGGGCGGCGTCCCAGCCGATCGAGCCGAGCGCCACCACGACCCGCACCGACGGCGCGACGATGCGCAGCTCGGCGTCGAGCCAGGTCGAGCAGCGGACCTTCTCGTCGGTGGTCGGCTTGTTGTCGGGCGGGGCGCAGCGCACCGCGGACACGATGCGGGTGCCGATGAGCTCGAGGCCGTCGTCGGCGTGGGTGCCGGTGGGCTGGTTGGCCATGCCGACGCGGTGCATCGAGGCGTAGAGCCAGTCGCCGGAGCGGTCGCCGGTGAACATCCGGCCGGTGCGGTTGGCGCCGTGGGCGGCCGGCGCGAGGCCGACGACCAGCACCTGTGGCTCCTTGACGCCGAAGCCCGGCACCGGGCGGCCCCAGTAGGTCTCGTCGGCGTAGGCGGCGCGCTTCTCGAGCGCGACCTTCTCGCGCCAGCGCACCAGGCGCGGGCAGCGGCGGCAGTCGACGATCCGGGCGTCGAGCGCCTCGATCGAGGTCAGGCGAGCGACCACGCGATGCCGTCCAGGATGTCGGCCTCGGACACGACCAGCCGGTCGGTGCCGCTGCGCTCCAGCACACGGCCCAGGATCAGCGCGCCGGCGCCGATGACGTCGGCGCGACCGGGGTGCATCCACGGCAGGGCGAGCCGCTCGGCGACGGTCATCGCGACGAGCCGCTCGGCCAGCGCCTGCACGTCGCTGACGGCGAGCACCGCCTGGTCGATCGCCGTCCGGTCGTAGGCCGCCAGGCCGAGGACCCCGGCGGCGAGCGTGGTCACGGTGCCGGCGACGCCGACGACCGTCGCGGCCGCCGCGGGGTCGACGGGGCAGGCGTCGAGGGCGGCGTCGACGTCGGCGAGCAGCGCGGCGACCTCGGCCGCGGTCGGCGGGTCGCTGAGCGCGTGGCGCTCGTGGAGGCGGACGGCCCCGATGTCCATCGAGTGCGCGGCGGTGGGGGTCTCGTCGCCGAGGACCAGCTCGGTGGAGCCGCCGCCGATGTCGACGACGAGCACGGGCAGCGCCGGCGCGACGGCGAGGTGGCGCACCGCGCCACCAAAGGCCAGGGCGGCCTCCTCGGCGCCGGAGAGCACCTCGGGCTCGACGCCGAGCCGCGCCCGCACCCCGGCCGCGAAGACGTCGGCGTTGGCCGCGTCGCGGGTCGCGGAGGTCGCGCAGACCCGGAGCCGCTCCACGCCGTGGGCCTTCACCAGCCCGGCGTACTCGTCGACGGCGGCGAAGGTGCGCGCCAGTGCGTCGTCGGACAGGCGGCCGGTGCGGTCGACGTCCTGGCCGAGGCGGACCATCCGCATCTCGCGGACGAGCTCGCCCTCGGGACCGGTCACCAGCAGCTTGATCGTGTTGGTGCCGCAGTCGACGGCGGCCACGACCTCACTCATCGTCGGTCGAGACACAGGGCCCCGACGCCCACCACTCCCCCAGTCGATCGAGCACCTCGTCGCCGAGCGGGTTGACGCCCGGGCCGGCCGCGAGCGCGTGGCCGGCCAGGACGTGCAGGCACTTGACGCGGTCGGGCATGCCGCCGGCGGAGACGCCGTCGATCTCGGGCACGTCGCCGAGGGTGGCGCGGAAGGCGAGGTAGGCGTCGTGGGCGGCGCGGTAGGCGGCGGCCAGCTCGGGGTCGTCGCCCAGGCGGGCCTGCATCTCCTTCATCACCCCGCCGCCCTCGAGCGTGCCGATCATCGAGGCGGCGCGCGGGCAGGTGAGGTAGAAGGTCGTCGGGAACGGGTCGCCGTTGGGCAGGCGCGGCTCGGTCGTCACGACGTCGGGGTTGCCGCACGGGCAGCGGTGGCCGACGCCGTGGATGGCGCGCGGCGGCCGTCCGAGCTGCGCGTGGATGGCGGCCTCGTCAGCGGGCTCGATCACTCGCCGGACTCCTCCGTGGGCGCGCCCTCGGGGTCGGTGATCTTGGTCTGCGGCAACGGGTCGGTGCGCCGCGGCGGGTTGCCGGCCACGCGCACGGAGGTCCAGGCGTCGTCCCACCAGGCGACCTGCTCGGCCGGGTCGACGGCGCTCGGGTCGCTCAGCGTCGCCTCGACATCGAGCGGGTCACCGTCCTGGAGCACGACGAACGGCTTCTCGCCCGGCTGCACGAAGCCCAGCTGGCGGGCCTCCTGCTCGACGTAGGCCGGGTCGCCCAGGCGCCGCTTCTCGTCCTCGAGCCGCGCGATCGCCGCCTCGCTGGCGTCGATGCGCTGCTGGACGTCGTCGAGCTGGGCGCGCTGCTGGAGGTAGGCCCGCATCGAGGAGGCGTAGGACACCGCGAGCACCGCGACGATGAGCACCAGGACCGCGGCCCGGCTGGTCAGCCGGGGACGGGCCCGCGGGGGCCGGGTCGCCGCCGCGGCCGCGGGGCGGCTGCTC
>JAOPXU010000217.1 GCA_025964985.1 Nocardioides sp.
CCGGTCGGTGCCGGCCGGGCCGGACGTGGTGGTGGTCGCGGCGGTGCCGGCCGGGCCGGCCGACGCCGCGCTCGTGGCCGGGGCGACCTGGACGCCGAGCGTGCCGGCGGCGAGCACGACCGCTGCGGCGAGACCCAAGGTGGTGCGCATGGAGGTTCCCTCTCGTACTGCGGCGCTCGGAGCCAAGCGCCGTCTGCACCGACCATCCCGCGCGCGCGAGGGCCCGTCGACGTAGGTGTCACACCACGTTCGTGCAACGCACACACCTGCAGAAGTGCGCAGGCCCGCCTGGGCTCGGGCCCAGGGCTCAGCCGAGGTCGACGAGGTGCTCCAGCCCGACGGTGAGCCCGGGGCGGGAGCCGATGCTGCGCACCGCGGCCAGGACGCCGGGGGCGAACGACGAGCGGTCGAGGGAGTCGTGGCGGATCGTGAGGGTCTCGCCCGGCCCGCCGAGGACGACCTCCTGGTGGGCGACGAGCCCGCGGACCCGCAGCGCGTGCACGGGCACCCCGTCGACGACCGCCCCGCGGGCGCCCTCGAGCGCCGTGGTGGTCGCGTCGGGGGCCGGGCCGAGGCCGGCCGCACGCCGGGCGGCCGCGACGAGCTCCGCCGTACGACGGGCGGTGCCGGAGGGCGCGTCGGCCTTGTCGGGATGGTGGAGCTCGACGATCTCGACCGACTCGTAGTGCGGCGCGGCGAGGGCGGCGAACCGCATCATCAGGATCGCGCCGATGGAGAAGTTGGGGGCGATGAGGACACCGCTGCGCGCCGGGTCGCCGAGCTGCTCGCGCAGGGTGGCCAGGCGGTCGTCGTCGAAGCCGGTGGTGCCGACGACGGCGTGGATGCCGTGCTCGATGCACAGGGCCAGGTGGTCCATCACGACCGAGGGGTGCGTGAAGTCGACGACGACCTGGGCGCCGGCCTCGACGACCGCGCGGGGGTCGTCGCCCTCGTCGACCTCGGCCACCAGCTCGAGGTCGTCGGCGGCACTCACGGCCCGGCACACCTCGGAGCCGACCTTGCCGCGCGCACCCAGCACACCCACCGCGATCGTGTCCGCCACGCGCTCAGCGTATGGGTTGGTGAGTGAACGCCCGACGCGGTTCTGGCAGGGTGGACGCATGGCACAACAGATTCCGGCACGGATCCGCTGGGCGGTGGACTTCATGGATCCCCAGCCCGCCGACCACGTGCTCGAGATCGGGTGCGGACCAGGCGCGGCCGCGGAGCTCATCTGCTCGCGCCTCGAGACCGGCAAGCTCTTCGCGATCGACCGCTCCGAGTCGGGCGTCGACCGCACCAAGCGGCGCAACGCCGACGCCATCAAGGCCGGCCGGCTGACGGTCCGCCAGATCGACCTGGCCACCCTGCGGGTGCCGGTCAAGCGCCTCACCAAGGTGTTCGCCTTCAACGTCAACCTGTTCTGGGTGCGCGAGTGCGCCGACGAGGTCGCCCTGCTCCACGAGCGCGTGGTCCCCGGCGGCGCGGTGCACCTGTTCTTCGAGACCAAGATCGCCGAGGACGTCCCCAAGATCATCAAGGGCGCGTCCGCGGCTCTGAGCGGTGGCGGGTTCCGCGTCTCCGTCGTCGACAACAAGCAGCCGCCCGTCGTCGGGATCATCGGCCGCCGCTGACCGGCCGACTGCATCGACGTTGGTCGAGGAGCTTCCGCTAGGAAGCGTCACGAGACCATCCGACCGCAGGGGATCCTCGCGGACCCTGCGGTCAGTGGTCTCGTGACGCTCGCTAGCGCGAGCTCCTCGACCAACGTGTGGTGAAGGCCCGAGGTCAGGCGGGACCGACGACGGCGAGGATCTCGGGCCGCGAGAACACCTCGGCGACAGCACGGACCTCGTCGAGGGTGACGGCGTCGATGCGGGACATCACGTCGTCGATCTCGAGCAGCTCGTCGTGGACGAGCTCGGCCTTGCCGAGCCGGATCATCCGCGAGGCGGAGTCCTCGAGGCCGAGGACCAGGCCGCCGCGCAGCTGGCCCTTGCCGCGGACCAGCTCCTCCTCGGTGATGCCGTCGGCGGCGACGCGGGCGAGCTCGAGGCGCACGGTCTCGAGGACCTCGTCGAGCTTGGCGGGCAGGCAGCCCACGGCGACCCCGACGACGCCGGAGTCGGCGTAGTGGGAGGTGAAGGAGTAGACGGAGTAGGCGAGGCCGCGGCGCTCGCGGATCTCCTGGAACAGGCGCGACGACGTACCGCCACCGAGGGCGGTGTTGAGGACGCCGAGGGCGAAGCGCCGGTCGTCGTCGCGGCCGAAGGCCTCCATGCCGAGGACCACGTTGACCTGCTCGAACGGCAGGTCCTTCTCGACCTGGCCCGGGTGGACCTTGACCCGTTTGGCGCCACGGCGCGGTCCGACGGGCGCCGCCTCGCCGGCCAGCCAGTCGCGGCGGCCGAACGCGCGGCGCACGTGGCGCACGACGGCGGCGTGGTCGAGGTTGCCGGCGACCGAGACGACCATGTGCTCGGGGCGGTAGTGGCGCTGGTAGAAGCGCCAGATCCGGCCCCGGTCGAGGGATTCGATCGACTCCTGGGTGCCGGCGATGGAGCGGCCCAGCGGCGAGGTCACCCCCCAGGCCTGCTCGGCGAACAGGTTGTGGACGACGTCGTCGGGGTCGTCGTCGTGCATGGCGATCTCGTCGAGGATCACCTCGCGCTCGGCCTCGACGTCGTCGGGGGTGATCGTCGAGCTGGTGATCATGTCGCCGAGGACGTCGACGGCCAGCGGCAGGTCCTCGTCGAGGACCCGCGCGTGGAAGCAGGTGTACTCCTTGGCGGTGAAGGCGTTGAACTCGCCGCCCACCGCGTCGAGGGCCACCGAGATGTCGAGCGCCGAGCGCTCGTGGGTGCCCTTGAAGAGCAGGTGCTCCAGGAAGTGGCTGCAGCCGTGCAGGCGGCTCGTCTCGTCGCGCGAGCCGACGTCGACCCACACCCCGATCGTCGCGGAGCGGGCGCCGGCCATCTGCTCGGTGACGACCCTCAATCCGCTGGGCAGGACCGTACGACGGACCCGCGAGGTCACCGCTCCCCCGCTGTCGCGCACCGTCGACAGGGTGCGTGTGGTGCCCGACGTCTGCATGTGATGCATCTTCTACCTCACCAAAAATGCGCTGACCCGCCGCCCTGGGGCGACGGGTCAGCAGCGGATCAGTCCTCGGAGTCGTCGCCCTCGACGTCGGCCTCGGCCGGAGCCTCGGCGTCCTCGACCACGGGGATCAGCGAGAGCTTGCCGCGGTCGTCGACCTCGGCGATCTCGACCTGGATCTTCTGGCCGACCGAGACGACGTCCTCGACGTTCTCGACGCGCTTGCCACCCACCAGGCCACGGAGCTTGGTGATGTGGAGCAGGCCGTCCTTGCCCGGCATCAGCGAGACGAACGCACCGAAGTTGGTCGTCTTGACGATGGTGCCGAGGTAGCGCTCGCCGACCTCGGGCATCATCGGGTTGGCGATCGCGTTGACCGCGGCGCGTGCGGCCTCGGCCGCCTCGCCGTTGGTCGCACCGATGTAGACCGTGCCGTCGTCCTCGATCGACAGGGTCGCGCCCGTGTCGTCCTGGATCTGGTTGATGATCTTGCCCTTCGGCCCGATGACCTCGCCGATCTTGTCGACGGGCACCTTGACCGTGATGATGCGCGGCGCGTGCAGCGACATCTCGTCGGGGGCGTCGATGGCCTCGGCCATCACGTCGAGGATCGCCAGGCGGGCGTCGCGCGCCTGGGTCAGGGCAGCAGCGAGGACCTCGGCGGGGATGCCGTCGAGCTTGGTGTCGAGCTGCAGCGCGGTCACGAACTCGCGCGTGCCGGCGACCTTGAAGTCCATGTCACCCATCGCGTCCTCGGCACCGAGGATGTCGGTCAGCGCGA
>JAOPXU010000226.1 GCA_025964985.1 Nocardioides sp.
GCCGTTGATGCAGTCGGTCGTGGCGTTCCTGCGCGCTCACTGAGCGCACGCTGGTACTGGGCCGATGAATCCGGTGCTGGGCCGATGAAGTTTCGTCGGCCCAGCAGGGGATTCACCGGCCGGCCGGTGAATCCCTCACTGGGCCGACGAAACTCCATCGGCCCAGCACGAGCTTCATCGGCCCAGAGGTGCCAGCGAGCCGGGAGTGGCGGGCCCACGCGCCCGGGCCCGTCCACGACCAGCGAGACCGAGCGCTAGTCGCTCAACCCCTCCAGCAGCGCGAACCCCGCACGCGCCACCTCACGCTCCCCGACGCCGTAGACCTGGCGCAGGACCTCGTCGACGATGCCCTCGCCGAACACGACCGGCGAGCTGCGGGCGCGGCGCTTGAAGACGTCCATCATCTCGCGGTAGCGGTCCAGGCCGTAGGTGGTGATCAGGTGCTCGGCGAAGGCGTGGGCGGTGAGGTAGTCGAGCTGGGGGTCGTTGCCCCACAGGCCGCTGGGGGTCAGCTCGACGTCGCGGCCGGCGATGCGCCGGGGGAGCCGGTCGTCGCTGGCGACGGAGTCGGCGAGCAGGCCGGGTGCGTAGCCGACGTACTCGGCGATGCCCTCGGTCACCCACTGCGGGTTGGTGTCGCCGTAGCCGTCGAGCAGGAAGTGGGCGAGCTCGTGGCGCAGCGTCGTGTCGTTGTCGACGAGCGCCTCGACGTCGGTGGGGTTGGCCTTGACGACCGAGCCGGCCCGGGCCCGGGGCTCCTCGCCCTTCCGGTCGGCAGCGCCAACGCTGTAGGAGACGGCCGCGGCCTCCTCGCCGGAGGCGTTGCTGAGCTCGAAGGTCAGCCCGTTGCTGGTGGCGTCGACCAGCAGGGGCCGGTCGGCGTCCTCGTCGAGGACGTCGGCGGCCTCGGCGAGGGCCTCGCGGGTGGAGCCCAGCAACTCCTCGGCCCCGACGTCGGCGCCGCGGTCGGTGAGCACCAGCAGGTCGTCGTCGCCCGCGGCCTCGATCGGTACGCCGAACCACGGGCGCACCTGCGCCTCGAAGGTCTCGTCGACGTCCTCGTGGCCCACCAGCCACCGGTCGCCGCGCTCGACGAAGGTCATCGAGACCTGGTTGGCGACCGGGGCCGCGAAGACACCGGTGAGCTCGAGGTGCTCGAAGACCGGCGGGCGCATCGTGGGGTCGTCACCCCGCACGTCGGCCGGGACCAGTCCGGTGTCGGTGAACCCGTAGTACAGCTTGTCGACCGGGAGCGCCTGCACGTTGTCGAAGAGCTGCTCCTGCGCACGTCGCAGCCGGCGGTTGCCCGGGTCGAGCGTGGCCAGGAACGCCCGTCGGTCGCCGCCCAGCAGCGCCTCCGCCCGTACGTCGAGCAGCGCGGCCACCGCCTCGAAGTCGCTCTCGGTGATCTCGTCGTCGTCGGCCGCGGGCGCCGCCGGGGAGCCGCTGGTCGGGGGCGGCGAGGACGGGTCGGCCGGACCGCCCGGACCGCCGCTGCAGCCCGAGACCAGGATCGCCGCGCACACCAGCGCGGTCGTAGGACGGAGCACGGCCGGAGCATAGGCGGCGGCCGGTCCGCCGCGCTGCCCCCTGACGGCGTCCAGGCCCGCGGCCACGGTCGAGGCGGTCGGGCGGCTCTGGGAGACTCCTCGCCATGCGCGTCCACCTCGGCAGCGACCACGCGGGCCTCGAGCTCAAGGACCACCTGGCGGCCTGGTTGACCGCCCACGGCCACGAGCCCGTCGACCACGGGCCCTTCGTCTTCGACGCCGTCGACGACTACCCCGTCTTCTGCCTGCGCGCCGCCGAGGCGGTGGCCCGCGAGCAGGCCGAGGGCGGCGAGTGCCTGGGCGTCGTCATCGGCGGGTCCGGCAACGGCGAGCAGATCGCGGCCAACAAGGTCGCCGGCGTGCGTGCCGCCCTGGCCTGGTCGGAGGAGACCGCGGCGCTGGGTCGTGAGCACAACGACGCCAACGTCGTCTCCGTCGGCGGCCGGATGCACACCCTCGACGAGATGACCCGCTTCGTCGAGGTCTTCCTGGCCACGCCGTTCAGCGGCGACGAGCGCCACGTGCGCCGGATCGGCCAGCTGTCGACGTACGAGACCGGTGGTGGCCTGCCGCCGCTGCCGGAGTCGGCACAGGTCGCCCAGAACCCCGACCACCACCCCGATGCCTGAGGGACACACCCTCCACCGGCTCGCCCGCGACCTCACGGCGGCCTTCGGGGGCCGGCCGGTCGCGGTCAGCAGCCCGCAGGGCCGCTTCGCCGACGAGGCCGCGCTGCTCCACGGCGCCGTGCTCACCGAGGCCGAGGCCTGGGGCAAGCACGTGTTCGTCCGCTTCGATGACGACCGGTTCGTCCACGTCCACCTCGGCCTCATCGGCACCTTCGCCGTGCACGACCGCGTCGACGCCGTCCCGCCGCCCGTCGGCCAGGTGCGGCTGCGGCTGGCCACGACGACGGCGTACGCCGACCTGCGCGGCGCCATCATCTGCGCGCTGGTCACCGCCGCGCAGCGCGACGCGGTGGTGGCGAGGTCCGGTCCGGACCCGCTGCGCCCCGACGCCGACCCCACCCGGGCCTGGGAGCGGATCCGGCGCAGCCGCAAGCCGGTCGGAGCCCTGCTGATGGACCAGGGCGTGCTCGCCGGCGTCGGCAACGTCTACCGCGCCGAGGTGCTGTTCCGGCACCGGCTGCACCCGCTGCGCCCCGGCAACACCCTGCGCGTGGGGCAGTGGCAGGCGGTGTGGGACGACCTGGTCGAGCTGATGGCCGAGGGCGTCCTGAGCGGGCGCATCGACACCGTCCGGCCCGAGCACACTCCCGAGGCGATGGGCCGCGAGCCGCGGCTCGACGACCACGGCGGCGAGGTCTACGTCTACCGGCGCACCGGCCAGCCGTGCCTGGTGTGTGGACGCGGGGTGGCGACCGCCGTGCTCGAGGGACGCAACCTCTTCTGGTGTTCGCGATGCCAGCCCGCCTTCCGCTCGCGGGCCCTAGGCTGAGGCCGACCGGCTCCCCACGGTCGTCGGACGGCAGAGAAGGCACTCCATGACCACCGCGATGCCCGCGGCGTCACGACCCGCGAACAGCCTCGCGCTGCGCCGCACCTGGTCGCGACTGCGCCGTCGCGGGGCCACGCTCGAGAACAAGCTCGCGGCGGTGCTGGTGCTGTTCTCCACCGGGGTCGCCGTCCTCGTCTCCTACTTCCCGGAGCAGACGCCGTTCACCAGCCTGATGCTGCCGGTGGTCCTCGGCAGCATCCTGCTCGGTCCGCGCACCCTGCCCTGGTTCGTCGTGTTCGACATGACGCTGCTGACCTACTGCGTCAGCGTCCAGGAGGAGATCACGACCCGCACGATCGGCGCCGCCGCGGTCCAGTTCCTCATCGCCCTCGTCGTGCTCCTCACCAGCTTCCACCGGGCCCGCCTCGGCGTCGCCGGGCTGCGCGGCGAGACCATGTTCGTCGACCTGCGCGACCGGATCCTCGACCAGGGCCGGCTGCCCGGCCTGCCACCCGGCTGGGTCGTCGAGTCGGCCCTGCACTCAGCCGGCGGCACGGCGTTCGCCGGCGACTTCATCGTCGCCGCTGAGACCCCCGACGGCCGCAGCGTCCAGATCGTCGTCGTCGACGTCTCCGGCAAGGGCGAGGAGGCCGGCACCCGCGCGCTCATGCTGTCCGGGGCGTTCGGCGGCCTGCTCGGCGCCCTGCCCTCCGACGACTTCCTGCCCGCGGCCAACGACTTCCTGCTGCGCCAGCGCTGGGAGGAGGGGTTCGCGACCGCCGTCCACCTGTGGCTCGACCTGGTCACCGGCGACTTCGAGGTCCGCACCGCCGGCCACCCGCCGGCCGTCCACCGGCTGGCCGGCAGCGGCCGCTGGTCGGTGCTGCGCACCGACGGCCCGGTCCTCGGCCTCATCGACGGCGCCGAGTTCGGCGTCGAGCACGGCCGGCTCGGCCACGGCGACGCCGTGCTGCTCTACACCGACGGCATGGTCGAGGAGCCTCGCCGCGACATCGACCTCGGCATCGACCGGATGCTCGGCGAGGCCGAGTCGCTGCTGCGCGGCAGCTTCACCGGCGCCGCAGAGCGGCTCGCCACCGAGCTGGGCTCGAAGGACGACGACCGTGCGGTCATCGTCGTGCACCGCACCTGAGCCGGTCCCGGACGCGACAGCGCGCACCGTTTGGTCGGCGTACGGGCCCCTGTGGAAGAATCCTCGGGTCGACGGGGACGTGGTCCCCGCGTGCGCGGATGTAGCTCAATGGTAGAGCTCCAGTCTTCCAAACTGATTACGCGGGTTCGATTCCCGTCATCCGCTCCAAGCGGGTCCTCGTGCGCCACCCGGCGTCCGGACGGCCCGGCTTGGCGGGGCGTAGCGTAGTGGCTAGCGCGCCTGCTTTGGGAGCAGGAGATCGCAGGTTCGAGTCCTGTCGCCCCGACAGCCACTGACCCACCGCGATCCGCCCGGATCGAACCCAGCCTGAAGGAGACCACCTGTGAAGAGCGCCGTCGAGACCTTGAGCCCCACGAGGGTCAAGCTCACCGTCGAGGTGCCTTTCGAGGAGCTCAAGCCGAGCCTGGACGCCGCCTACCAGTCGATCGCCAAGCAGATCAACGTCCCCGGCTTCCGCCGCGGCAAGGTCCCGCCCATGGTGATCGACCGCCAGGTCGGCCGTGGCGCCGTGCTCGAGCAGGCCATCAACGACACCCTGCCCAAGAAGTACGTCGAGGCGCTCGAGGCCAACGACCTCACCCCGCTGGCCCAGCCCGAGATCGAGGGCCTCGAGGTCGCCGAGGACGAGGGCTTCGGCTTCACCGCCGAGGTCGACGTCAAGCCGACGATCGTCGTCCCCGACTACGAGGGCCTGACCGCCGAGGTCCCCGCCGCCGAGGTCTCCGACTCCGACGTCGACGAGCAGGTCGAGGCGCTGCGTGAGCGCTTCGCGACCCTCAACGACGTCGAGCGCCCCGCCGCGGACGGCGACTTCGTCGTCCTCGACCTGCGCGCCACCAAGGACGGCGAGGTCGTCGACGGCGCCGAGGTCAGCGGCATGTCCTACCGCGTCGGTCGCGGCGGCATGATCGACGGTCTCGACGAGGCGCTCGTCGGCCTGTCGGCCGGCGAGGACAAGACGTTCGAGACCGAGCTCGTCGGTGGCGACCTGGTCGGCGAGAAGGTCGAGGTCAGCGTCGCCGTCACCCAGGTGCAGGAGCAGGAGCTGCCCGAGATCGACGACGAGTTCGCCCAGATGGCCTCCGAGTTCGACACCGTCGAGGAGCTCACCACCGACGTCCGCGAGCGGCTCGGCCGGGGCAAGCGCCTCGAGCAGGCCGCCGAAGCGCGCGACGCCGTCCTCGAGGCGCTCCTCGAGAAGGTCGACATCCCGCTGCCCGAGACGATGGTCGCCGACGAGCTCAACGCCCGTCGCCAGAGCGTCGAGCAGCAGCTCGCCATGGCCGGCATCACGATGGACAAGTACCTCGAGGACGAGGGCCAGACCGTCGAGGAGTTCGAGGCCGACCTCGAGCGCCGCGTGCGTGACGCGGTCGCCGCGCAGTTCCTGCTCGACGAGATCGCCAAGGAGAAGGCGTTCGGCATCGACCAGGCCGAGCTCTCCCAGCACCTCGTGCGCCGTGCCCAGCAGGCCGGGCAGGACCCGCAGGAGTTCGCCAACCACATGTTCGAGCACAACCACATCCCCGACCTCGTGCAGGAGATCCTGCGCGGCAAGGCCCTGGCCGTGGTCGTGGAGTCGGCGGTCGTCACCGACGACGCCGGCAACCCGGTCGAGCTCAAGAACCTCCGTCCCGACGGCACCATCGGCGAGGACGAGCCCGAGGCCGAGGTCACCGAGGGTGACGACGCCGAGGTCGAGGCCGCCGAGGCCGAGGCCGACAAGGCCGACGACGAAGCCTGAGCCCCGGCTCCCCGCACGACGCCGCACCCCGCCCACCGGTAGCCCGGTCGGCGGGGTGTCGTCGTTCTCCAGCCCGTCCGGTGGTGAGCCGCGCGACGCCCGGCCACGCGCGTGTGAGTGCACAGGTGTGCACCGAACGGGCTAGGATGGCCGCCATGTCACCGACCAAGGCACCCCCGGGACCGAGCGTGCTCGACGCCCTCTCCCTGCTCTCCGAGGTCGCCGACGAGCTCGTCGTCAAAAGCGTGCGCGACACCCACCTGGCCTGGGCCGACCGCGCCCACGGGCTGACCCGCCGCGCGACCGGTGGCGCCTCGGCCGTGCCTGAGGCCGTGCACCGCGGCATCGCCGCCGCCGTCTACGAGGGCCTCGGCCTCGGCCTGCGCGCCGCCTCGCGCGGCTTCGACAAGGCCGCCGGCGCCGGCCTCGGCCCGCGCTTCGAGGCCACTCCGCGCGGCCGGTTCGTCTCGGCGGCCGTCAACGGACTGATCGGTGACCGGCTGCTCGAGCAGCGCCCGCACATGGCCATCCCGATGGCCGTCCGGCTGCACGGCGAGGACGTCGACCTCGAGCCCGACGACCTCACGACCGCGTTCCCGGCCGCCACCGGCAAGGTCGTGCTGTTCCTCCACGGCCTGTGCGAGAACGAGTCCTATTGGCAGCGCCACCGCGACCGCACGGGCACGACGTACGGCGAGGCGCTGGCGGGTGACGGCTGGACCCCGCTCTTCCTGCGCGTCAACACCGGCCTCGGGCTGCGCGAGAACGGCGTCGCGCTCACTGCGCTGGTCCAGCGGCTCATGGAGTCCTGGCCCGTCGACGTCACCCGCATCGCCCTGGTCGGGCACTCGCTCGGCGGGCTCGTGATCCGGGCCGCCGGTGCCGTCGCCTCCGACCCCGCCGCCCCCGACTGGAACTCCCTGGTCACCGACGTGGTCACCCTCGGCACGCCCCACCTCGGCGCCCCGATTGCCTGGGGCATCGGCCACGGCAGCCGCGGGCTCCAGGTGCTGCCCGAGACCGCGGCGTTCGGCCGGCTGCTCGACTGGCGCTCGGTCGGCGTCCACGACCTCGTCGCCGGCCTGGCCGAGGACGTCCCGCCGTTGCCGCACGCCCGCTACCGCCTGGTCTCCGCCACGCTCACCGAGTCCGAGCGCCACCCCGTGGGCAACCTCGTCGGCGACATGCTGGTCCGCCCCCGCTCGGCGTACGGACGCGACCGGCAGGGCCGCGAGCTCTTCCCGGGCGCCGAGGTGCTCCACGTCGGGCGCACCGACCACTTCGGTCTGCTCAACCACCCCGAGGTGCTCGCCTCGCTCCGGCGCTGGCTGTCATGATCCGCGGGTGACCGGACCCGCTGACCGAGAGCTCCGTGCCGAGACCACGGTCGCGGCCCCGCCCGCCGCCGTGTGGACCGCGCTCACCGACTTCTCCCGCATGTCGCAGTGGAGCCCCGAGCTGCTGGCGATGAAGCCGCTGCTGCGCGGCGGCCTGCGGGTCGGCCAACAGTACGTCGGCCTCAACCGTCGCGGACCGGTCGTCTGGCCGACGCGCTCGGTCGTCGCCGTCCTCGAGCCCGGGCGCTCGATCGCCTGGGACACCCGCTCGAGCGGCGCGCGCTGGATCTGGGAGCTCGAGCCCACCGCCGACGGCGGCACCCGCGTCGTGCACCGTCGCCCGGTGCCGGGCCGCCTCACCCGGGTCAGTGGCCTGTTCGCCGGGGCGCTGCTCGGCGGTGCCGCGGGCCACGCCGACGAGCTCGAGGCCGGGATGGCCACCACGGTCGGCCGGCTGAAGACCGCGGTCGAGCAGGGCTAGACAGGCCGGGGAGGGGCCCGCGCCGGACGCCGTCCGGGCCTGGCTTCTGCTGCTGGCGAACAGGGCCCGTCATCCCGTGGATGTGTCCCCACCGCGGGCTAGTGTCGAGAACGTGAACCACTACACAGACCACACCATGGGTGGTGGCGGCGGGCTCAACGTGCTCGACGACCACATCTACCAGCGCCTGCTGCGCGAGCGCATCGTGTTCCTGGGCTCCGAGGTCCGCGACCAGAACGCCAACGCGATCTGCGCGCAGCTGCTGCTGCTCTCGGCCGAGGACCCCGAGGCCGACATCTTCCTCCACATCAACAGCCCCGGCGGCTCCGTCGACGCCGGCATGGCGATCTACGACACGATGAACTACATCCCCAACGACGTCGC